>CAZRBP010000028.1:0-28601 GCA_964598305.1 uncultured Pseudomonadales bacterium | reverse complement strand
GGCGCATTGGGCGCTCGGTTCGCTTTGTGGGACTGGACCATCGGGGTTCTGCTGGTGACGGTCGGCAGTGGATTGGTTGTCGTGGGTGCGGGAAGCGCCACCGCTGCCGTCCTCATCGCTCGGCGGCGGCAACTGCCGGACGACCTGCGCGCCGCGGGCATTGGGCTAGCGCTCTGCCTGCTGGCAGTTGGTTACATGGGCATGCAACTGCTGGCCGCCGTCTCCGTGCCACCGATCCACCACATATCCACCGATACAGGGGAGCCGCCGCCATTCATCGAGGTCCCCGCGCTGCGGGGCCCGGACTCCAATCCCCTCGACTACGATGCCGAGACCATTGCGCCGCTGCAGGCGGAGGCCTATCCGTGGGTGATGCCGTTGACGCTGCCGGCGACACCCGAAGCGGCTTTCGCCAAGGTGCGCACGGCGCTAGAGGACATGGGGATGGAGATCGTGGCGGAGCATCCGCTGCAAGGCCTGATCGAAGCCACCGCCACCACGTTTTGGTTCGGCTTCAAGGATGACATTGCGGTTCGGGTGCGTCCCCATCCCCAGGGGGCCGTGGTCGATGCGCGCAGCATCTCCCGAGTGGGGGTTAGCGACATGGGCCTAAACGCAGAGCGCATCGGCGAGATTTTGCGGCGCCTGTCCGGCGGGAACCCGTGAATCTGACGCACCGCCTTGTTGGTGTGCTATAAGTCGCTCTCTTGCCACATCTGACCCGTTGGAAGGGAGGCTCATGACGACTTGGTGGTCTCGAACAGCATTACTTGGTGCCTTGGGGGCGACCGCATTGCTGCCCATTGGCGCACTGGGCAGCCGAGCCGGGCTGTGGGGGATCGGCACCGGAATCCAGTTCTTGCAGGTCGGCGGCTGGCTTGCGATCGCCGTGGCAGTGTGCGCCATCGTTGCGGTTGCCGTCGCTTGGCGGCGGCGCCTGCCCAAGGACTTGCGCGCCTCGGCTGTTGGCCTGGTCATCTGCCTGTTGGCGGTCGGCTACGTCATGCAGTTGCAGCACGCCTTCGCGACTACGCCGCCAATTCACAACATTTCCACCGATACGGAGGATCCGCCGCAGTTCATTGAAATCGCCGTCCTGCGGGGCACCGGCTCCAATGCGCTGGACTTCGATGCCGAAACCATCGCCCCCCTGCAAGCGGAGTTCTATCCGTGGGTCGTGCCGCTGACGATGCCGGCCACGCCCGAGGCAGCCTTCGCCGAGGCCGTTGCCGCGCTGGAAGGCATGGGGCTTGAAGTTGTCGCCGAGCACCCGCAGCAAGGCTTGATCGAGGCCACCGCCACCACGTTTTGGTTCGGCTTCAAGGATGATGTGGCGGTTCGGGTGCGCCCCCATGCCCAAGGCGCCCTGATCGATGTGCGCAGCGTATCCCGGGTCGGGAGGAGTGATGGCGGCGTCAACGCCAACCGCATCGGCGAGATTTTGCGGCGCCTGTCCGGCGGGGACAGTTGAATCGGCTGATCGCTTGGGTCGCACCCTGCGCCGGCATGGCGGCGGCGCTGGCGGCCGCTGCCGAACCGCTTAATCCGGACGGCCCCTTCTATTCACCAAGCCTGAATGCCCCGCCCGCCAAGCACCTCTATTGGGGCGATACCCATGTCCACACCAACTTGTCGCCGGACGCGGCAGCCGGGGGCAACGTGCGCTTCGGCCATGATGAGCTTTACCGGCTGGCGCGGGGCGATGCGGTCACTGCGCACAGCGGCAGGCAGGTGCAGCTGAATCGCCCTTTGGACTTTCTGGTGGCGGCCGACCACGCCGAGTACATGGGCCTGTTTCCGGCCCTGGAAGCCGGGGATGCCCGTCTGCTGGGCACCGAAATCGGCCGGCGCTGGCACGCCATGCATCAGGCGGGCCCGGAGCAGGCGGCCCAGATTCTGGTGGAATTCGGCGCTGCGCTGCGAGACCGCAAGGACTTGCTGCAAAGCCCGGCTTACGGCAAATCGGTCTGGCGGGTCGTCACCGAGCAGGCCGAGCGCTACAACGACCCCGGCAAGTTCACCGCCTTGATCGGCTATGAATGGAGCTCCGGCCGGGGCGGCGGCAACATGCACCGCATCGTCATCTTCCAAGACGGAGCGGAGCGCGCCGGGCAGGTGGTGCCCTTCAGCTCCTTCAACGGCGACCGGCCCACGGAACTCTGGCGGTTTCTGGCCGACTACGAAGCCCGCACCGGCGGCCGCGCGTTGGCTATCCCGCACAACAGCAACGTGAGCGCTGGCCTGATGTTCGCTCGAACCGATTCCGACGGCCAGGCCATCACCGCGGACTACGCGCGGCTGCGGGCGCGCTGGGAGCCGCTGATGGAAGTCACCCAGTTCAAGGGCGACAGCGAGACCCATCCCTATGTGTCGCCGGACGATGAGTTTGCCGACTATGAATCTTGGGACCGCTTCGCCGGATTCAGCACCCGCCCCCACGAGGATGCGATGTTCGCCGCCGAGTACGCCCGTCCGGCGCTTCGAACCGGGCTGGCGCTGATGGGGGAGACCGGCGTCAATCCATACAAGTTCGGCCTAATCGGCAGCACCGACTCCCATACCGGCATCCCGTCGGCCGACGAGAACAACTTCTGGGGCAAGTTCAGCTGGCATGAGCCGAGTGCCGCTCGCGCCATGGAGCCGTTCGTCAACATTCCAAACATCGTGCAGTTGGAATGGGAAATGGCCGCTTCGGGGTACGCCGCCGTTTGGGCCGAGGCGAACACCCGCGAGTCCATCTTTGCCGCCCTCGCCCGCAAGGAGGCCTACGCCAGCACCGGGCCGCGCATGAGCCTGCGCTTCTTCGGCGGCTGGGACTTCAAGGCCGCCGATTTGAATCGGCCCAACTGGGTGGTGGCTGGCCAAGTCCGGGGGGTGCCCATGGGCGGCGATCTGCCCATGCGGCCGGGGGATGGAGCGCCCACCTTCATGGTGCAAGCCTTGAAGGACCCCATGGGCGCGAACCTGGATCGGGTGCAAATCGTCAAGGGCTGGCTGCAGGACAACGGAGAGACCGCCGAGCGAGTGTACGACGTGGCGCTGTCGGATGGGCGCCGGGTGGATCCGCAGACCGGCAAGGCGCCGCCGGTGGGCAACACGGTGGACGTGGCAACGGCCACCTACAGCAACGCCATCGGCGCTGCGGCGTTGCAAACCGTTTGGCGGGACCCGGACTTCAACCCGGCCCAAGCCGCCTTCTACTATGTGCGGGTGCTGGAGATCCCAACGCCGCGCTGGACCGCCTTCGATGCCGCCTTCTTCAAGACCCGCCTGCCGCCGGAGGTTCCGCTCACGACCCAGGAGCGGGCCTACAGCTCGCCCATCTGGTACGAGCCCTAGTCGCTTCGCGCAAGGCGTACTCCCAAACCCCGGGCTAGAGCCTCGAGGTGGTCCCGCGCGTACTGGGCGCCGAGCGCCGTTCCCGGCAGCATCTGAAATCCGTGGCAGGCCGCGGGATAGGAAATCAGCTCGGTCCTTACCCCGGCCAGCATCAGCTTGTGCGCGTAGTCGAGGTTTTCGTCCCGGAACAGATCGAGTGCGGCGGTCGCCATCCAAGTGGGCGGCAGGCCGGCGAAGTCCTCAAGGCGCGCCGGTACCTGCGGCGCTTCGGCGGGGGCGCCGCCGAGGTAGCTGCGCCAACCGTATTGGTTGCTTGACCGCTGCCAAACGAACTCCCCCACCAGCGGGTCGCCCGGCTGCTCCGGAGAGCCGGTCCGGTCATCCAACATGGGATAGGTCAGGTGCTGATGGCAAACCGCGTACTCGCCCAAGTCCCGCGCCTTGATGGCCAGGGCGGCAGCCAGCCCGCCGCCGGCGCTCTCTCCGCCGATGCCGATGCGGTCGCGGTCCACCCCCAGCGCCGGGGCCTGCTCATGCAGCCATGCAAGTCCAGCGTAGCAATCGTCCAAGGGGGCGGGGATTGGGTGCTCAGGCGCTAGGCGGTAGTCCACCGACAGCACCACGGCACCCAGCTTGGCGCAGATGGCTAGGTTGACCGGATCGGAATTCTCCGGCGTGCCCAGGACGTATCCACCGCCGTGTACGTGCAGGTAGCCAGCACCGGAAGCGGCCTCCGTGGAGGGCCTGTACAGGAGGGCGCGGATATCCGCGCCACTGCCAATTGGGGCATGAATCTCTTCCCGAGTGACGCCGTGCTCGGCGGGGTCGCCAAGCTCCGTGGCCATGGCGGGGTTGTTCCGCAATTCGGGCAGCAGCTCGTCGTTGAACTCGAACGGCGGGACGATTTCGAGCAACGGATGCAATTGCGCATCGAGTAGGTGTTTTGTTGTCATGGTTCCTTCCCAAGGGTGGGGTGTCACCATGATGTTATTCCATTGATTTGATGAATAGTGCTAAATGTGGCGACGATTTTTCTGTCGGAGTGACTGACGTTGGGCGTGGATGTCGTCATCGACGCCACCGGCCGCGTCCGGTTCGCGGCGGAGAACATCATTCCCGCCTCCACCGGGGCCTCCAAAACGGTGGTGGCGGTGCTGGACTAAGCTGTTGCAGGAGAACCATCAATGACCGTCAGCGCTGGCCTCGGCATCGCCAACTTCCCATTCGAGGACGCCAAGGGCTTCTGGCGCTGGGTGGACCTGTGCGACAACGGCGGGGTGGACTCCATCTGGCAAAGCGACCGCCTGATCGGGCCGGACCCGAACCTGGAGTGCATGAGCGTCATGGCGGCGCTGGCCGGGGCCACGCGCAACATTAAGTTCGGCATGAACGTGGCTAGCCTTGGCCTGCGCGACCCGGTGCTGACCGCCAAGGCCTGCGCCACCATCGACGTTTTGAGCGAAGGACGGCTGTTGCCCGCCTTCGGCGTCGGCAGCGCCCGCTCCCGAGACTACGCCGCCACCGGCACGCCCACCCGGGGCCGGGGCAAGCGCAGCGAGGAGGGCTTGCAAATCCTCTCCCGCCTTTGGCGCGAAGACGCCGTGACCTTGGACGGCGAGTACTACCAACTCCAGGACGCGAGCATCGCGCCCAAGCCGGTGCAGCAGCCGTTGCCGCTGTGGGTTGGCGGCTCCGCGCCCCAAGCGATTGAGCGCACCGCCAAGTGGGGCACCGGCTGGCAGGCGGGCATCGAGTCGCCAACGGAAGTTGAGCCGGTGATCACGGCCATCAAGGCCCGCGCCGCCGAACTCGGCCGCCCAATCGATGAGGACCACTACGGCGCCGGCTTCGCCTTCCGCTTCGGCAGCGCCGACGAGCCCATCGTCGCCCGCTACGCGGAGTTCTTAGCGCAGAGGCTCGGCAAGCCGGCGGATGGCTTCCTAGCCGTGGGTGGCTGCGAGGAGATCATGGCCTTGCTGCAGCGCTTTCGCGACGCCGGCGTCCACAAGTTCATCCTTCGCCCCATTGCCCACGGCACCGAGGAGATGCTTGAGCAAACCCGCTTGCTGATCGAACGGGCGCTGCCCGAGGTGATGGGCTTGAATTAGGGCGCCTCGACTTGCGAGTGACCGCAGCGATTCCCGCTCAGGGTTCGTGCAGCCCGCGCGCTTCGGCGCGAACTCGTTTTTCCGGATAACAGGCGTAGAAGCCGGCGGCGAGCAGGCATAGGCCGCCGGCAACCGGGCCGATCAGCAGCACCCCGAGCGGTTCCGCCGCGCTTCTGCCGTAGCCCGACAGCAGGAAGCTCATCAGGGCTGCCGAGGCGGCGTGGACCCACTTGGTCATCAGGCCCTGCACGCCGTAGTACATGGCGGAGCGGCCCGCCCCGGTGCGCGCCTGATCTAGATCGATCAGTTGGCCCAGGATGACCGTCGGCAGGATCATGATGCCGGCAATCGCCAACCCCTTGAGTGCGGACAGCCCCACCACCACGGCCAGGTTCAGGAAGTCATGGGCATCGCCCGGAACGCTCGGCGTGAGCAGCCCGTAGGGCACATGGGCGACCCCCAGGATCAGGATGGAGAGCACCAGCGTCATCTTGGTGCCGATCCGGTCCACGACGTGCTGAATGAAAAAGAAGCCGATCAGGATGCCGGGCAGCATGCTCAAGGAAAGAACCGCCGCGAACCCTTCGTCCCGGCCCAGGATCACGCGGGCAAAGTAGGGTATGGCCGGCCCGCTCATGTGGATGCCCAGAGTGAATATCACCTGTGCGAACAGGTAGGTGAGAAAGGGCCCGTTCCTGAGCGTCGTGGCAAGCGCTGCGCGCATGTTCATGGCGCTCGGCTGGCGGCGCAGCTCCTGTTCGCGCACCACCAGCAGGGGACACGCGCAGAACACGAAGGAAAGCAAGCAGGAGATGACCACAACCACCTGCACTGCGGTGTTCGCATCCAAGCCAAGCTCCCGGAACAACTTAATGCCAGCCAGCCACAGGATGCCGTAGGCCAAGATGATGGAGCCGCCGATTGCCGAGCGCAGCCTGGTGAGTTCAACCCGTTCCGCTTCGGTGTCCGCCAGCTCCGGCAGCAGCGCGTTGTAGGGCGCTACGTACACGGTGAAAAAGATGTAGTACAGGCACAGCAGCACCGTCAGGTAGACGAACACGCCGTGGGTGCCGGGCTCTCCCGGCGGAAAGAACAGCAGCGCCGGGGTGGCGGCCATCGGCACCAGCCCAAACGCCAGGAAAATCCGGCGCCGGCCGAATCGGGAGCGTGAACGATCCGAGTAGTGGCCCACCAACGGGTCGGTCAGCGAGTCGATCAGGCCGCCGATCAGCCGCGCCAGTCCGTAGGCCGTCAGCACGCCGAGGAAAATCTCCTCGGAAACCTGAACTTGAAGCCCCGCGCCTTCCGGCGGCAGGTAGAAGTAGATGCCGATGGAAACGACGATGGTTGACGTAATCTGCCATCCGGGCGCGCCGAGCACGAACAGCACACTGTCCCGGAGGTTCAGGTGGCCGGTTGGATACCGTTTCAGACGCCCTGCCCCCAAAATCCCGTATGATAGCCGTCTTTAGAGGACAGGGAGATTGCAACGATGGCGGAAGCAGAAGTTGTTGACGACACACCGGTTCACCTGCGCGGCAACGGCCGCCCGATCACCGAGGAGCGCACGCTCACGAAGCTCAAGGTGACCGGAACCATTCCGGCCGATCTCGATGGCCGTTTCGTGCGCAACGGCGCCAACCCCTTTTCCGGGACCAGCAGCCACCCGTTCTTCGGCGACGGCATGCTGCATGGCGTGCGGATTCGCGAGGGCCGCGCCGAGTGGTATCGCAACCGCTACGTGCAAACGCCCTTCATCGCCAATCCGGCAACCGACATTCTCGACCCCGCCGTGTTGATGGACATGAAGTCATCGAAGGCGAACACCCACGTCATCGGCCATGCGGGCAAGATTCTCGCGCTTGAGGAAGGCCACTTCCCCTATGTGATCGACGGCGAGCTTGGCACCCTGGGTGCCACCGACTTCGACGGCGTCCTGAACGGCTCGTTCACCGCGCACCCGAAGATCTGCCCGGTCACTGGCGAACTGCTCGCCTTCGGCTACTCGGCCATGCCACCCCACCTGCGCTACCTGCGCGTATCCGCCGATGGCAAGCTGGTGCAGGTCGAGAACATCACGGTTGGCGGGCCGACCATGATGCATGACTTCAACATCACCCGGAACCACGTTGTGTTCATGGACCTGCCGGCGGTGTTCAACATGGAACTGGCGATGAGCGGCGAGATGCCCATTCGCTGGGACGACAACTACCCGGCCCGGTTGGGCGTGATGCCGCGCAACGGCACCGACGCTCAGGTGGCCTGGTACGACATCAACCCCTGCTACGTCTTCCACCCCATGAACTCCTACGAAGACGGCGATGCCATCGTGCTCGACGTGGCCCGCTTCAGCCACATGTGGCGCGAATCGTCCATGGACTTTCCGCCTCCGGAGCTGTGGCGGTTCACCATCGACACCACCACCGGCAAGGTGCGCGAGGAGCAGGTGGACGACCGCTCCGCGGAATTCCCCCGGGTTGCCGACAGCGTCATCGGCCTCAAGCACCGCTTCGGCTACATGATGAGCATGTCCGAGCCGGGCAGCCCCGACGACCCGATGAGCGCCTCCGGTGCCATTCTGAAGTACGACCGGGAGACCGGCGCGCGTTCAGCGATCGAGTTGGGACGGGGCCGCGTGGGCGGCGAAGCGGTGTTCGCGCCCTCGGCCGACCCGAAGAGCGAGGACGACGGCTACCTGATGACCTTTGTTTACGACGCCCACTCGGACAGCAGCCGCTTCGTCATCATGGATGCGGCCACGATGGACAACGAGCCCGTCGCGTCCATTGAACTGCCCCGGATTCCGAATGGCTTCCACGGTAGCTGGATTCCGGCCTCGATCGCGGACTGACCTGCCGAAGATTTGCGCTTCCCGCGGTCAGTTCGAGGGCAAGTTGCCCTCGCTCCGACCATCGCTCAGGGTGATTCTCCCGGAGCGAGTTGCCCTCGCTTCGACCATCGTTCGGGGTGATTCTTCTGGAGCGAGGGCAACTTGCCCTCGAACCGTACACTCGAACTCGCTTTGAGTTCGCGGTCGAGGTGAGTCATCCTGCCAGGCTGCCGAGGAATTCCAGGGTTCGCTCGTAGGCACCGTCCTCGACGTTCATGATGGCGGCGTTGAGGTCGGTGACGCCAGCGTCCTCCAAGCGTTTGATTTCGCCGCGCAGCAGGTTCTCATCGCCGAGTATGGCGATGTCGGCCGGCCCATCCACGCCCTCCCGGTCGAGCATGGCTCGATAGCTCGGCAACTGTCCGTAGATCACGAGGTTCTTGGCGATTTCCGCCCGGGCCTCGTCCGGCCTTGTGGTCAAGGCAATGGGGTAGCCGCCAACGACTTGTGGCGCGGGCCGGCCAGCGGCGTCGGCGGCTGCGGTCAACCGCTTGACGATGTGGGCCTCCATGGTCTTAGGCCCCACCATCCAAGTGTTGGTGCCGTCCGCCAGCTCCCCGGTGATCTTCAACATCGCCGGCCCGAGGGCGGCGGCGACCACCTTGAGGCCCTGTGAACCGGGAACGTCCAAGGTGATGCCATGCACCCGGTACTCCTCGCCGTCGTAGTTGGCGGTCTCGCCCCGAACCAGTGGCATGAGCACTTCGAGGTACTCGCGCATGTGGGCGGCCCGCCGCTCGTAGGAGAGGCCGAGCATGTCCTCGATCACCAGCTTGTGGGACAGGCCGATGCCCAGCGTGAAGCGCCCCGGGGCGGCCGCCTGGGTGGTGAGGGCCTGCTGGGCGATGGCGGTCGGATGCCGGGGGTAGGTGGGCGTGACCGCCGTGCCGAGGCCGATGCGCTGGGTCTCGCGGCCAATCAAGGCCAAGGTCGAGATGGCGTCGAAGGAAAAGATGTTGGCCAGCCAGACGTTGTCCAGCCCGGCTGCCTCGGCGTCCTTGGCCTTGCCGATGACGCCGTCGAGGTCGCTGCCGGTGCCGTCCGCGCCGATCATGGTGCCTATGCGCATGGGTTTGCTCCCTGAATTAAAAATGAGCCGCACACCACAGGGCAATTGGCTGCGGAGTGGAAATCCCGAAGGTGGGCCGCGACTTTGTCAGGCTCTTGGTTGGACACAGGCACAGCCGATTGCGTAGGATGCACACTTGGAAATTCAACTAGGGTAGGTGGCATGACCTCCAAGTGTTCGGTCGCCGTCAGGCTTTGTTGGGCAGCGGTTTTCATGGTGCTAACGGCCAGCGGTGCAGTTCAAGCACAGGTACACGAAATAGGCGAAGGCCACTTGTCCACCAGTTTACGGCAGTTGGTGGAGGGCCATGGCTGGTCCTTGATCTGGGCGACCAAGGAAGACCGCACCATCGACGTGCCCTTCACAATCACCAACACATCCCTGCAGGATGCGCTGACCGAGCTTCTTGCTCTCTACGACGGCAAGCTGGTGGCGGATCTCTACCGAGGCAATCAAGTAGTGGTCGTTGACCTCGCCCCGCCGGAGACGCGCGTTTTGATGCCCAACGAACCAAGCGCGGAAGTGGGTGGCGGCGATGGCGCAGACGAGGGCATTCCATTGGTCGGGGCTCCCGCCAGCGACGGCTAGGATTGCGGCAGTCGGCCAGTGCGCCATCCAACGGATCAGGTTTCGCTGGGAATCGCTTCGTTGTCGCAGCTATTGCACCAAACGGTGCGGAACTCGATCGTTCCGGTGACTTGGGTGCCGCCTGGCGCCACCTTGAGAAGCAATTGGTCCAGAATGACGGTTCCACCCTGCAAGCGCTGACTCAACCACTGCACCAGTGCCTTGTCTGACCATTCGACGTTGCGGAGCTTCAACTCGATCGGGTAGTACAGGAAAATCGGGTTGCTCCGCACCGTTTTGACGCTGACCTCGCCAAGGGGCTGGAAGTCCTCACGGATGTTCCGATCGTGCAGGCGGTCGCTGGAACCCGGCTCCGGAAGGCTTTCGGCTATGGCATTCTCGCCCGTTAGACTCGGTTCCCTGAACGGCACGAATACCGTGCAATCCAGCCAACCCTCCGCATCGTTGCGGCCCCTCACCTCAACTTTCCACCCGAGACCTGTGCCATAGCGCTCGAAGTTCGTGGCCAAATCAATGGGGTCGCCGCGGTCATTCAAGTTCTCCAGAGGCATGCGCACCTTGATCTCAAGCTCTCGGCCCGTGCCGCCGTCTTCCATTCGCGTGCCCACTCTTGAGCCGACCCAACGCATCGTCTGAACGTCTCCGTAGCGACCAAATACCGAATCGCCGACGAATTCGCGATAGGCATAGTGGATGTCATTGAGCGATTCGCTGGCCATCGGGGAACGCAAAAGCCGGTCGTAAGCCTGTTCAGCAAGCGTAATGGGCAGCGGTTCCGGCTCTGGCTCCTCGGTTTCCGGCCATAGCTCGTAGCCACCCCAGGCAAGGCCCGCGAAGGCAATCGCCATGGCGGTGCGTCCGGCCATTCGCCGCAGAAAGTTCACCCGGGCGATGGCGGGAATCTTGCTGGCCTCCCTGAGCACCGGCATTCGGCCTTGATTGCCGCTCAGGCGCTGCTCCACCCGGTTGCATTCAGCCAGCAACGGCTGCTCAAAGTTGAGCCCTTTGTCGGCAACCTCCTCCCCAAAGGTCTCAAACGCGTTTTCGAGGGCCGTTTTGGCTGTCTGGTCCGCAAAATACGCTTTGAGGGGATTGGACCCTTCCTCATGACGCAACTTGGCCAAGATCAAAGCCAACTCGCTCTCCAGGCGCGGCAGGTCAGCAACCAAGCCGTCCTTGACAACACGGCCATCGATGAACAAAGCGAACGCATAGCCACTCGACCAAGCTTCGCACCACAGGCAATCTTCGGCGAATTCGGGGCCGAAAAGACAATCTCGAACCGCTTCTCCGAGCAAGGAGGGAAGCTCGACCTCGGCCATTGGGCCACCGATGGAATAGGCGCATTCCAAAGCCTTTCTGTGGCGCATGTAATGGCAGTACAGCACTTGCGTATGCCTGAGAGACAGTGACTCCCGGACTAACTCCGCACGGCGCCACTTGACCCAAGGCACTAGGGATAAGAGGTTAAGCGGAACGACTTCCCGCATCACCCGCGAAGCAAAGCGACGGCTCACAGGAGCAGGTCTTCATCCCCGAACGGCTTGTCAAGAAGCCGCGGCGTGATCAGCAGCACGGTTTCCGTTCGGGAGGTCCTCACCGCTTGGGTGCCACCCAACCAACTTGGCAGACGCGGGAGTAGCTGCGCACTGCTTCTGGACGCCCGGTTCGCCAACAATCCGCCAAGCACTAGGGTTTCGCCGCTGCGCAACCGTGCGCTCTGAAAGAACTGGCTTCGCTCCACGGTGGGAAGCTGAATGCTCTCCTGACCGGCGGAGCCGACGCTCTCCAGGTTGACCAAGTCGCTCATCAGTATATTGGCGTGCAGGAATACCTGCTCGCCGATGATCTTGGGCACCAAGGTCACGGAGATACCTGTCGAAACCACCCCGGACTGCAGCTCGGTTTCGGTGCCGCCGGTAACCGTAGCCAAATTGGTGACGCTGATGCCGGCCAGATAGCCGCGGTCATTGAGCACTTGCAGCTGCGCAGCTTGGCCGTTCAGCGCCACCACCCGGGGACTGTTGACAACACTGGTCTTCCCCTGCTGCGAAAGCGCATGCAAAACCACCTTGGTACTCTCGAGGCTGCCGCCCGTGAAGGTCAAGCCAACTTGGCCGGAGTTGGCGTTTATGGCATTGGCCCCAACCTCAGCCAACGACGACTCGGCGTTTAACATCAGGTCCGACTGATCGTAGACCAAGCCCCAGTCAATACCCGAACTGCGGTCATTGGCTAGGGTGACCTGCACTAGTTGAACGTCCAACATGACCTGCCTGCTCAACCAGCGGTTAAGCGCTTCGATGTACCGCACCGCCCGCCGCACCCGACCCGGGTGACCGCGCAGCACCACGGTCGCGGTAGTGCGATCGATCACGGGCAGATGATCCTCATCGGAAAGCAGGCCCGTCAAGGTGCCTTCCAAATCTCTCCAGAAGCCGCCTTCGCTGGACAAATCGATGACGCCTCCGCCGGTCGGTGAGGCCCGAACGCCAGAGTTGCTTCCGCCGCCTCCCCCTTGGCCGGTTTGCACGACATCCTCCTCCTCGGTCTCACCCGTGCTCATGGAGTACGTCAGGTCCGCAGGCACCCGATGTATCTCCAGCGTTCGCGTAGTTTCCGCCGTCCAATACAATGCACCGGCCCTTTCCTCCCAACCCAAGCCAGTGGCTTCGGCCAGCAGGTTTAGGAATTCTCGAAAGGAACCGCTGCGGTGATCGATCGTGACCTCGACATCACGATCGACCAAGCTGGGGGCGAACGCAACGGACGGCGGGTCATTCAGTTGTTCGAGCGCTTTTTGCAAGCATCGATCGAACGGCAGGTTGGCGGCACGCATTTCAATCGGCTCCTGAAGCCAAGACAGCTTGAAATAGGGCGCCGGAAGATCGGATACGTAAGGCGCTTCATGGG
Source organism: uncultured Pseudomonadales bacterium (assembly GCA_964598305.1). GTDB lineage: Bacteria > Pseudomonadota > Gammaproteobacteria > Pseudomonadales > Azotimanducaceae > Azophilus. Next base: position 15,694 of record CAZRBP010000028.1, on the reverse strand, counting down.
TTTCCACCAAGGAACGCGTCGGCAGTGCCGCAAATCCATCGCGAATCAGTGCGTTGGCGGCCTCATTCTGCTCATCAGCCTGAGTTGGCAGGATGTTGCGGCCAGCACAGGAAACGAGCAGGGGCAAGCTCGCCAGCACCGTTGCCAAGACCCAAATCCCAGAGAGGCGATGCTTGGGGAATTCACCCTTTCCACACGTTTTTTCCGACGACATAGGAAATGTTCTCCAACAGAATCAGTAATGTACGTTTACACGCTCAACAGACCGGGCAAAGTCATCCACTCGCTACGCGGCGAGTTCAAATGCCTATATTCCATTTCACGGATGAGTTGCGTGCGCCGCGAGGTCCGCAGCCAGTATCGCCAGTTGGGTGTTGATTGAACTCCAGTCCTGACCAAGTGTGTAGGTGTTAGTGACTTGTCCGCTGGAATCCAACACCTCGTAAGTTATGCCTTCGTAAGCGAAGCCGCTCCTGCCCGGCGGGAGATCGTCAGCGTTGATGCGGATGACCAGCGGGCCATCGATGACGACCCTGCCGCCAAAGCTGCCTTGATTGTTCATTTGGGCATTTTCGGGTTCCAGACGTATGCCGGGCGTAACGGCCTCGGAGATGTTGTCTGCCTGTGTCGTGCCCGTCGGCGGCGCACCGCCAGTGATGCGCCCCACGAGTTGGAGGTCGCCTTCGGGCTGCAGATCGTTGGTTACAGGGTCAATAGTGGACGAAAAAACTACGGGACGAGATTCGCCGGTGATGCGAACGTAGTCGCCACCTAGGGAACCGATCAAAATCCGCGCTTCAACTGTGTGCGCCTCTGTGCCCAGTTGATTGCCCACTTGAGCGAGGACCCTGCCGACGGGGAGTTGCGACGCGATCAACTTGGCCTCCGCCAACCCCCAAACGTTGAACTGCACCACCAGATCTTCCGCTTCAAGCGGATCATCCGTGTAGTCGGGCGGCGGGCCACCGGGCATGCTGCGATCCCAACCGGTCAGTTCAAACTCCGTGCAGGCAGGGGCATTGCCGCATTCGAAGTATCGATAGCGGTTCGGGGGCAGGAACGGCAGATAGCCATCGTCCACCAAGGGCTTGGCGTCAATGACATTGGCCTCGTGGGGCCAGAGCGACGGCAAATGGGACTCCCTCCAAAGGATGGCAGCATCGATGATGCTTCGCACGTCGGCGACGGTCCCTTCCACGCGGTTGTGCGAACGATCATACCTTAGCTGGCTGAGGTAATGGTCGGCGACAGTGACGGCCAAAAGTCCCATGAGGCCGATGACCAAACCCACCTCGACCAAGGTGTAGCCTGCGACTCGATGATTCAAGGGGCGCCCGGGATTGCCCCCGAAGGTTGCGCCTCGATCTTTGCTCTTGCTCATCAATCCGCACCCCTCGCATCCAGATGGGTCTTCTGTCGGGTTTCCAGTGCCTCCGCGACCTCGACTAACGACATCCCTTAGTCGCTTAACGGGTTGGGACCACAGTGCATGCCTGCATTGCCGCAACCGAGGCGTTTACCCCGTAGGGGGGCTTCAACAGCCGAGCAGGCGCCAGTCCGAACGATCCACGGCAAAGTCGCCATTAACATCGAGATCCAAACGGCCATCCGCATCGGCATCGAAGAAAGCCGCGTCGATGCCCCCACCAGTGGGCCCGAAGTTTCCATCCAAGTCGGCATCGCACAACTGGTCCATGACGCCGTCGCCTTCGGGTCGGCCATCATTGTCGCAGTCGACGCCATCAGCATCGCAGTTTATGCCATATTCTCCTATCCAGTCATCATAGCGCCGGTTTCGCCCATAGTCACGGTCGATGCGCTCCATGAGGCTCGACGACCACACCAAGCGTTCATCCGCAGGATAGTCGTCGCAGGACTCAGCGGTTTGCGGGTTGTCGTCGTCGTCACAGGACACCTCCAAACGACGGGCGATGATTGAGGCGGGCTGGTCATTGTCGGAAGGCAACCAGAAGACATGCAGGCGCAGCGGGGCGCCGTTTCGATGCTTGGTCGCAAGGCGCTGCGGGCAGCTCGAACCGCCCGGGACCGAGGCTGGCGACCATGCGATTTCCCAACTCAGCGCCCCTTCGCCCCGGCCGAACACCTCCTGCCCGGGTAGCGGGTAACCGCGAAGCATTGCGTCGGTGTCCCGCAGGGGAAACTGCGGTGGAAAGCCCAGCCTTCGCCTATCCCCGATTTCGGCCCGGCAGTATGTGGACCCGTACCAAGCCCGCACAGCGTGCTTCAAGTTCCCGACCTTGGTTTCGAGGCGAGACGCGTCGGCCACCAGCTCAGCGGTCGCCTGCCAAGAGCGGCCGACCAAGAACGCTCCCACCACAATCGCCGCAGCAACCGCAATTACCAATCCCACTTCCCAGAGCGCTACCCCCGACTGACCGGATGGATTCGGAAACGGCCGCCGCATACATCAAATTCGGTACACGACAACCAACTCAGCGCGGGCTGATTCATCTTCTACCACTGCCGTGCCCAAAGTTTCAGAAATGGACTCAGCCCCCTCCTCAAGCCGACGGCGCAGGGGTTCGTGCTGCGTACGGGGAATATTGGTAATCTTGATTTGGAACACAAAGGGGTTAGGGTTGATCGCAACGGGTTGCCCGTTTAAATCGACAGTTGCATCAGTCTGTTGGTTAACTTCGTAGTTGCCCTGCCATGGGTTGGCGCCTTCGAGGATCCGATCCTGTGGACGCGCCAATTCGCGAAGCTTGCCCGGCAACAGCCTGTTTAGCTGTTCCAGGTTGTCGAGCTCGGTCACACTGGGGTCCGCCTGAGCCGACCCAACCCTAAAGATCGGCTCGTTCCCGGCCCAATTGCTCACTGCGGTCCGAATCGCGCTGACATCCGAAACCACGGTGGTCAAGTCCTGGCTGTTGCGCACGGCGTTGTACACCGCCAAGGCAGCCACCACGATGATGGCGATAATGCCGATGACGAATGAAAGCTCGATCAGAGTGACGCCGCGGCTGCGAGACAATGCCCTCGGCGGATTGCAGGCTCCCCCGTCTGGCAGATCAAATGCACCGGTATACCCGATGTGGTTTCGCATGGTCTGGTCCTCCTTCAGTGAACGAGATTCGGCTGGTGGTGGTTGGCCGGGTTCCGTAAACGCATGAACTGCTCAATGCCTCCTAGACGCCTATCGAGCCCTGCATGGCACTCGCGGTAAGGTAAACTGATCCAATGAGCAAGGCAAAGGATAGCGCCACAAGGGCCAGAATGGCAAGGTCGAGCGTCCGCGCGGTGGCGCGAATCCTTGAAATTGTTGCGCGGCGTGCCGCCGCGCCGGTCTTCATCATGGTCGTGCGCAGGCCTTGGTGCTCCGCCAACACCCGCAACCGGGCCATGTCGTAGTCGCTCAAAAAGCCCACGTCGAGAGTTTCCGAGAGGTTATAGCCTTCCTCCAAGCGACGCGCCATCATGTTGAGGTACATGCGCGAGTATCTTGTGCCGTAGGCCTTGACTGTTTCAAACGCCGCTCCAACCTCTTGGCCAGCCACCATCAGCGTACCTAGCTCCTCCAGTGAATTGGCCGCCCACAGCCCGCGATAGAGGCTCATCGGCCATATCCTGTCCGCCAGCCGCCTGAGCATATTGGCCCACGTCCTCAGCGCCACGCCAGTAGTCGTAACCACGACCGCCACCCCACCAAGCAGATACGGCCACCACGCTAGAATGAACTGGCCCACAGCGTGGGCGAACACAGCCATGACGGGCATCTCCATGGCCACGCCCTCACTTAGGAACCGGGGCCAAACTTCCAGCGAGAAGCCTGCGTACAGAATCAAGGTAACGGCCAAATACAAAAAGGGGCGCAAAAGCTGGCCGACCACCCCGCGTCGCGACTCCCACTGCTCGCGCAAGCGCTCCAAAACCTGGATTCCAGTCTCGGCAATTTTCCCCGATGCGTAATTGGCCGCAACGGCGGCGAGCACGTCCTGACGGAAGATGCCGGTCATCGCGTCTATGATGGATCCGCCTTCGTCCAGTTTGCGCAACATCCACCGGGCGATGCGGCGGTCCAAGGGGCTGGCCACCCTGCCTATGAGCTCCAGGCATTCACTCAAGGGAATGCCATCACCCATCAGGCGGAACAGATCCTCGATAAAGGTCAGTTGCTTGGCCATGGAGTGGCGGAACTGCCACTTGAGAAAAGCCTCGTCCAGTCGATCAAGCACCTTGGCCCGCATGGCTTACGCCCCCTCCCCATGCTCCTCCAGTGGAGTGACCAGTCTTTCGACGTCCACCGGATCCACCAGCCCCGCCTTGATTTTCTCCAACGCGTGGCTGCGAATGTCCCTCCAGCCACCGGCCAGCAACTCATGGCGCCAACCGTCCCAGTTTCGGACTCGAATGAAGTCGCGTGCGGCGTCATCCATCCAAACCATTTCGGCAACCAGCACCCGGCTGACGATGCCGGTTCCCCGGCAGGACTTGGACTTGTCGCTGGACTGGTAGTCGCAACCTGGCCCGCGCACAAACCACTGCCCCCCATGTTGCTCGCTCAACCTCTGCAGCCGCTCGATGGACTCTGGGGTAGTCCATACGTTGTCGGCATCCTGGTTTTGGGCTGCCATTTCCTGCAGGCGATGGGACTCGGTGATGCTGATCTTGCAATTTGGGCACAATTCCGGGACTAGGCGCTGATTAACGAGCAGCAACAGGAAATGAGGATTGACCAAGAGGTTGTGCTCAACGCCCAGTTCCTCCATGCGGGAAGGTATGGTGAGCACCCCCCCTGCGTGAATGGTGGTCAGCGAGAGTTTGGCTGAGGTGGCCAGATCCTGGATCGCGGCGGCCGTTTCGGCATCCTTGATCTCCCCCAGCACATTGATGTTTGAATCCCAGCGGTTGAGGCCGCCAAGTAGAGCCTTCCAACCCCCCTCCTCCACAATGGCGTTGACCGAGACGTGGGTGACATGGGGCAGTTCCCGCTCCACGGGATCCTCAAGCGAAACAACCTTCCGCTTGACCTTGTCGTCCTCGGGCAGGGCGTCGAGCAAAGCGGTCAGCGATGAACTCTTGCCCGACCCTGTCGGTCCCGAAAACACAACGACGCCCGAGGGCTGCATGATGACCTCACGCAAAAGCCGTTGTTGGTCAGCGGTGTAACCCAATTTGCTCAGGGGAAGAGCGTCCGAATCCGGCTTCCACACGCGAATGAAGATGTCGTAGCCGCGGATGTCGGGCGCCGTGGAGAATCGCAAGGCCACGGTCATGTCGTCGATATTCGTTTGCGCGGAAGCGCTCAAGGCTCGGGTGGTGACAAATTGCCGGGCGCCTCGCTTAGCCAGCCGGTTGAACAGATAGTTACCAATCTGATAGACGACCGCTACGGGCAGCGGACGCCGGTTCGACAGGCTATACACTTGCATCTCACCGTTGATCCGCAGGCGTGTTTGGCTTTGGTCGCCGCGCACCTCAAAGTGGATGTCGGAAGCGTTTCTGCGCAGTGACTCTCGGAGCAGGTTGCGGAAAGTCTCTTCCACTTCGGTTGGTGACAGGGTCAAGTCACGATCCATCGCCAATCCGACCATGCTCCGTTTGGCGGGGTGCACTTCCGCCTCCCAACCCTTCAGACGAAGCAGATTCTGGGCGGCCTCGACTTCCGGACTGGCGGGGTCGTCCGTAATGATCCAGCACCTGTCCACCGTGCCATCGTCGCCACGGCTTATGCGGATGCAGAGATTGCCGCCGCCACGGCGGTTGATCCACCTTTGCAGGGAACGCTCTCGTTCACCCAGCGGCTGAACGCCTTGGTATTTGAGGTCTTCGGGGGTCAGGATGGGATGCACGCCCAAGGCTTCAGCAACCCTTCTGATGTACTCATCCTCATCCTGTTGAGCGCCTTCCGCCGATTCGGGACTGAAACCTGCGACCCGCCCGCGGACCCACGCGACAACGCGCTCCGAGAGAGACCGTTGTGCACTTGGCGCCTCTTCCAAACCTGCCGCCAAGCCTTCAGCCACGTAGTTCCGCCTCGGTGCGCCGATTGGTCAAAGTTAAGATGAAACAGCAGCGTGAGATTTGCAAAGGCCTTGCAACGCTTACATCGGCGCGGTGCTGGAGTCCCCGCTTCCGGACGCGGGGAGGGCTTGGTACGCGAACGTCCTGCTACGGCTACCGCATCGCAGCGTGGCGCTGCCGCCAGCCACACTCACTTCCGCAAGGCGGCAACCGCTGTTGCCGACCTCACTGCCCACCATCGCTTCGTGCAGCTGTCCGGCAATGGTGACGAACGCCTGCCCTTCCTGTGCTTGTTGCCCAACCCAGTTCAATTCGGCGTTGTCTAGGCATTCGCAGCTAGCGGGACCTGGATTGATCCCCACGACGCGCTGATAGTGCGGCATCAATTCAGGGGAAGTGCGCAACAGTATGCGTACCTGAGTGTTCAACTCCAGCAAGTCCCTGACCTTTGACAGCTGCTGATAGGTGTTTTCAAGCTCGGAAAGCTGCACGCCTTCCGCCTCCCGCACCTCGTTGCTGAGAGCCGCAAGTTCCTTCCTGCGCCTCAGCCTGTCCGCCTCCAGCACGTCCTGAATCTTTTCCGGCAACGGCGGCAATGCCGTCGATTCCTCGGCGGACGCGCTAAAACTTAACGAAAACGCGGACACAGCGAGCACAGCTAGCCCTACGGAAAGCGAACTGAGCACCCCGCTTCCAACCCAAAGGCGCCTGCCGAGCGGTCGAATTGTGATCTTGCCCGCCGACGATTTCACCGATATCACACCCGCTTCCGCTTGATGGCGCGCAGTCTAACCGTTGGGTCCTAGGCCGTCAATTCGGCCCATTCCGGATCGAACATGGTCCACATCGGCAGGGCTGCGGAGATGAGTTGATCGCGAGATTGCTCGTCTTGAATTCTCTCGATTTCGGCCGTTGCGGCCTCCGGACCAGTCATGGCGAGCGCCGACGCCATGTGCCAGTTGCTGTTTTGCCGTTCCGCCTCGGGCAGCGCCTCGATCAGCGACCGGGCGGCACTCAGGTCTTTTTGAGCCAAGCTCTGCACGGCCGCCTGCACCAACTTGGAGTAATCCGGATCGCCCTCGAACCGCGCAATCCACGCCAGCGTTTCATGGCTCGGCATGGCGTGAGTCGCGCTTGCCAGCCCGTCTAGAAAGCTCCGCCGCTGCGGACCGGTCTGTGCGTCCAGATAAGCGTCGGCGCCTTGGAAGTCCTGCATCCCCCAGTGTCGGCCCAACTGGACCATGCCTTGGCGCGCAATCTGGCCGGGTTGGTTGGCGAGCCATTGCGCCGCTTCCATTGGGCTGGCTTCGGCCCACCGCGAAATAAACGGCGGGACCGCCTGCTGACGCAAGGATGCCGGCAGGCGGTCCACCAGCGCCGCAGCGGCCGCGGGGTCGGTTGTGGCCAGATTCCCCACCAGCGCATACGTCCGGGCAATGCGCTTGGAAAAACTGTCCTCAGCGAGAATGGCATCGAGTTCCGCGTGGGCGTCGTTCGCCGTCAGCGGCATGTTAGGGCCACCGAGAAACTGGTCGTCAAGGTAAACCACTGCCTCGCCGTCGCGCCAATCCGGGAATTGCAGGCTGAGCAGCTTCTTGGCGATTTCCGGTTCCACTGAACTTAAGGCTTGGGCAGTCGATGCGATGAACTGCTCCGAACCGTGCAGGCCATCGAGCAGCGAAGGGTCTTCCAGAAAGAGTTCGGGGTAGGCCATGAGCGCCATTCGCACCATTGCGCCGAACTGATCGACAATTTCCGGATCGTCCCTCGATTGGATTATGGCCGCAGCCCCGTCGGTGGCCAGACATGAGAGTAGGGCCAGGCGCGCGGCGGAGGCGCGCTCCCCAGCCGGCTGCGCCAAGGTGCGCAGCAGGTCGGCATGTCCATCGAAGAGGTCCGGTTGGCCGGACATCGCGGGTGTATGGGCGGGGATGGTGGGAAGTGTGGTCAGTGCTGGAGCCGGGGAAACAGGCTCCAGTGAAGGCACAGAGAGGCGACCGGCGAAAAACGCGACCGCGGCCCCGACCACCGCCGCGGAAAGGAAAAGGAAAGAGCGCATGTTCGAGATCTCCTTTGACTAGAGGGCCTGTTAACACTATCTGGGTTAGCCCTGTTGCGCCCCAGTCCGCGCCAATCAAGGCGCAACGGAGCGGACCAACCCCATATCCATCCGTCCGAAAAATAGCGCAGGGCGTGCATTTGCCTTCATAATCGCACCCTTTTTTGAAAGGGCTTATGGAAGCACTTATGTCAGAAGTTGAGAACAACAAGGAAACCATCGCCATCCTCGGCGGCACGGGGGACCTCGGCACCGGCCTCGCCATTCGCTGGTCGAAGGCCGGGTACCGGATCATCATCGGCTCGCGGACGCTGCCGAAGGCCGAGCGGGCGGTGGCTAACCTGCATGCCATCAGCCCGGAAACGCCCGCAGTGCCCATGGAGAACGCTGACGCCGCAGCGGCCGGCGACATCGTGGTGCTCACGGTGCCGGCGGAGCATCAGCTCTCAACCTTGGCCGGGGTTAAAGAAGCCTTGGCCAGCAAGATTCTCATCGACGTCACCGTGCCCCTGGTGCCACCCAAGGTGGGCACCGTACAGTTGCCGCCCGAAGGCAGTGCCGGCAAGCGGGCCCAGGATTTGCTCGGCGAGGAGGTCATGGTGGTGACCGCCTACCAGAACGTCGCCGCCCACCTGCTGCAGGAAAACGTGCAAATCGAATGCGACGTGCTCATTGCCGGCAACAAAAAGGCGGCTCGGGACAAGGTGATGCAGCTCACCGAGGAAGCGGGCATGACCGGCTGGCATGCTGGGCCGATCGAGAACTCAGCTGCCGCCGAGGCGCTCACTTCCATACTAATCCAAATCAATCGCCGCCACGACATCTCCCATTCCGGCATCAAGATCGTCGGCCAGTCCGACCACTGATGGCCGCCGCCCTGCATTTGGCGCCCGTGCCGGGGCTGCCCATGATCAAAGAGGGCGACGATCTCGGCGCGCTGGCCGTGACGGCCATGGACCGGGCCAGCCTCAAGCTCGAAAGCGGCGATCTAGTCTGCGTCGCGCAGAAGATCGTCTCCAAGGCGGAGGGGCAGCAAGTTGCTCTCGATGCGGTGAAGCCGTCAGCGCAAGCCATCAGCCTTGGCGCTGAAACGGACAAGGACCCACGCTTGGTGCAGCTCATTCTCGACGAATCAACGGAGGTTCTGCGCCAACGCCCCGGCATTCTGATCGTCCGTCACCGGTTGGGACTGGTCTGCGCCAATGCCGGCATCGACCAGTCGAACATCGACCACGGCGGCGGTGAGCAGGCGTTGCTGCTGCCGGTCGATCCGGACCGTTCGGCGGCGGCTCTGCGCAGCCGCTTGGCCGACCTGACCGGCGTGAATGTCGGCGTGCTCATCACCGACAGCCACAATCGGCCTTGGCGCTTGGGCACCGTGGGCGTGGCCATTGGCGCGGCGGGCATCGAGGTGCTCGACGATCACCGCGGCGGCGCGGACCTCTTTGGGCGCGAGCTCAAGGTCACGCTCATCAATCGCGCCGATGCCATTGCGGCGGCCGCCACCCTGCTGATGGGCGAGACCACGGAACGCATTCCGCTGGTGCTGGCGAAGGGTTTTGCGCCGCAAGTTTGCGCCGACACGGCGAGCGAGATCGTGCGCCCGCTTGATGAGGACCTCTTTCGCTAATGGGTTACGTCGCACTCACCGGCGGCATCGGCGGCGCCAAGCTGGCGTTGGGTCTGGCCCGGGTCCTGGCGGCGGACGAGATCGCCTTCGTCGTCAACACCGGCGATGACTTTGAGCATCTCGGCTTGCACATCTCGCCGGACATGGACACGCTCACCTACACGCTGGCCGGACTCAGCAATCCAGGCGCCGGTTGGGGACGCAAGGACGAGAGTTGGCAATTCATGGATGCCTTGGGTGAACTCGGCGGGGAGACTTGGTTCCGGCTCGGCGACCGGGACCTGGCGCTGCACGTCACGCGCACTCGAATGCTCAGCCAAGGCGCCACCTTGACCCAAGCCACCCGGCGCATCGCCGCCAGCCTCGGTGTTCAGCAGCCCATCATTCCCATGAGCGACCACCCAGTGCGCACCGAGGTCCATACCGCCAGCGGCCCCATGGCATTTCAGCACTACTTCGTGCGTGACCGCTGCGAGCCCGCAGTGACCGGCTTTGAGTTCGCCGGAGCGGAGGAGGCCGAACCCAGCCCGGACTTGGCCGCCCACCTGGAGGGCTGCGAGGGCATCATCATCTGCCCCTCCAACCCCTTTGTCTCGGTTGATCCCATACTCGCCGTGCCGGGACTGAAGGAAGCCTTGAAAGCCAGCGGTGCCCCCTTGGTGGCGGTCTCGCCCATCGTCGGTGGCGCAGCCATCAAGGGACCGACCGCCAAGATGATGGGCGAGCTTGGGGTGCCCGCCACCGCCGATCAAGTCGCCGAACACTACGCCAGCCTCATCGACGGCTTCATTCTTGACCAACAGGACGCCGCCTTGGACGGCACCTTGGCCATGCCGACCCGAGTGGCGCAATCCCTGATGGTGACGCTTCAGGACCGGGAGCGCTTGGCGGCGGAGGCCTTGGACTTCGTCAACGCGCTGCGCAAAGGGACGCGCTGATGTGGGCCATCGTTCCCATCAAGCGCTTCGACCAAGCCAAGAAGCGCTTGGCCAGTGTCCTGAGCGCCCCGGAACGCAAGGCGCTCATGCTGGCGATGGCGCGGGACGTGCTCTCGGCCCTGTCCCGCTGCCAGCGGTTGAGCGGCATCCTGCTCGTTTCCCGGGCCCCGGAAGCGGACGCCTTGGCGGAGGCCTTTGGCCTGCGCCAGTTTGCCGAGAGCGCCGAAGCCAACCTGCCCGAAGCGCTGAACGAAGCGCGGGACCACGCGGTGGCGGAATTTGGCGCCCGCAGCATCTTCATCGTGCACGCCGACGCCCCGCTGATCGATCCCGCTGAAACCGACAGGATCATCGCGGCGCATCAAGGGGTGACATTGCTGCCGGACACCGAGCGCGTTGGCACCAACGGCATGATCTGCACGCCGCCGGACGCGATCCCCTTCGTGTTTGACGGCAAGAGCTTCAACGCCCACGCCGAACACGCCCGGCGGGCGGGCTTGGGGCTGCAAGTGGCGGATGGCTCCGGCCTTGCGTTGGACATTGACACGCCGGCTGACCTCGTTCAGTTGCTGCGCCAGGGCCCGAACAGCCAGACCGGCATTTACCTGCAAAAATCGGGTATAGCGGAACGGCTTGCTGCGGTTGATAATGAAGGGCTCCAGAAATAGGGTATCCGGCCGGGAAGCCACGCGCCAAGGACTTGACATGCCGAACCTCGAACAAGTGCTCCAGAAGGCCCGTCAAGGCGATCGGATAACCGACGCCGAGGCTTCACAGCTAGCCGCTTGGCCGGACACCCGGGCACTCGCCGAAGTCGCCGCAACGCTGCGCGACGAGGGCTTTCGCAACGTCGTCACCTACTCTCGCAAGGTGTTCATTCCCCTGACCCACCTGTGCCGGGACGTCTGCCACTACTGCACCTTCGCCCAGGTGCCGCGGCGGGTGAAGGCGCCCTACCTGACCATCGACGAGGTGCTCGACACCGCCCGCCACGGTGCGGCGATGGGCTGCAAGGAAGCCCTGTTCACCTTGGGCGAGAAGCCGGAACTGCGCTACAAGGCGGCCCGCGAGGGGCTGGCCGCGCTCGGCTTCGACTCCACGTTGGACTATCTGCGCCACGCGGCCGAGGCCGTGCATCGGGAGACCGGGCTGCTGCCCCATTTGAATCCCGGCAACATGACGCCGGATGAGTTGGCGCACATGCGCCCCGCATCGCCGTCGATGGGCATCATGCTGGAATCGGCAGCGGACCGGCTCTCGGAGAAGGGCATGCCGCACTACGGCTCACCGGACAAGGTGCCCGCCGTGCGGCTGCAAACCTTGGAAGATGCCGGACGGGCGAAAATTCCCTTCACCACCGGCATTCTGATCGGCATCGGCGAGACGCGCCTGGAGCGCATCGAATCCCTGCTCGCCATCCGCGCCGTGCAGGAGCGCCACGGCCACATTCAGGAGATCATCGTCCAGAACTTCCGCGCCAAGCCGGAAACCAAGATGGCGCAGGCGCCGGAGCCGGACCTGAACGAGCTGCTTTGGACCATCGCCATGGCGCGCCTGATTTTCGGCCCGGCCATGAGCGTCCAGGCGCCGCCCAACCTAAGCCCGGGGGTGCTGCCGCAGATTGTCGATGCGGGCATCAACGACTGGGGCGGCGTCTCGCCGCTCACCCCGGACTTCGTCAATCCCGAGGCGCCCTGGCCGCACCTGGACGAACTGGCCCGGGAAACCGCCGCGGCCGGCAAGCAATTGCATGAGCGCCTGACCATCTATCCGGCGTACGCGCGGGATGTGGGAACCTGGGTGGCATCGGAACTGCGCCAGTCGGTGCTCGACCTGATGGACGCCGATGGCTATCCGCGCACCGATGGCTGGTCTCCCGGGGAGCAGCTTGACCCGCCCGAAGCGGAACTCGCTGCAAGCGTCGCAACGCCCAAGCGGGTCTCGGCCGACCTCGCGGCCATTCTGGACAAGGCGGCCGCCGCCGAGGGGCTTACGGAGGCGGAGATCGTGCGGCTGTTCCAGGCGCGCGACGGCGACTTCGCCGCCGTGGTCCAAGCCGCCGACCGCCTGCGCGCCGAGGTCAACGGCGACACCGTGAGTTTCGTCGTCAACCGCAACATCAACTACACCAACATCTGCTACTTCAAATGCCAATTCTGCGCCTTTTCCAAGGGCAAGCTGTCGGAGAACCTGCGCGGCCGGCCCTACGACCTCTCCCATGAGGAGATTCAGCGGCGCACCGAGGAGGCTTGGAGCCGGGGCGGCACGGAAGTGTGCATGCAGGGCGGCATCCATCCCGAATACACCGGCGAGACCTACATCGGCATCTTGGGCGCGGTGAAGGCGGCGGTGCCGGACATGCACATCCATGCCTTTTCGCCCTTGGAGGTTTGGCAGGGCGCGGCCACCCTGGACTTGGACCTGTCCACCTATCTGCAGCGGCTCAAGGCGGCTGGCCTCGGCACGCTGCCGGGCACCGCGGCGGAAATTCTCGACGATGAGGTGCGCGCCGTCATCTGCCCGGACAAGATCAACACCGGCCAGTGGCTCGAAGTGATGGAGGCTGCCCACGGGGTTGGATTCAGGACCACGGCCACCATCATGTACGGCCATGTGGAAGGGCCCCAGCACTGGGCGCGGCACCTGATCCGGGTGCGTGACCTGCAGGCCAGGACCGGCGGCTTCACGGAGTTCGTGCCCCTGCCCTTCGTGCACATGGAGGCGCCGATGTACCTGAAGGGCCGGGCCCGCAAAGGCCCCACCTTCCGCGAAGCCGTGCTGATGCACGCCGTCGCCCGCCTCGCCCTGCACCCACACATCACCAACATCCAGGCCAGCTGGGTGAAGATGGGCCACAAGGGCGTCAACGCCTGCCTCAACGCCGGCTGCAACGACTTGGGCGGCACGCTGATGAACGAGAGCATCAGCCGCGCCGCAGGCACCACCCACGGGCAGGAGACTTCGCCCCAGGAGATGGCGGCCATGATCGAAGCCGCAGGCCGCAAGCCGCGCCAGCGCACCACCCTCTACGGCGAAGTCAACGAGGAACGCATCGAAGCGGGGCGCCGGGCGGGAGAGCTCGCCGAGATCATCAACACGCCAGCGCGCAAATACGAACGCAAGCGCAAGTCACCCCTGCTGCGTCCGGGGCTGATCGAGTCCGTGGAAGTAGGTTAAGCGCTACACGGGGGCAGGGTCCGGGAACTGCTCGCGCAGCACCCGCTTCAAGATCTTGCCACTGGGGTTGCGTGGAATTTCCGCCACGAACTCAGCCTTCTTGGGCAGCTTGAATCCAGCCAGCTTGCCTTGGCAGTGGTTGAGCACATCGGCTTCGCTCAAGGTGTCCGACTTCGAGACCACGATGGCCAGCGGGCTTTCGCCCCACTTCTCGCTGGCGATGCCGATCACCGCCGCCTCGATGATGTCCGGGTGGGTCATCAGCACTTCTTCGATTTCCGCCGGATAGACGTTCTCGCCGCCGGAGATGATCATGTCCTTGATGCGGTCCTGAATGAAGACGTAGCCGTCCTCGTCCATGGTCGCCACGTCGCCGGTGTGCAGCCAGCCGTCCACGATGGTCTCCGCCGTTGCCTCGGGGCGGTTCCAGTATTCGCGCATGATGTGGGGCCCGGCCACGAGCACCTCTCCAGAGACGCCGGGCGGGCAGTCGTCCCCGTTCTCGCCCACCACCCGCACGGCGGTGTGGAAAAAGGCGGGGCCCGTTGAGGCGGGCTTTTTGAGTGAGGTTTCAGCGTCCATCAGGCAGGCCGGACCGCAGGTCTCCGTGAGGCCATATACTTGGCGCACGTCAACGCCCAACTCCGAATACTTCTGAATGAGCGCCACCGGCACCGGCGCCGCGCCGGTCATCAGCCAGCGCAGGGTGGAGAATTCGAAGCGCTCATAGTTAGGCACCTGCAGCATGAAGTTCATCATGGCGGGCACCATGAGCCCGCTGTTGATCTTCTCCCGCTCGATCAATTGCCAAGCCAGGGTCGGGTCGAAGGCGCGCATGACGACGGAGGCCGCGCCTCGATAGACGTTGACCGCCAGTGGTGTGAGGGCGCCGACGTGGAACATGGGCAGCGCCGCCAAGTAGCGCTCCCGCTCCCGGTAGTGGACGTTGGCGGCGATGGTGAGGATGCCCCAGATGGCGGTGTTGTGGGTGTGGACCACCCCCTTGGGCAGGCCCGTGGTGCCGGAGGTGTACATGATGTAGAGCATGTCGTCGTCGGTGCCGCCGACTGCGGGCTCCGCGTCGCTGGCGGCATCGCGGAATGCCTCATAGCTCTGGGCGAAGTACGCGGCCTCTTGCTCCCCCTCGACCTGCAGCCAATGGCCGATGTCGGTCTTGTCGCCGCGGCTGTGCAGTTCCGCCACGGTGTCGACGAACTCCTCGCCGTAGATCAGGCGCTTGGTGCCGCTGTCCTTGAGGATGAACTCCAACTCATCCGCCACCAGCCGCCAGTTTAGGGGCACGATGACCGCGCCGATCTTGGCCAGCGCGAAGTAGGATTCCATGAACTCCGCGCTGTTCATCACCAACAGGCCGACGCGCTCCTCCTTTTGGATGCCCGCCGCCACAAAGGCGTTGGCGACCTGGTTGCAGCGCCGATTGAGTTCATCGTAGTTCAGCCGCAGCCCGGAGTGGCTGTCCACGTAGGCGTCGTGGGTGGGCGACAGGAAAGCCCGTTTTGTCAGGAAGAGACCGAGGTTGTTTTGCATGGGCGGTTCGTGGTCCTTGAGCGTTGGTCAGCGGTTGGTTGGTGCCCGCTCATCGGCTTTGTGCGCCGGCAGCGGGTTGACCCATGGAAGGATTAGTGGAATGGGCTTTGCTGTCAAGGGAGCCCGCGGCGCGTTGCGGTGCCTCACCCACCCTTGACCTTTCGGCTTACGGCAGGTTTAGTTGCTTGGGCATTGTCGCCAACGGATCGAAACCATGAGCGAATCCGCCGCGTCCCTGAGCATCGACTGGCGCTGCCGCCACACTTGGCGAACGGCATCGGTCAATACGGCGTGGTGCCTCTTGGGCTGCGCCATCGGCGATTTCGGCACCATCGCCTTCTTCCAGTTCACCGGCAT
>CAZRBP010000027.1:1958-31162 GCA_964598305.1 uncultured Pseudomonadales bacterium | reverse complement strand
CCGACCCCCGCATTGCCCAGACCCAGGCCGGCATCGACGCCATGCTTGCCGCGGCACCGGAACTGGCCACCATGCACCCCTTTGACGCCACTCTGCCGGCGGAGTGCAACGCCATCCTGCAGTTCGGTTTGCCCTGGTCGTCGGCATTCGCAGACCGGTTGCGGTCGCACATCGATCGACAGCGTCCCGCGGGCCACGGCAAGCACCGCTACGACCCGGCGGAGTTCGGCATCGACGCCCTGAACCTGCCGGAACGGTTTCCGGCGTATCGCAACCGCTTTGCGGATCTCCTGGAGGATCGATAGCGTGTTGAGTCGCAGGGCGAGCTTGGGCCTCGCCGTCAAGGCAGTGGGAGGAGCGGCGCTGCTGTGCGGGTGGCCCGCAGCGGGCAGCGGGATGAAGGGAGCGGGGCCGGCGGGCTTCGACATGACCGGTGGTTACGATCCGGCGCTGGACTATCCGTTGGCGGAAAAGCCTCGGGATCCGGCGATGCGCGAGAGTGTTTCCATGTGGATCTCGGATGACGCGGGCCGATTTGGCTTTCCCCGGTTCTGCATCGAAGCACTTGCCGGGGCTTGGCAGAACCGGGGCGTGGAAGCGAACATTGCCTTTCCGGACGGCCGGGTGTTGATCGGCTCCGGGGGATTCGCACCGGCACCGGCCAAGCGCGTGGCGGGCCGCACGGTGACCCTGAACGCGGGTCCGCTGACTTTCGAGGTGGTTGAACCGTTGCGGCGCTGGCGCATGCGGTTTGATGGAAGCGCCTTTGAGACCACTGTCGCCCGTCAGGTCTTGGGCGAGCGGGGAGGGCGGGCGCGTCGCGTCCGCATAGAAGTCGATGCGGTCATGGCGGCGCCGCCTTGGACGCCTGGCGAGCAGGCGGCTCGCGTTGGCGATCGCGCCATCGAGAGCGCAGTGGGCGCGGTGGGTGGGCACCGGCACGAGCAGTTGTTCCGTTGCCGCGGCCGGTTTGCCATCGAAGGCGAAGCGGAGCTGGTCTTCACGGGCACCGGCCTGAAGTTTCGCCGCTTTGGCGTGCGCAACATCGGCGAGTTCCCAGGGCACTGCTGGCAATCCGCCCTGTTTCCGAGCGGCAGGGCGTTCGGCATCATGGCATTCCCGCCGCGTTCCGACGGCACGCCCGCGTACAGTGAGGGCTTTGTCTTCGACGGTCGGCGCAAGGCGTACGCAAAACTCGTTGAAGCGCCTTGGATGACCGAGTTCGTGCCCAATGGCGGCCCGGTGGATGTGGTGCTTGAAACCGATGGCGGCCAGACCCGCATCGCCGGGAAGACCCACGATTCCACCTACATCCCGGAGGGCCGTCCCATGTTCGGCGACTGGTCCCTCGATGAGAGCCGGGGCTTGCCGTTCCATCAGGGCGGGGCGTTGTACAGCTGGGGCAGCGAGTCGGCCTACGGGATGATCGAGCGCTCGCTGCCCGCTGAACAGATGAGCTCCGAGCCCATGATTTCGTGACAGCGCCGCTAGCCGCGGCGCTCGGCGCGGGCCAGGAACTCCTCTTCGGTGCCGCAGTCGATGATCCAATCCCAGACCTCCGCCAGCCGCTCCGGGTCCGACTCCCCCTCGATCAGCGCCGACAGCCGCTCCGCCGCCCGGTTGCCGAACTTGCGGCCAACCTGACGTCCCAACTGCGCCCGATGCTCCGCCCGCGCCTCTGTCCTGCCTTGGGCGATGCCTTCGTTCCTGCCCTCCTGGAGCACTCCCGCCCTCCACTTCTTGGCGTTCGCCTCGTAAAACGTCGTCATTTCCTGTGCCTCCTGCTTCATTTCCAATTCCGACCGCGGCGGCAGCGCCTCTGCCTCCGCCCCAGGCATCATCAGTTCCCACAGCGCCAGCGCCCAAGCGTAAAGCGCCTCGCGGAAGCCATCGTCCTCGGCCTCCGGAAACTCCCGCAGGCCCTCAGCGAGGCGCATCAGCAGCTCCTCGGGGTCGCGCGCCCGCAACAGCCGCACCCAAGACGACACCCGGTTGCCATGAGGCAAATCCTCCAACGCCAACGACTCCACGTCAAGCACCGCGTAGCCGCCGGGCTGAAGAAGGTCCGGCACCCCAGCCGGATCGATACCGCGCCGCCACCGCCGCTGGCCGTCGTAAACTACCATCAGCAGCACCCGCGGCTCGTCGCCCTCGCTCCGCAGGACCCCCTCCCGCCGCAGCGCCCGCAGGTGGCGGCCGAGGTACTCCGCCTGCCGCTCCGCCATGGTCGAGTCTCGCGTGGACTGGCACTCCGTGGGCGACAACAGCCAGGGCCGCTTCCCGTCGAGGAGCTCGCCATCCCGGAACCGCACGCGCCAGGCGAGGTCGCCGATGCGCTGGGTCTGGTCCTCGGACGGGTGTTCGGCGCTGACCCGCTCCAGCGTGCTGAGGTCGAGCAGGTGGACCCAGCCCGCGGCGACGATGCGCAGGAGGTCCGCCTCCACTTGGGGCAGGGCGAACAGGGACTTGCTGAGGGCGTCGTGGTCCATGGCCCCCATGATGGCGGGCGTCGCGCCAAAATGATGTAGGCGATGGCCCTTTCCGCGCTCGAATTTACACGGAGCCGCAAGCCCCTGATTGCGTTGGGCTTTTCGGTTCCGGCCGGCGGGTTTGCCGAGGTCGCCGCGCCCTGTTGCGGCGGCAGGTGGCCAATGTCCCACAATCAGCCGGGGCATGGTCTGCAGGCTCTGCCGGGAGCCCTCCGCGGGGAATATCCGGAGCGAGGGCGCCCCGCCCTCGATTGATTCGCTCGGTTCAATGCTAGGGCGCGAACGCCAATGCAAACCTGCCGTTCGTGCCGGTTGGTTATGCCTTATTGATCCTTCTACTTGCCGGTGAAATTGCCGACGCGCCGCTCGGCAACCGCTCTAATGCCTTCCTTGTGGTCATCGGTGGACTGCAGCCACCGTTGCTCGGCCCATTCCTTGTCGGTCTGTTCGCGGACCTTCTGCGCGAGCCCCTCGCGCATGGCGGCGCGTATGGTCAACAGGGACAAGGGCGCGTTCTCGGCGATCTCGGCGGCGAATTCCATGGCCTGGCTGCGCAGCGAGTCGGCGTCAGTGAGGATGTCGGCCAGCCCCCACTCGTAGGCTGTTTCGCCGTTGATTCGCCGTCCGGTGAGGAACAACTGGCTCGCTTTCTGCTTGCCGATCAGTCTAGGCAGGGTGTGGGTCAGGCCGAAGCCGGGATGAAAGCCGAGCTTGGCGAAGTTGGCGGTGAACCGGGCTTCGGGGCAGACCACTCGAAAGTCGGGCATGACGGCGAGCCCGAAGCCGCCGCCAACTGCGGCGCCTTGGATGGCTGCGACTACGGGCTTTTTGGCCTCGAACAGGCGCACTGCGGCGGCGTACAGCTCGTTGCCCGCGCCCTCGGGCCGTTCCTCGCGTCTGCGTTGCGTCTCCGGGTTGGCGAAGTTGCGGCCGGCGCAGAAGTGCTTACCTTGGGCGGCGAGGACCAGGACGCGGACCTCCGGGGTCTCGTCCAATCGGTGGAAGGCATCGCCCAGCGCATGGATCAGCTCTTCGTCAAAGAAATTGTTCGGCGGCCGCTGGATTTCCACCAGCGCCACGTGATCGTGCATCTCGATGGCGACATCGCCGATCCTGTCCATGCTGCGGCCTCGTGATTCTGCGGGCGGTCTTTATAACCCATCGGCTGCGCAGGCGCATTGGCGGTAGCCTAGAGTAGTGGCTAAGTTTGACTTTCCGGCGTGGGGCGAAGGCAAGATGCCGAAGCCCATCCTGGTTCCAAAGCCTCCCCGCCCTCGAACCGTGCCCTTGAACCCCTGCATCAAGCCACGGCGCTGCCCGCTAGCGCCCCGGCCCGAACACGCCGTCGAGCGTGTCGGCGTCGAGGACGTTGTCCGCCCAAGCCTCCAGGTCGTCCGCGGAGGCCCGCCCCAGCCGCTCGGCCGCGGCCGTGGGCAGAGGCCCGAACCGGCGCTGGATCAGCCGCTCCAGAAGGGCCCGCTCGCCCCTCAGGACGCCCCGCTCCATGCCTTCCTCGCGCGCCCTCTGGATGAATCCTGTCATAACCGCTTTCTCCTCCGCATAGTCGCTTTCAAAGCGACGCTTCTCGTCTTCGCTCAACCGGGCGTAGACTTCGATGAACTCCATGTATTTTGCCTTCTTATCCGCGTCCGTTTCCACCTCCTCCAGACCCCGCACCGCCGCCGCGTAGGCGTCGACCCGATGCTCCGTCGGCACGCGCATGTTCAGCAGGTTCACCAGCGCCGCCACGTTGCCGCTGTCCCGCCAGCGCTCGTAGGGCGTCTCCGCCAGCCGGCACGCAAGGTATTTGAACCTCAGGTAGGTCTCCAGCTCGGTGCCGAGCGCCAGCGAGGCGGGCGCGGCCTTCGCGTCCCGCAGGAAGATCGCCACCGGCACGACGCGGTCGGTGTCGAACATCTGCGCTAGGTCGAGGCAGTAGTGCGCGAGGCGGTGCGGCGAGAACCGCCGCGGCTCGGTCTCCTGCTCGACCGCGAAGAGGACGGCCTCGCGGCGCCCGTCGCGCCACTCGACGAGCAGCGGCACGTCGAGCTCGCGGAACCGGTCGTCCAGGCGCTCCTTGAGCTGCTCCTGGCGCAGCGGAGTGATCTCGACGTCGTCGCCGGGCGCGGGCGCCTCCTCCGCGGCGAAGAAGGCCAGCGCGTCGCGGGGGTAGTCGACGATGAGGTTCTTGAAGTTCTGGTCGTGGCTGGTCGTGTCCGTCATGGCTGCGCCCGGTGTGCTTCCCAGCGCAAAAGGATGCCGCAGGCGGGGGCGTGGCGATACGGCAGATGTCCCACCGCGCGACGGGCGGATGTCCCACAACGGCACGGGACGATGGCTCACACCGCATGAAGGGCAAACCCAGATGGCAGTAGTCTTGTCCGGCTGCCGCGACAGAGTGGGCAAGTCCGTGGAAATGGGGTAACTTAGTTGAACAGGTGAGTTTATTCTGGGAGGCATGCCATGGCTGAGACCGCAGCGTACGAGGTTCCTGAACACGTGCCCCCGGAGTTGGTTTACGACTTCGAACCGAAGTATCCGTCGGAGGAACTGAGGGAGCCGTACGCGCTGCTCGATCGCATCCGTGAGCAGGCGCCCGACCTATTCTATTTGCCTAGGGATTGGCGGCCGAGCCGGGCCGGAGGCACTTGGGTCGTGCAGACGGCGGAACTGATGCGCGAGGTGTTCCAGAACGGGGAAGTGTTTTCCAGCCGCGCGGTTGTCGGCGGCGGCACGGCGGCTTGGCCGAGGAAGTTGGTTCCCTTGGAACTCGATCCGCCTGAGCACACCAAGTACCGCAAGCTCCTGGCCACGGAGTTTTCGCCGAAGATGATCAATGGCTTGGAAGAGCCACTGCGAAAACTCTCCGCGCAGCTCATAGACGGATTTGCCGGACGCGGTTCGGTGGACTTCATGGATGAGTACGCGCGCGTGTTTCCGATCATCGCACTCATGGAACTGGTCGGCTTTCCGCTGGAGCGGCGCGAGCAGTTCTCCAAGTGGGAGCGCATCATGTTCCAAGGCGAAACCGTCGAGGAACGGCGGGCCGCAGGCGTCAATGTCGCAGCGATGATCGCCGAGTTGGCGGAGGAAAAGCGGGCGAACCCCGGCGATGACCTGCTGAGCCAGTTGGTCAAAGCCCGAATCGACGGCGAGCCCATCGCCCAGGACAAGCTGGAGGACATGGGCTTCCTGCTGTTCCTGGCCGGCCTCGACACGGTCACCGCCGGTCTTGGTCACGTGTTCCTCTATTTGGCGGAGCATCCCGACGAGCAGCAGCGGCTGCGCGATGACCCCGAACTGATCCCGGATGCCATCGAGGAGCTGGTGCGTTACCACAGTTGGATCAACACCAGCCGCATGCTGGCCCGCGACCACGAGTTTCATGGCGTGCGGATGCGCGAGGGCGACCACGTCATGTGCGCCACCTACTTCGCCAGCCACGACCCGGCGATCATTCCCGATCCGGAGCGAATCGACTTGGGCCGCGCGCCGAACCCCCATCTCGGCTTTGGCGCCGGCGTGCATCGCTGTGCCGGGTCGCACTTGGCGCGTCGCGAACTGCGCATCGCAGTAACCCAGATGCTGGAGCGGGTGCCGACGTTTCGCCTTAAGGAGGGCGCGGAACTCAGCTACGACGGCGGCCTGGTCTGCCTCGGCAGCCTGCCGCTGGAGTGGGACGCCTAGCTCAGATCACCGGACCCGCCCCTAGGGACCGCCAGTAGCTACAGGCCGCTTTCGGCGCAGGCCCGGTCGAGGTGGTAGCGCAGATCGCCCAAGTTGTACTCCCAGTGCTTGGCGCGGCGGGTGTAGAGCTGCAGGTCGTAGTCGATGACGAAGGCGACGCCGGCATGCACTTCGTGGGCGGCGAAGGTCATGGCGGCGGCAGCCCGGCTGGCAGCGGCCTTGGCCAGCGCCGCCTCGCGCAGAAAGGGCCGGCGGGAGTCGATGCGCCAAGCGGCCTGCAAAGTGAGCAGCCGGGTCCGGTGCAAGTGCATGGCGATGTCCGTGCACAGGTACTGCACCGCTTGGTACTTGCCGATGGCCTGGCCGAACTGCTCGCGTTCCTTGGCGTAGTCCGTGGTCATCTCCAGCACGCGCTCGCCGGCGCCGACCACCATCGCCGATTGCAGCACCGCTGCTTTCATCATCGTCTCGTACAGAGTCGGCCAGGCCGAGTCCAGGTCTCCCACCAAGGCATCTGCCGGGACGGATGCGTTGTCAAACGTGACCGCGTACAGAGGCTGGCCTGCGATGTTCGGCATGCGCTCGACGGTAGTGCCGGGCGCTTGGGTTTCGACCAGAAACAGGGAAACGCCCTCGCCGTTGTCTCCCGCCGCCGTTCGCGCGGCGCACAGCAAGTGGCTTGCGGAACTTGCGCAGGCGACCAGCACCTTGGTGCCGTCGAGCCTGAACTCCGATCCGTTGCGCTGGGCCTTTAGCTGGACGGCGTCCGGTCCGTAGCCGCCCTCCGGCTCCATGAGGGCCCAGACCACCAGGGCCTCAGCTCGGGCAATGCCCGGCAGCAGCGCCTTTTGCTGTTCCTCGCTGCCGAGCGCGCCGATCAGGCCGCCGGCGAGTGCCGCGGCTTCGAGCACCGGGCAGGGCACCAGATGCCGGCCGAGTTCGACGTACAGCGGAACCATGTCTAGGGTAGCCAGGCCCAGCCCGCCGTGGCGTTCCGGGAAGGGCATGCCGAGCCAGCCCAGTTCGGCCATCTGCGACCAGAGTTGCGCGGGATAATCCGCAGCGCTCGTTTCGTATTCGCGCACCAGCTCCGGCGGGCAGTTCTTGCCGAAAAACTCGTTGGCGGTGGAGCCGATGAGTTCCTGTTCTTCGCTGAGTTGCAGATCGATGCCCATGCTGGATCCCCCTGTCAGCGTGGCAGGCCGAGGCCGCGGGTGGCCCACACCATGCGCTTGATCTGCGAGGTGCCGCCGGCGTGATTGCCGAACGAGGCCCTGAAGTAGTGTTCGATGTCGCCGTTGAGCTGCGCCCACTTGCCGCCCTGCAACTGCGCCATGGGGCCGACGATCTCCATGCACACCTGCGCCAGGTGCGGCCAGAATTCCTTGAAGACGGCTTGGTGCATGTGCAGCGAAGCCACGCCGAATCGGTTCGGCTTGCCCGATTGCGCGATGCCGTACAGCTCGTAGGCCTGCAGCTTGATGGCCTCCACGCCCAGCATGAGTTCACCGAGCTGTTGGCGCACCACCGGGTCGTCGGCAAGGCGGCGGCCGCCGCGGGTGGTCTGCTGGCAGTAGCGGATCACCCGGTTCAGCAGCGGCACGATGCGCATGGTGTGGGGGCCGAGGCTGGGGCCGGCGTTGTCGAGCCGTTCGCCGCCCATGCCAAGCCAGATCTGCGTCCATGCCTGGTTCTCATCGCCGAGCAGGCTGTCAGCTGGCACCCGCACGTCATCGAAGTAGGTCATGTTCTGGCGGCCGTCCGCCATGTTGTCCAAGGGCAGCATCTCGATGCCGGGCGCATCGAGCGGCACCAGGAAACAGGAAAGCCCGGCATGGCGGGGCGCGTCTGGGTCGGTGCGGGCCAGAATCGCCATCCACTGGCAGAAGTGGGCCGCGGTGCCGAGGGTTTTTTGGCCATTGATGACCCACTCATCGCCGTCTCGATGCGCCTTGGTGGTCAGCCGTGCCAGGTCCGATCCGGCGCCCGGCTCGCTGAACCCCTCGCCCCAGAGCACGGTGGCGTCAGCGATGCCCTTCAAGTGCTTCAGGCGCTGTTGGTGGGTGCCGTGGCGCAGCAGGTGGCCGGCGACTTGCATGCCAATCACCGGGTAAGTGGGCGTGTCGTGGTTGACGAACTCCTCTTCCAGAATCCAGTTCTCAATGGCCGAGCGGCCGAGGCCGTAACAGTCAGCGGGCCAAGTCAGGCTGTTCCACTGTTTCTTCCCGACCTTGCGCCAGAAGGCCAGATAGCGTTCCCAGGACTCGGGGTCTTCATCGTAGTCGTACCAGAAGGTCCAAGGTTCGGGCAGCGCTTCGTGCAGAAAGTCGCGAACTTCTTGGCGCCATGCCTTGAGTTCCGGGGTGTCGTCCGGGCACAGGTCAACCATTGCGTTGTTCCACTATCAATCTGACTGGGCGATCTCGGGGCGCAGGATACATGCTGAACTTCATTCGCAGTAGCTAAGTGCCGCCGCTGCGCCTTTGCCGTGCGCCGATGGTGTAGGGGAGGTACCAAGCGGATGGCTGTGCGCCGGATTCCTCCCGGGGACGCTGCGCCCCTGGTCGGGAAGCGTGCTCGGCGACGGTGCTGCCGGCGTCGTCGAGGTCGCCGAAGCGGATGACCTGGGTTGGACAGGCGGCAAGGCAGGCGGGCTCCTCGCCACGGTCGAGGCGGTGCGCGCAAAAGGTGCATTTTTCCACGACACCAGCCGGTCGGGGCGATACGGCCGCATCGCCGTGGCCACCTTCCAGTCCATGCGGGAGGACGGGGGCTGTCTTGTTGAGGCTGATCGCGTCGTAGGGGCAGGCGGGAATGCAAGCGCCGCAGCCGGTGCAGGCGTCGTAGTCGATTTCCACGATGCCGTCCGGGCGTTGGCTGATCGCGCCCTCCGGGCAGGCGGGCAGGCAGGGTGGCTCGGCGCAATGGAAGCAGTTGCGCGGCCGGTAGTGTTTGTCGAGTTGCGGGAAGGTGCCGCTGGCGGTGTCGCGCCGCGAGCCGCCCACGGTATCGACCTGCTGCCACCACAGGCCCTCCCCGACGCTGTTCTCCACCTTGCAGGCCACCGCGCAGGCCCAGCAGCCGATGCAGCGGTCGAGATCGAAGGTCATGGCCCACCGGGTCATTGCGATGGCCCCCCTTGCCACGGCCGCACCTCCACCCGGGTGTCGTAGAAGGGAATGTTGGCGTGGCCCCACAGGTGCTGCTGGGCGGGGTTGATGTCGCCGTTGGTCAGTGCCTGCACGTTGCCCGCCACGTATTGGCTCTGCTTCCATCCCTCCGCCAGGTTGGCCACGCCGGGCGGGTTGTCGGCGCTGACCGCCACCTGCGCCACGACGTTGCCGCGCGCGTTGAAGGCTTCGGCCAGGTCGCCATCGGCCAGTCCCCGGGCGCTGGCGTCGGCGGGATTGAGCTCCAGTACGGGCTCTGGCCAGACTTCCAAGGTCCAGCGGGTGTTGAAGAAGGTTGAGTGAGCGCGTTGCCGGGCGTGGGCTTGCATCAGCACCAACGGGTATTCATCCCGATTGGGGTGGCCGGGCAGCGCTTCGTGGTCTTCCCGGTACGGGGGCAGGGCTTCCCCGAGGGGTGCGAGCGCTTCGACGTAGAACTCCGCCCGGTCGGTGGCCGTAGGAAACCGGAGGTCGGGGTACTGCACGTTGGGCGTGCGCGGCACCTTGAGTGCGGCGCTGCCGCCGCAGGCGAGCAGGCCTTCGAAGGTGATGCCCTGCATGGCCGGGTCGGTGGAGCCATCGATCTGGGCGCGCACGATGTCTTCGCAGGAGGCTTCGAAGTGCTCGCCGAGCCCCAGCCGTTCGGCCAGCGCGCTCTCGATTTCGCTGTCGGGGCGCGAATCGCCAACCGGCGGGATCACCGGCCGGCGCAGCATCACGCTGTTGCCGGCCATCGCCACGTCCCGCACCCGGTCGCGGCCTTCCAGGAAGGTGGAGGCAGGCAGCACGATGTCGGACCAATCGGCGGTGGTCTGCCAGAAGTGATCCACGGTCACCACGAACTCCAGGCTCGCCAGGTATGCCCGGGCGCGCGTCATGTGCGCCATGCGCTGATTGAGCCAGTCGCCTTGGCAGAACAGGGCGCGGACCGGCAAGTCCCGGAAACCGACTTCGATATTGGGAATCGACTCGGTTTGAGCCCAGTCCGGCAGCGGCGGCGTGGGGCCGAGCGCGGCCATGCGGCTGCCGATGCCGTGGCTCTGCACGCCGACCCCGGTGCCCGGCTTGCCGATGTTGCCGGTGAGCACGGCCATGGTGGCGGCGGCGTGGGTGAGTAGTTCGGCGTGCAGGTAGCGGTCGACGCCGTAGCCGAAGCCGATGGTGGAGGGGCCGTTGGCATAACTCCGGGCGAGTTCGCGGATGTCGGCGCCCGCAACCCCCGTGATGTCGGCGACCCGGTCGGGCGGATAGCCGGCCACCAGTTCGGCCAGCAGGGTGAAGGCCGTCGCCACGGGATGGCCGCTGACCTCGAAGTGCCCGCGCAGCCGCGGATTGGAAACGGCCGAGGAGTCCCCGGGGGCGCCGTCAGCGTCGATCACGAGATAGCCATCGCCCGATCCGGTCGCGGGCACCTCGGACTGGCGCAGAAACCTGCCATTGTCCTTGCGCACTAGCAAGGGGCCGACCGTATGTTCGATGGTGAACGACTCATCGATCAGGCTTTCGTCGATGAGCACGTGCAGCAGGCCCAGCGCCAGGGCCAGGTCGGTGCCTGGGTGCGGCGCGACCCACCAGGTGGCGTGCATGGCGGTCGCCGAGTAGCGCGAATCGATCACGATGATTTCGGTGCCGGCGGCGCGTGCATCGAGCAGGAAGCGCATGGACGTCATGGACGTTTCCGCGGGATTGTTGCCCCACACCAGGTAGTTTCTGGCGTTGGGCCGGTCGGTCCACTCGTTGGCGGCCTGGCCGAACATGCCCTTGAAACCCAGCACGTTGTTCAGGCCCATGTGCACGGCCATGTCCACGCCGCCGAAGAAGTTGGCGGTGCCGCCGCCGCCGATCAGCGCCGCCAAGCGGCTGTAGTTGGCCAGCTGCGACGACCCCGAGGTGCGCGAAAAGGCGATGCTCTTGGCGCCGTGCGCGTCGATCAGTGCCGTGAAGCGCTCGGCGATCTCATCCAGCGCCTGGTCCCAGCTCACTGGCTCGAAGGCGCCGCTGCCGCGCGGTCCCGTACGCCGCATGGGGGCGGCGATGCGCTCCTCGGCGTACACCCATTGCGGCAGGGTCAGGCAGCGCACGCACAGCCCTTGGTAGCGGGAGTCGGGATGTTCGGCAGGCGCCACGCGCACCAGGCGGCCGTCGCGAACGGTGCATGCCAGCGGCGAGCGTCCGCCGCAGTTGTGGGCACAGACGGTATTGACGACCACTTCGTCGGTCATGGGGTTCGCCGCACCTCCCTCGGGCACGGTTGCAACGGGTGTGGCTGCGATCTGCTGTTCAACTCAGCCGCGAACCAGGGTCGGATCTTGGTGAGTGGCTGGCGCCTGCCGAGCGGCCCGCTGGTCCTCGACTTTGGGTGGGCGCACCGGAACCCCGCCTTTGCGGCGGATGACTCGTGGGGCGCGGTCCTTGAACTTCTGCGGCAGATGCTCCCGCATGAAGTCGGCCATCGACGGCGGCTCGACGACATGGTCGTCCACGCTCACCAGAATCATGTCGCCCATATCCATAGCGTCCTCCTTGTGGATCAACCGAACAGCACACTAGCGCCGGGCTCGCCTATGCCGACTTCGTTATATAATATAGACCTTTTGGAGCCGAGCTCCAACTGCTTTTGCTACGGGGGAACCAACGATGCGAGTGGATTTGGTGGTGCCCAACGAAGGCCCGTTCGCGGCCGAAGCCGTGCCTCGGTGCGGTGAGTTCGAGGCGATGGGGTTCGATGGGCTGTGGTTTACCGACCACGTTGTGGGGTTCGAGATCTTCCAGCCGGTGTATGGCGACTACTGGTTGGAGGTGCTCAACACGCTGAGTTACGTGGCGGCCCTGACCGAGCGGGTGCGGCTTGGAATCGGTGTGCTCGTGGTCCCGTATCGGGACGCGGTTTTAACCGCCAAGGCGTTGTCGACCATCGATACCTTGTCCGGGGGACGGGTTGATCTGGGCGTGGGCACGGGTTGGTCCCGCGCGGAGTTTTTCGCGTTGGGGCGCCAGCAACTGTTTCACAAGCGGGGCGCATACACCAACGAGGCCTTGGACGTGATGCTCAGGTGCTGGACGGCGGAAGGTGATGTCGCCTTTGCAGGCGAGTTCCATCAGTTTCGCAAGGTCAGAATCCAACCGCGTCCGGTGCAGCAGCCGCGCATCCCGCTTTGGATTGGGGCCCGGGGCACCGCGCGGGCGCCGCTGGAGCGGGCGGCGAAGTACGCCGATGTGTGGCATCCCACCGGATTGACGCCTGCGCAACTGCAGGCGGGCAGCCAGCGCATCAACGAGCTCGCCGGGCGCGACGTCCCCATCAGCCTAAGAGGCCAGATCGATGCCGACGCCTCGCTTGGCGAGTTTCAGGACTGGTTGGGCGCCTATCAGCAAGCGGGGTGCGTTCAAGTGGCCGTGGATACGAAGGCACCCACGCTGGAGGCACTCATGGCGTCCGCTGCACGTCTGACAGACGCCGCGGCAGGGGTTCGACCGCCGAGCTAGCTGCTCGTTGATGCCTGGTTCTTGGGTGTGGAACCTCGCATAGCTGGCCACCGTATCACCGCCTTGCAGGCTACATTACGATCGCCTCGGCGGCCATCAGGTCGGCGAGTTCGTCCGCATCGATCTGCAGCCAGTCTTCGAGTACCTCCACGGAGTGGCTCCCATAGCGCGGCCCCGCTTCGAAGCGGGGAGCGGCGCTGCTGATTCGAAATGAGTTGGCGACCATGAGCGACTCGCCGAGCTTCGAGTGTTCGCGGGTGAAGTAGTGCTCGCGGAAAGCAAGCTGCAGATCGTCGAGCATGTCTTGGCCGTCGCAAACGAGATGGGCGCGCACGCCGCGGGCCTGAAGCGCGTCGGCGAGCTGCTTCGGTTCGTGCTCCACGGTCCAGCCGCCGAGTGCGGCGTCAAGTTCCGCCGTGCGGGAGAGCCGTTCCGGGGTGGCAAGATCGATGTCGAAGCGCTTGCGCAGCGCTTCCGGCAGCAGACCGTGCAGCGCCCGCCACTCGGCATCGCTGGTGATGGCGATGGCGATCCAGCGCTCCTCGCCCTGGCCCGGATAGACGCCGTGCGGCGCATGGCGGGGCGAGCTGTTGCCGCGCCGCTCGGGCGAGGCGCCGGTGACGCCGTATTCGATCAGCGCCGGCTGCAGGTACAGCATGATCGACTCGAACTGGGAGATGTCCAAATACTGGCCCTCCCCCGTTTGCCGCCGGTGCTCCAAGGCGCAGGTCAATGCGGCGATGGCCATCCAGGGCCCGATGAAATCCGGCAGCACCTGGTTGGGACCATGGGGCTCGCCATCGGGGAAGCCGGTCACGAAATCGACGCCGCTCATGGCCTGCAGGTGATTGCCGAGCCCGGGCTGGTCGGCGCGCGGCCCGGTCTGCCCCTGCATGGACAGGCTCAGCATGATGATGTCCTCGCGGATGGTCCGGAACTTCTCATAGCCGTAGCCGAGTCGCGCGGCGGTGCCCGGGGTGAAGTTCTCGCACACCACGTCGGCTTGCCCGGCCATGCGGTAGAGCAGTTCGCGGCCTGCCGGGTGGTTGATGTCGATGCCGAGGCTGCGCTTGCCGGCATTGACGCTCACAAACACCGAGCTGCCGTCCATCGATGGATGGCCCTGGGCATAGGGGCCGGTCATGCGCAGGGCATCGGGCCGCCCGCGAAACTCCAGCTTGACCACGTCGGCGCCGAAAATCGACAGCATGCGGGTGGTGAGCGGGGAGACGATCGCCCAGCCGAAATCGAGCACCCGAATACCCGCGAAGGGCAGGGGGTCGGGTGGGGTGCCGGCTGCGCTTGCGGATGGCGTTGCGGGCGTGGGCGCCCGGGCGAGCCACTGCGATTGCACCGCCTCGGTGTCGGCGCCCCAGGCCGGGGCCCGGTCGGCCACTTCGATTGGGTGGGCGGTGGAGCGAGCGGGCCGGGAAACGATCCTCGCCGACTGGCCATCGGGCAGCTCGAAGGATCCGAATGCCTTGCGAGCAAGGAGTTGCTCGCTGTTGGCGACTTCCTCCAAGCTTTGCACCACGAACAGCAGGATGCGGCGCTCAAGCGCCTCGCGGTCGAGCTGCTGCTTGGTGCGCTGGGCGAAAAAGTCGCCAGCGACCCGGTTGACGTGCTCGATCAGTTCCGCAGTCAGATCCTCGCCACCCATCTTCTCCCAAGGCATGTCCAACAGTTGCGCGGCTTCGGGCACGCCTTCGTCGCGCATCCACTCGAACATGGGCTCGTTCTTGCGCCCCATGCCGGGGCCGGTCCAGAGGGTCCAGGTGAGGTAGCCGTCCGCGCAGCGCCAGAAGGCCTTGCGCGTGAGCTTGCGGCCGCTGACGGTGAGCGGCACTTCGCCCCGCTTGCCGGGCCGCTTGTCGATGTGCGCCATGTACTCGGTGACGTAGAGCAGGCAGGCGACGCTTTCCTGGCGCGACACGTCGATGCGGGCGCCGGCGCCGCTCCGCCGCCGCTGGGCCAGCGCGATGAGCACGGCGCAGGCGGCCTGGGCGCCCGCCATGCCTTTGGCCAGCGGGATGCCGATCTGCGCCGGGGGGCGGTCCGCCTCGCCGGAAAGAAACAGCAGGCCGCCGGCTGCCTGGGCAATGAGCTCGCTATCGAGCCAATCGGCATGGGGACCTTCGAGGCCGAAGGGGCTGACGGTGACGTGGATCAGGCTCGGGGACGCCGCGCGCGGGTCAAACTGCAGCGGGTTGTCCGGGTCGCCGTCGATCACCACGTCGGCGGCGCGGCACAGTTCGGCCAGCACATCGGTCGAACGGGGGTCGTCCAATGCCAAGCTGCGCTTGCCGGCGTTGGCCGCCAGCCAGGCGAAGTCCGTGCGCCGGTCGCGGCTCGGCCCGCGCTCGGCCAGCACCACATCGGCACCGAACAGGGTGAGCATCTGACCGCAGATGGGCGCGGTTTCTCCGGAGAGGTCCAGCACCCGGATGCCGGCGAGCGGCAGCGGGCGGTTGTTTGGTTCAGGCGTGGAGTTCATTCTTGGGTCCTCGTTTGCCGTCACACCGGCAGGTGGTACAACCCGGCCGCGTTGTCCTGCAGCACGCGTTTGCGGGTCTCGAAGTCATAAGCGCCCAGGGTCTTCTCGATGTGCTCCTGCACACCCGGATACAGTGAAGTGGGGTGCGGAAAATCCGTCTCGAACAGGATGTTGTCCGCGCCGATCTCCTCCATGAGCTTGGTCGGCCCCAAGGTTTCGAACCAGTAACACACGTAGAAGTGGTCACGGAAGTACTCGCGCGGGGTCTTTCGCAGGGTGTTGCCGGGCATCATTTCTCCCACGTTCCAAGTCAGTTGCTCGAGCACATAGGGTATCCAGCCCAGCCCGCTTTCCACCGAAACCACGCGCAGCTTCGGATAGCGGTCGAACAGGCCGCTGGTAATGAAGTTGCACAGGGTGGCGGCGTTGCCGAGCGAGAACAGGGTGGAAGCCACGGCCAGCCGGTTGCCGAAGGGCGCCTCGCTCCAAGTGAACGTGAAGCCATCGATGCCGGACGACAGATGAAAGTCGATCGGCACCTCCCGGTCGTTGCAAAGTTCGAACAGCGGCCTCCAGTGCGCATCGAGAAATCCCGGGATGCCAAACTGCTCCGGCCGGTCAGGCAGGGTGAACCCGGTCAGCCGGTGCTCTTCCACGCAGCGGCGGGCCTCGCGCAGCATTTCCTGCGAATCCCAGAGCGGCAGCACGGCCTGTGGGAACAGGCGGCCTGCGGAGCTGTGCTGCACTTCGCCCATGGCTTCGTTGTACATCTGCAGTATGGCGATGCCGTCCTGCGGGTCGTCAAGCTGCATCAAGGTCCGGGCGTGGGTGGCGCCGCCGCCGTTGGGGTAGCAGATCTGCGCCCAGATGCCATAGTCGTCCATCACCTCGAGGCGTTCCTTGACGCTGTACGAGCCCGGGTGATGGGTGTCGATGGTCGGGTGGCTGAGCTTGCCCAGCAATTTGGCGCCATCGCGGCCGATCACCGAGGCGCCGATGTGGCCGACGTTGAAGTCGCCAATGAACCAATGATCCATGCCGTCAATCGTCCTGATCACCGGCACCCGGTCCTTCATGGCGGCGGGTGCCCGCTCCGTCCAGAGCGTGCGCCACTCCGTGAAGTGGGTGTCGCAGTCGATGATCTTGATGCCCTCGGCCGCCTTGGCCCGTGGCGCCGGTGCGCCGACCGGCTTCTCGACGCCGCCGCCGGGCATCATGCCCTCGGTCGCCCAGAATCGAAGCTGCTCCTTGGGTTTGCTCATGTCATGCCTCCGTCGAGTATGAGAACACTTACCGTTTCAGCGGGTTGTGTTGGAAGTTTCAGATTGCACAGCCATTGCCCTTTGTGCGGTCACGCCACCGTCCACCCTGAGATCGCAGCCGGTAATGTACGCTGCCTCGTTGGATGCCAGAAACGCGGCGGCGTTGGCGATGTCGAGCGGGCTGCCCCAACGTTTGCCGGGAATCGAATCCAGCACTTCGGCGGCGCGCGGGTTCTCGGCGACCTCCTTGCGGCCCATCGGCGTATGGATCAGTCCCGGGGATATCGACGCGATGCGGGCGCCTCGCTGTGCCCAAGCCGCCGCCCGCGCGGCCATCATGCGTTGCACCGCGTACTTGGAAACGGAATACGCCGGGGATGCCAGGCCGAAAGAGTCCCCGGCGATCAGGCGCTGAACCAAGCTTGGCTCGACCTTGGCTGGCAGATCCGCGGCGGTCGGGTCGTCCAATGCCGCATCCAGGCCCCCGTCGGGGACCACGCCATGTCCAGCCATCGACGCGATGCAGACTGCCGCGCCATTGACGTCAATCAGCGGCAAACAGGCGTCCAGCACATGGGCGGTGCCGGCGATGTTGGCACGAATGATCGTCTCCCAGCTGGCCAATGCGGGCGACACCCCGGCGGTGTGCACTAGAGCCCCAATCGGCCCAATGCGCTCCAGCGCTTCGAAACAGGCGCCAACCTGAGCGGCGTCGGCCACGTTGCACGCCCTCACGAGCGCCACCTCGATGCCTCTGGACGCCATGTCCGCCGCTGCGGCGCTCAGCCGCTCTGCGTCCAAATCCAGCAATGCGAGGCGATAACCGGTGGCAAAGCGCTCGCAGCAGGCCCGGCCGATGCCGCCCAGCGCGCCGGTGATGACGGCGACCGGCCGGTGGGGCGGGCCCGCGTAACTCATGAGTGGTCGGTTTCCTTGGCCGAAGGACCGGTCTTCATGGCAGTCCTCCCCTACCAGACCAGGCGCAACTCGCGCACGGCCTTAAGCCCGGGGTGGGCGACCACCTCAAAGCCTTCCTCGATTTCAAAGTTGGGAATGCGCTTGAGCCAGGTTTCCATGGCGATGTTGAGTTCCCGGCGCGCCAAATGGGAGCCGAGGCAACGGTGCGGGCCGGCCGCCAACGTCATGTGCGGATTGGGGCTGCGCTCGAAGTCCGCGGTGCGTGGGCAAGAGAACTTGCGTTCGTCGAAGTTGCCGGTGGCGCTCAGCATCACCACCACGTCACCCGCCTTCATGGTGACTCCGCGGAAGACGATGTCCCGAGTGACGGTTCGGGGTGAGCTCACCAGCGGATTCATGCGCAACAGCTCCTCCACGGCGCCCGGAATGAGTTCCGGGCGCTCGACGAGTTGGGTACGATACTCTGGATGCGCGCAAAGCCAAGGAAACCAGAGGCTCAAGCTGCCGACGATGGTATCAAGGCCGCCGACGAACAGCATGAACACCAGGCCGATTTTTTCATCGGCGTTGATGGGCCGGCCGTCGATCTGCGACTGGACGATGACGCTGGTCAGGTCGTCCTGCGGATTGCGCTCCCGTTCCGCGATGAACGACCGCAGCCAAGCAATGCACTCCTTGATGCCCTCGCGGCGCTCCTCCAGGGTCAGGTTGTCGGCGCTCAGAATGTGCGTTTCCCACTCCAGGAACTTCTCGTACATCTTCTCCACGGGGAAGCCCATCAGGCGCATGAAGATGGAAATGGGATACGGGCGTCCGAATTCGGAGATGAATTCGCACTGACCCCGGTCGATGAACGCATCAATCAGCGAGTTCGCCCGCTCCCGTATCAAGCCATCCATCGCGTTCACGGCTTTTGGCGACACCGAGGGGGCCAGCGGCAAGCGATAGTGTCTGTGCATGGGCGCATCCACCGACAGCGGCAGCATCTCCCAGTCTTCGCCCGCCAGATGCTGATAGCCTGCGATCCCGTGGCTGGAGAAAACGGCTGGCGTCTGAAAGACCTCGCGAATGTCATCGTGGCGCGTAATCATCCAGGCTCCGAGAGCCGAGGTTCCAACGATGGGTATCGGGTAGCCGGGAACGAAGAATATCGGCGGGTAATCTCCCGTGAAGACGTTTTCCGTGTCCGCAAACGGATTGCGCCAGTCGCTGGCTACGTCGTCGAAGCCGGGCCCGGACCGCACCAGCTCCGGCGGCACGTGATCGGGGATCTCATGGGTTTCAGCTGTTGGGTTGTTCATGGCGGCTTCTCCTCCTCACTTTTGGTGCTAATGATCGTTAGCCCTGCAAATTTACACCAGACGCCTGCGGCGCAGAATTCCGATGTTGGGCATGGTCTGGGCCGATGGTGAACGATGCGCGCAACGCGAAGCAGGCGGCTATCACCGCGCCAACCATCACCAACCCCAAGGAATATCGAACCGCCTCCAGGCCGAGCTGCGGTTCCAGAAGATCATTGACGGCACCGATCAGAATCGGCGCTAGGCCAATGCCGATCAGGCTCTGGAACAGGCCGATGATCACCATGGCCATCGCCCGCATGCGCAGCGGCGACAGGGTTTGCGCGATGGCGTAGCAGGGGGGGATGTGAAAGGTGATGAAGAACTGGAACAAGAACGACGACAACAGCGCTACCGACGTGCTGGGCGCGAACACGAACAACATCCCGAAGGGGAACCCGAGTGCGGGTCCGATGGCGGCGATGCGCATGTACCAGCGAATGTCCTTCTTGCCGGCCCAATCGGAGATGAACCCAGCCGTGAGGTTGCCGAGCGTCAGCGCCGCCATGGTGGCGAGGCCGAATCCAGCCCCCGCCTCGGTGCCGGTCATGTCGTGCACGCGGCGGAAAAAAGTGGGCCCCCACATGAGCTGGCCGTAGCCGCACAGTGCCACGAAGGCGGCGGTGGTGACGACGTGGCGGTATGTGGGGATTTGTCGCAAGAACGAAAAGACCTGCCGCATGCGGGGCGTTTGCTGATCGTCCACCAAGCCGTCGGCGGCGCCTCGCCGGGGCTCGGGCAGAGCCAGATAAACGAAGACGGCGAGCAGCAATCCCGGCACTCCGACGATGAAAAACGCGGTGCGCCAAGTAAATGTGTCGGAAAGCCAGCCGCCGAGGATGACGCCCAGCCCGATGCCGATGGAGCTGAATGCCGATAGCGTGGCCAGCACCGTTGCCCGGGAACTCAACGGAAACAGATCCGAGAGCATCGATTGACTGGTGGGGCCTGCGCCAGCTTCGCCGATGGCCACGCCAATGCGCGTGACGGCGAGTTGCATGAACGACTGCGCGACGCCGCCCAGGGTGGTCATTAGGCTCCAGAAGCCGAGGCAGGCTGCCAGCACCGTCTTGCGGGAGCCGCCGTCCGCCCAGCGGGCGAGGGGGAAGGCGGCGGTTGCGTAAAAGGCGGCGAAGATCATGCCGGTCAGCAACCCCATGGCGGTGTCGGAGGCGCCGAACTCCGCCTTGATGGGGTCCAGAACGATGGTGATGATCTGCCGGTCCACCATGTTGACGACGGCCACCGCGCACAGGGTGGCCAGTACGAAGTGGCGGCGCGGGTTGGGTTCCATCTAGTTGATTGCTTGTATTTCCATGCTGCGCGCAAAAGTATAAATTATCTAACCAGGTACAGGCTGCATTTTGTCGGAGCACTTTGTCGGAGCGAGGGCATCTTGCCCTCGAAATGAACATTTTGTCGGAGCGAGGGCATCTTGCCCTCGAAGTGAACCGGAGGTGACATGAAAACGGCAATCGCCATAGGCGGCGTGGACGTGGATCGGAAGGGCGGCTTCGCGCGTTCGGCCGACTACGCGATCGAGTGCGAAAAGCTCGGCGTCGACGTGGCCTGGTCCGCGGAAGCTTGGGGCACCGATGCGTTCACGCCGCTCGCCTATTTGGCCGCCAGGACCACCAAGATGCGGCTGGCTTCGGGCATTGCGCAGGTCAGCGCCCGCTCGCCCGGCAACATCGCGATGACCGCCTTATCCCTGGCGGCAATGAGTGAAGGCCGCTTCATGCTTGGGCTCGGGGTGAGCGGTCCCCAGGTGGTGGAGGGCCTGCACGGTGTGCCCTTCGCGCATCCGCTGGCGCGGATGAAGGAACTGGTCGATATCCTTAAGCTCGCCTTTGCGGGGGAGAAGCTTCGCTACGAGGGCGAACACTATGTGCTGCCCCTGCCGGGCGGCGAAGGCAAGGCCTTGCGCTTGGCCCATCGGCCCAATGCGAACATTCCGATCTTTCTGGCAACCCTTGGGCCGAAGGCGCTGGAGTACACCGGGGAAGTGGCGGATGGATGGATCGGCACCTCGTTCACGCCGGCGATGGCGGAGTCGTACTTCGAACCCATGCGCCGCGGCGCTGCCCGCGCCGGAAGGAACTTTGATGACATTGAGTTGGCCGTGGGCGCGGTGGTCGGCGTGGGCGGCAACGTCGAGGAGATGATCGCCAAGCGCAAACCGGCATTGGCGTTCCAACTTGGTGGCATGGGCTCGCCGAAGACCAACTTCTACAACCAGGCGTTCCGGCGGATCGGCTATGAGGACGTGGCGGAGGACGTGCAGCGGCTTTGGGTGGCGGGGCAGCGCGACCAAGCGGTGGCCCGGGTGCCCGACGAGATGGCGCTGCAGGCCAGCGTGATTGGCACGCCGGACATGGTGCGCGAGCGGCTGCGCGAGTACCAGCAGTGCGGCATCGACATTTTGCAGCTCCAAGTCATGGGGCGTGGCCCAGACGCCAAGCTCGAGACCATCGAACTGGTGCATCGGCTGATCAAAGATAACCAGGGCGCCTAGCCGACAGCGCCGGCCAGTGGAGATCAACGACCGCATCGAAGAGTTGTTTCGGACGGAGCCCGAGGCGCCGGCGGTGTTCTACGAGGGCCAGACTTGGACTTGGGGGCATCTCGCCCGCATATGCGACGGGCTGCGCGATGCGCTCGGGGCGGCAGGCATTGCCAATGAGCAAGGCATTGGCCTCGTACTCAGGCAGCGTCCACACTGCTTTGGCGCCTATCTTTCCGTACTCAGCCTGCGCCGTTGCGCCGTTCTGGCCACGCCTATCCAGCCGGATGCGGCGATCCGCGAAGATCTCGAAGCCTTGCGCCCGGCGGTGCTGGTGGCGGATGCGCAAGACTGGCGGCGCACCGGTTTTCGGGAAACGCTGCAGGCCACCGGCACCTTCGGCATTGAGCTGACCGCAGACCGGCAACAGCCGGTGCGCGTGGTTCCGGGCCTCGATGGCCTGGGTTCGGGCCGCCACTACGAGCCACTCGACGAGACGGCGGTGACCATGCTGACCAGCGGCACCACCGGGCCGCCCAAGCGCGTGCCGGTGGCATACGCGTTGTTCGCACAGGAGCGGCCGACCGGACTACGCCCGCCGGACCAGCGCGGCGTGGCGATCTCCGCCGTGCCGCTGGTGAGCATGGGCGGCATCATGGGCGCGGCGGCGGCGGTCTGGAAGGGCCGCCCCACGGCGCTCTTGGAGCGCTTCGACATCTGGCGCTGGGCGGAGCTGGTTCGCAAGTACAAACCGCGGCAGTTGGCCGCGCCGCCGGCGGTGGTGCGCATGCTGCTCGACCAGCGCGTGCCCCGGGACTATCTCGCCAGTGCCTCGGTGTTCCGGGCGGCGTCCGCCCCCCTGGACCCGGCCACGGCGGATGAATTCGAGGCCGCTTACGGCATTCCCGTGATCACCGCTTATGGCGCCACCGAGTTTCTGGGTGCCGTAACTGGATTCGTTGACACCGACCTTGCTCTCGTGAAGGACAAGCGTGGCAGTGTGGGGCGGGCGCTGCCGGGCAACAGGGTGCGCATCGTGGATGCTGACACGGGCGCGGAGGTGGCGTCCGGCACAGTCGGCCTGCTCGAAGCAGATCCGCCTCAGCGTCCGGCCGATGCGTCGGCCGGCTGGATTCGCACCAACGATCGGGCGCGCATGGACGAGGACGGCTTCGTCTGGATCGAGGGCCGCGCCGACGATGTGCTGGTGCGCGGCGGCTTCAAGATCCCCGCCGACGAAGTGGCCGCGACGCTGCGCAGGCACCCGGCGGTGGCCGATGCAGCCGTGGTGGGGTTGGCGGACTCCCGGTTAGGCCAGGTGCCCGCCGCAGCGGTGGTGCTTCACCGGGACGCGGTGGTGTCGGCAGTGGAACTCAAGGCCTGGGTGGCGGAGCGCAAGCCCGGCTACTGCGTGCCGGTAGCGGTGGCATTCGTCGATGCCCTGCCGCGCAACGCCATGTTAAAGGTGGTGTCGCACGAGGTTCGCGCCTTGATTGAGTCCTCCGTGCGAGCGGCGAATCCTTAAGCCTTGAGGTTGCGGTGCAGCGGACGTGGTAGTTTTGAACAAACAGTCGGATGCGGGGATGCGCAATGGATTTGGGAGTCAGGGATAACGCCTACATCATCGTGGGCGGCACGCGCGGCATGGGCTGGGAGGCCGCCCGCCGGCTGGCGCGGGACGGCGCGCGGCTGGCCATCGTCGGGCGCACGGAAGCCACGGCCAGCGAACGGGCGGCCGAGCTGCGGTCCGAGTCCGGCGCCCAAGTGCTCGGGCTCGGTGCCGATGCAAGCCAGTCCGGGCAGGT
This sequence comes from uncultured Pseudomonadales bacterium, assembly GCA_964598305.1. GTDB lineage: Bacteria > Pseudomonadota > Gammaproteobacteria > Pseudomonadales > Azotimanducaceae > Azophilus. Next base: position 8,008 of record CAZRBP010000027.1, on the reverse strand, counting down.
GGAGCGGGCGGTCGAGCGCGCCATCGACGAGCTCGGCACCATCCGCGGCCTGCTCACCACGCCCGGTTCCACCGACCGCAACGGCACCCTGCTGGAGATGGGCGACGAGGACTGGGAGGTCAACTTCCAGGACGTGCTCATGAGCCAGGTGCGCAGTTGCCGGGCGATCGTGCCCCATCTTCTGGAACAGGGCGGGGGGCAACTCGTGACCACGGCCGCCTATTCGGCGCGCGCCGCCAAGCCGTTTCTGTTTGCCTATGCGGCTTTCAAGGCGGCGCTGGTGAACTTCACGAAGAACCTCTGCAAGACCTACAGCGCCCAAGGCATTCGCGCCAATTGCGTGTGTCCCGGCGCCATCGAGACCGACGTGCTCATACGCCGCAGGCACCTAGCGGCCGAGGAGTACGGCCTGCCCTTGGATCAGGCCTTGGAGCACGTGATGATCGAGGAGTGGAAGCTGCCGGTGGCCATGCGCTCGATCGGCAAACCCGGCGATGTCGGCGACCTGATGGCGTTCCTGCTGTCCGAACGCGCCGCCTACATGACCGGCGCTATCGTCAATATCGATGGCGGCACCGACTTCTAGCCAGTCGAAGCCCACTCGGCGCCTGTTCATGACCGCAAACGAGAAAACGATTCCATGAACCAAAGAAGCACTTCCAAAGCCCCCGTGATCCAAACCGAGGTCAACGAGCGCATTGGCATCATCACGCTCAACCGCCCGCAGCGCCTGAACGCCTTGAACGGCCCACTCATTGAGGCGCTCGACGATGCCGTTCGGGAGATGGCGGCGGATGACGGCGTGAAGGTGGTGGTGCTCACCGGGGCGCCGAAGGGCGATGCGTTGGGAGGATTCTGCTCCGGAGGCGATGTCAAGGACGGTGGCGGGCCGCGCAGGGGCATGATGGGGGCTGATCCTGACGCTGCGCAGGACGATCCCACCCGCTACGACCTGCACGCGCCGATGCTGCTGCACACCATGCCCAAACCGGCCATCGCCATGATTGGCGGTCCCGCCGTCGGCGCGGGCTGCAGCCTCGCGGCGGCTTGTGATTTGCGCTATGCGTCAGACGACGCCGTGATGGCCACCAACTTCTCGGCCAATGGCCTTTCCGGCGACTACGGAGGCTCGCTGTTCTGGACCCGTATCATGGGCACGGCCCGCACACGCGAGTTCTACTATCTCAACGAACGGCTGACGGCACAGCAGGCCTACGATTGGGGCATGCTGAACAAGGTGCTGCCGCCTGCCGAGTTGCGGGATCACACCTTGTCGGTGGCGCAAAAGCTGTTGAGGGTGCCCGCTACCCTGCTGGCGCTGATCAAGAACAATCTGACGGAAGCGGAGGAGGACGCCAATCGGCGCCGTTACCTGTTCGACCTTGAAGCGCGCAACCAGCGTCAGTCCGCGCATGACATCGCCGAGCGCCTGCGCAGGAAGGCGCGGGCAGAATCATCTAGATAAGTTGAACGTTAGCTGGATTGCTCTACAATCCGGCAGCGACTGAAACAGGAGGCTGACATGGATCTGACCTACGGAGCGGATTACGAGGCATTCCGCGACGAGGTGCGCGAGTTCCTCGCCGCCCATTGGTCGCGGGAGGATGCGCGAGATTCCGAACGAATCTCGGCGTTCCGGCAGCAAGCGACCGAAGCGGGTTACCTGTATCGCAACATTCCGCGCCGTTTCGGCGGCAGCGAGCAGCCCACGGATGTGCTGCGCGCCCAGGTCATCCACGAGGAGTTCTCCAGTGCGCGGGCACCCGTGGAAATCTACGGCAATGGCGTGCGCATGCTGGTGCCGACGCTGCTCGAATGCGGCGCCCCTTGGCAGCAGGAACAGTTCATACCACCCACCGTGCGTGGCGAAGTCGATTGGGCCCAAGGCTACAGCGAGCCGGGGTCCGGCAGCGACCTGGCGTCGCTGCGCACGCGCGGCGAGCTGGTGGGTGATGAGTGGGTCATCAACGGCCAGAAGATCTGGACCAGCCGTGCCCAAGAATGCCGGTACATGTTTGCGCTGGTGCGCACCGAGCCCGATGCGCCCAAGCACCAAGGCATTTCCTACTTTTTGCTGGACCTGCATCAGCCCGGCGTCACCATCCGTCCGCTGAAGCAGATCACTGGCCAAAGCACGTTCAATGAGGTGTTCTTCGACGATGTGCGCACCCCCGCCGATTGGATCGTCGGCCGGCGCGGCGAAGGCTGGCAGGTGTCGCGCGCGACCCTCAAGCATGAGCGAACCGGGATCGGCAACGCGGAAACCTACTTGGAGCAGTTCGCCAAGCTCCTGAAGGTCGCCAAGAGCGCGACCCGGAATGGCCGGCCAGCCATTGAGGACCCGATCGTGCAGGACCGTCTGGCCGAGATCGAGGGCTACCTGCAAGCGCACCGGTACTCGACCTTTCGCCAGCTCAGCATGAGCCTTGCTGGCAGGGACCCCGGCCCGGTGACCACCATGAACAAGCTCGTGGTGACCAACTTGGGGCACATGATCGCGGCGCTGGCGCAGGAGTTGATTGGCGATGCGAGCCTGCAGCTGCCGGTTTACAAGCCCGGCCACAGGGTCGGCGACGAACGCTGGATGAACCAGTTCTTCGGATCGCTCGGTATCGCCATTGCCGGCGGCACCTCGAACATTCAGCGCAACATCATCGGCGAGCGTGGCTTGGGCCTGCCCCGGGACCAGACCGGGAGCGCTTCATGAACTTCGACCTCACCGCAGAGCAGACGGCGCTCCAGGACTCCGTTGGACGCTTGCTGCGCGACCAACTCGACCAAGTGCGGCTCCTGGAGATCTTCGACAGCGAAGACGGGCACGATGCGCGGCTGTGGCAGGCGCTAGGCGAGCTCGGCGCGCTGGGTCTCATGATCGATGAGCCCCATGGGGGGACCGGGCTGCAGATGCTGGACGCTGCGGTGGTGGCTGAAGTCCTGGGCTATCACGGCGCCCCGGGCCCCTACCTCGGACATGTTGCAGCCTCCCTGGCCATCTGCTGGGGCGCAAGCGACGCCCAGAAGGAGCGTTGGCTGCCGCGGATGGCCACCGGCGAGTGCCTGGGCACGGTCGCCTTGGCCGAGAGCGACGATGCCTGGCAGCCGAACGAGTGGCAGTTGGCAGGATCCACAGCGCTGAACGGCACCAAGCGCAATGTGCTCTATCCCGCGCAGGCGGATGTGATGGTGGCGGGCGTTGCCGGCGGCGAGTTGATGCTAGTGGAGAGCCCGGCCGAGACCGTCGAAGTGACCCCGCTGCCGTGCCTGGATGCCACCCGGCGCATCGCCCATGTCGCCTTCCACGATACGCCAGCGGTGCCGCTTGGCGGATCGGCAGGGCGGCTGCGTGATGCGTTGCTGGTGTTGTTGGCGGCCGATGCCTTCGGCGGCGCGCGGCGTTGCCTCGACATGGCCGTGGACTACGCGCTTACGAGGGAGCAGTTCGGCCAAGTGATCGGCGCGTTCCAAGGGCTGAAGCATCAGCTCGCCAACGTCGCTGCGGACATCGAGCCAGCCCGTGCCCTGTACTGGTACGCCGCCCATGCCTTCGATGCGGTGCCCGACGATGCGCAACGCATGGCTGCGTTGGCCAAGGCGCACGTCACCGAGCGGTTTCTGCACGCGGCGCGGGAATGCACCCAAGCCCATGGCGGCATCGCCTACACGTGGGAGTTTCCATTGCACGTTTGGCTCAAGCGCGCGGTCTTCAATCGCATGTACATGGGATCGACCAGCCTGCACCGGGCGCGGGTGGCGGCGCTTTCCGGCTGGGCGCAGGCAGGCTGACGGCAGCCGGCGGCACATCACTCGGATGTATCTGAACACCTTCAGCAGCGACCTCCAACCGCTTGACCTGACCGGACTGGAGGAGTTCGCCAGCCTGCTCGACAGCGCGCGCGACCTCGGCATCGAGGTGCCCGGCGAGGTCCGCTACGTTTCCCGCAACACCGTGCTGCGCCATCAGCGCTTCCACTTCCTGGAGTGGGGCAGGGAGGACGCGCCGCCGGTGGTGTTGCTGCACGGCGGCAATCAATCCGCGCACTCCTGGGATCTGGTGAGCCTGCACCTGTCGTCGGATTGCCGGGTGCTGGCGCTGGACCAGCGCGGTCACGGCGACTCGGAGTGGAACCGGGGCGCCCACTACGCGATTGCCGACATGATGCCCGACGCTAGGGACTTTCTTGGTGCGCTGGGGCTCGCCCGCCCAGTGGTCGTGGGCCACTCCATGGGTGGCATGGTGGCGCTGGCATTGGCCTGCGCGCACCCGCGACTGGTGCGCGCGGCGGTGATCGTGGACATTGGCCCAGAGGTAGGCGAGCGCGGCGCGCGCATGATTCGGGAATTCGTCGGCCGCAACATCGAATTCGATGACATGGAGGCGTTTCTGGACCGGGTGGAGCAATATGACCGCTACCGGACGCGGGCGCACATCGAACGCACCCTGAAGTACAACCTGATCCAGCGGGCCGATGGACGCTACATCACCAAGGCCGACCGGCGCCGCTATGCGGTCGCCAGTGACGGTGAAGGCGCGGAGGCTGGGGCCCGGCTGCCCGGCGTGCCCGATCTCGCCGCCGTCAGCCGGCTCGACGTGCCCGTGCTGGTGGTGCGCGGCGGCAACTCCAATGTGCTGGAGCAGGCGGCGGCGGAACGCTTCGTGGCGGCACTGCCCAACGGCACGCTCAAGGTGGTTCCGGATTGCGGCCACAATGTGGCATCGCAGAACACCGCCGGGTTTCTCGGGGCGGTGAAACCCTTTCTTGACGAGCATGCGGGAGGCGCCACATGAGCGACAACAGCTACGCAGTCACCGACCAAGTGGCGCTGGTCACCGGCGGAGGCGGCGGCATCGGCGCGGGAATCGCCCTGGCGCTGGCGCGCCACGGCGCCCATGTGGCGGTGCTGGACATCGAGCCGGTGCGTGCCCGTCATGTGGCCGGCCAAGTCGAGGCGATGGGCCGCCAAGCGCTGCCGCTGGTGGCGAACGTCATGGAAACGGAGCAGCTGCGCGGCGCTATCACCGAAGCGGACGAGCGCTTCGGCCGCATAGACATCCTGGTGAACAACGCCGGCGGCGTGAACGGCCGGCCCTTTCTCAAGCAGAGCGAACGCAGTTGGCGGCGGCACATCGAGATCAACTTGGTGAGCATGCTGGCGGCCACCTCGGAGGTGGCGAAGATCATGATCCGCGAGGGGCGTGGCGGGGCCATCGTCAACGTGTCAAGCATTGAGGGGCAGCGCGCGGCGCCCTATTTCGCGGTGTACGCGGCCTGCAAGGCGGGCATGCTGAGCTTCACGCGCAGCATGGCCCTGGAGCTGTCGTCCCATGGCATCCGCGTCAACGCCATCGCGCCGGACCACACGGTGACGCCCGGCAACCACGGCAACCGCACCGGGCCGGTGGATGAAAGCCAATGGACGGTGCCGACGCCGGAGCAACTCGATTCAACAAACCGCTTGATTCCCTTGGGTCGCGAGGGCCATGTGGACGAGTGCGGCAACGCCGCGGTGTACTTGGCATCAAAGATGTCCGAATACGTCACCGGCATCACCCTCAACGTTGACGGCGGCACCTGGGCGTCGAGCGGCTGGGTACGCGACCCGGAGGGGCGCTGGGTGCAGAATCAGGGGCGCGTTCTCGTTGACGACGTAACCTGACTTTCGTGGGGGAGCGGATTCCCTTCGTCGCTTCAAGTTGCGACAATCCGGGAGTGCGAAAGCCAAGTGGGAGAGAAACATGCACGCGGGTGGAATACCAGAGGACGTCGTCAATCGCTGCTTGGCCCGGCGCGGTCGGGTCCACACCTTCGAAACCGTCGACCCGGCGCTGACCGCCGGCGCCCCTGGCCACGAGGTTTATGCGCCGCTCGAGCAGGAGCCCGGCGACATCACCGTCAGCAAGAACCGGTTCAGCGCCTTCGTCGGCAGTGGCGGCGGGCTTGAGGAACTGCTGCGTGAGCAGGGCATCGACACCGTCCTCGTGACGGGCACGGTGACAAGCGTGTGCTGCGAGTCGACCGCGCGGGAGGCCGCCATGCGCAACTTCAAGACCG
>CAZRBP010000027.1:0-1858 GCA_964598305.1 uncultured Pseudomonadales bacterium | reverse complement strand
AGCGTGTGCTGCGAGTCGACCGCGCGGGAGGCCGCCATGCGCAACTTCAAGACCGTCATGATCACGGACGCGAACGCCGGTCGCGACGACGAGGAGCACTGGGCGAGCCTATCCAACATCCTCCTCGGCTTCGGCGACGTGTACTCGACGGACGAGGTCATTGCGCTGATGGCCGAGTGATCCCGAACGGGCAGACGATCAGTTCAATAGCATGGACTTGGCTTATGGCGATGCGGATACGGCGTTTCGTGACGAGGTGCGGGCGTTTCTCGCCGACCGGCTGACGCCGGACCTCATCGCCGCCGCGGACCGCACGGTGGAGACCTACAGCGAATTCGAATTCGGCAGGCGCTGGCTGAAGATGCTGGCGGAGCGTGGCTGGGGGCAGCCCGGCTGGCCGGTGGAGTGGGGCGGAACCGGGTGGAGCGCGGTGCAGCACTACATCTTCAGCCGCGAAGTGGCCTTGGCGGGTGCGCCGAACGGCTTCAACAACCATCCAGGCTCCTGCATTCTGAGCTTCGGCAGCGATGAGCAGAAGGCGCGCTTTCTGCCGGACATCCTCAAGGTCAACACCATCTGGGCCCAAGGCTACTCCGAACCCGCGGCAGGGTCCGACTTGGCCTCGCTGGCCACCTCCGCGGTTTCCGATGGCACCGACTACATCGTCAACGGCACCAAGATATGGACCACCTTTGCGCACCACTCAGACTGGCTGTTCTGCCTGGTGCGCACGTCCCGTGAGGGCCGCAAGCAACAGGGCATCACCTTCCTATTGATCGACTTGGCCACGCCCGGCATCGAGATCAAGCCCATCATCAACCTAGCGGGCCAGCACGACTTCAACCAGGTGTTCTTCGCCGATGTCCGCGTTCCCAAGGCCAACCGGGTGGGGGCGGAGAACGAGGGCTGGACGGTGGCCAAGTACTTTCTCGCCTTTGAGCGGCTCGGCAGCGGCGCGGCGCGGTTGCTGCAGCGGCTTGATCGCGTCAAAAGGATCGTCGGCCTGGAGCGGGCCAGCGACGGCGGCCGCTTGGCGGACGATGCGGATGTGGCGCGGCGCTTGGCGGGCATCGAGGTGGACCTGCAGGCGCTGGACCTCTGGGAGTTGCGCTTCACCAGCCGGCTGAGCCGCGGCGAGCAGCCCGGGGCGGAGGTCTCGGCCACCAAGGTGCTGAGCGCTGCCTTGATGCAGCGCATCACCGAATTGGGCATGCGCGCACTCGGCTACTATGGACTGCCCTTTGAGCCCGACAGGCTTTCCACCGCCAGCAACAGTCTGCCCGTGGCCCCCGCCCACGCAACCGCCGAGACGTTGCGTTACTTCATGAAGCGCGCCGAGACGATCTACGGCGGCTCCGATGAAGTGCAGAGAAACATCCTAGCCAAGCGCGTGCTCGGGCTTTGAACGCTAAAATACCATGTAAATCAACTGAATAGGAGTATTCGAAGTGGGGGTTCAACTGACCCAGAACGAAATCGACGAGTTCCTGACCAACGGTCACACGGTGATTCTCGCCACGACGCGACAGTCCGGCGAGCCGTTCATGACGCCGCTGTGGTACGTTTACGACAACGGTGCCATGTACTTAAGAACGCGGGCCAAGTCGGCCAAGGCGAAGCACATCGCAAACAACCCGCGCGTGTGCTTGCTGGTGGAGTCCGGCGAGCGCTGGGTGGACCTTCAGGCGGTGGTGATGAACTGCGATGCCGAGGCGGTGGCCGACGAAGCGGAGAACCGGCGCATCCAGAAGTTGCTCGGCGAGAAGTACGCGGCGTTTCGCGGGGAAGTCAAGAAGGCACCCAAGGCCACCAAGAAACACTACGCCGCCGCTTCGGTGGTGTACAAGTGCGTGTTGCG
>CAZRBP010000026.1:27184-31218 GCA_964598305.1 uncultured Pseudomonadales bacterium | reverse complement strand
GAAAACTGCCTTGACAAGGCAAAACCGTTTGTTGATGCTTTGCCGACATTGGAAGGGGGCGGACGCATCTGGCATGGACATCAAGCCGGGGGCTCTAAGAAAAGAGCGCGTCAACCGCCGATGGTTGGGTTGCTAGTCGGCCTGCGGGTTCCAGCGGCGCCTAGGCGGTTTCGCCAAGGCGCGCGGCGGGCCTGAGGGGCTACTGCCGGTTTAATTCACTTTCCTAGGAAGACGTATGAGAAACAGACGCAACGGTTGGCTTTCCTCGTTGATGTTTTTGATGGCCGCGGGCTTGGCCGGCCCTGCCGCAGGAGCCACCTTGGCGGACATCTATCAGGTCGCGGAGCGCATCAACCAGCAAGCCAAGACCTCCCAGGCCAGGATCGACGCGCTCACCGAGGAGACCCACAAGCTCCTCAACGAGTACAAGACCGTGCTCAAGGAGATTGAGGGGCTGCGCGTTTACAACCGGCAATTTGAAAAGCAAATCGCCAACCAGGAGCGGGAGATGACCCAGTTGACCGACTCGATCGACCGGGTGACGGTCATCGAGCGTCAGATCACCCCGCTCATGCTGCGCATGATCGACGGCCTTGAGCAGTTCGTGGACTTGGATCTGCCATTCCTGCTCGATGAGCGCCACGACCGGGTGGCGCGGCTGCGGGAGATGATGGATCGGGCCGACGTCGCGGTGTCGGAGAAGTTCTCGCAAGTGCTGCGCGCCTTCCAGATCGAGAACGAGTACGGCCGCACCATGGAGGCCTACGGCGACACCATCAACGTCGATGGCGTGGACCGCAAGGCCGACATCCTCAAGGTGGGCCGGGTCGCCCTGGTCTTCCAAACCCCGGACGGCGAGGAAACCGGCATGTGGAACAAGGCCGACAATCGGTGGGAGGTGATCGGCGATGAGTTCACGACGCCGGTTCGCAACGGCATCCGCATGGCGCGCAAGCAATTGTCCGTGGACATGCTCACTCTCCCCATCACCGGACCGGAGGCCTAACCGATGAAATCAGCCAATCGAATTATCTTGGCTTGCTCCGCAGCGGCGGGGATGCTGTTATTCGCCGCCTTCGGCACCCAAGCCCAGGAGGAAGGCGGCTCAGCCAGCACCTTGCAGGTGAATCAGGCCAGCACCTTGGACGAGCTGCTGCGCAACGTCGAGCAGCGCCGGGTGGTGGAGTCCGCCGAGCACCGCCAGCGTGAGCAGCGCTTCCAGAACGACAGGGCGCGCCAAGCGCAAATGCTGGACGACGCCAAGGCGGAGCGGCGGCGTGAGGAACGGCGCTCGGACCGGCTCGAGACCCAGTTCAACGAGAACGAAATCCGCATCGGCGACCTGCAGGAGCAGCTTGATCGGCGCCTCGGCTCCCTGCGTGAGCTGTTCGGCGTTCTGCAGCAGGTGGCCGGCGACACTCGCGGGCTCTTTGAAGGCTCGCTGATCTCCGCCGAGTTCCCCAATCGCGGCGACTGGCTCGGCGAGTTGGCGGCCAAGATGGGCACCGCCAGCCAACTGGCCACCATCGAGGAAATGGAGGATCTGTGGTTCGAACTGCAGCGCGAGATGACGGAATCCGGGCGTATCGCCCGCTTCCCGGCCACCGTCACCCTGCTGAGCGGTGAGCAGAAGGAGACCGACGTGGTTCGGGTCGGCGCCTTCGCCTTGATCGGCGACGGCGAGTACCTCAACTACGATCCGGACGACGGCGCCATCGTCGAACTGGCCCGCCAGCCGGCCGCTCGCTTCACCAACACGGTGGAGGATCTCGGCGAGGCCCAGGCCAACGAGGTCGTCGCCTTCGCCGTGGACCCGACCCGCGGCTCCTTGCTGTCCCTGCTCATTCAGGCGGCGACCGTGGGCGAGCGGGTTGGCTCGCTGTTCGGCGGCATCGCCAAGGGCGAGTGCTACCTGCCGTTTTGCGACGGCCAAGGCGGCTACGTGGGCTCGGTCATCATTCTCGGCGGCATCATCGGCGTGCTGCTGGCCATTGAGCGCCTGATCACGCTGTCGATAACCGGCGCCCGGGTCAACGCCCAGAAGCGGTCCGATCAGCCCAGCGGGGACAATCCGCTCGGCCGGGTGCTCAACGTTTACCACCAAAACACCAACGTGGACGTGGAGACGCTGGAGTTGAAGCTCGGCGAGGCGATACTGGGCGAAACACCCAAGATAACAAGGAACATCACGCTCATTCAGGTGATTTCCGTGGTCGCTCCGCTGCTCGGCCTGCTTGGCACAGTCATCGGCATGATCCTGACCTTCCAGGCCATCACCCTGTTTGGCACCGGCGACCCGAAGACCATGGCCGGCGGCATTTCCACGGCGTTGATGACGACGGTGCTCGGCTTGTGCGTGGCCATTCCCACCACCTTGCTGCACGCCATCGTCGCCCAGCGCAGCCGCTCGGTCATTCATGTGCTTGAGGAGCAGACCCAAGGCTTCATTGCCGAGCACGCCGAAAAATCAGGCCAAGCGCTGGAATAGGGCGTCACGATGCTAGGCGACGCCTATCTGGCCATCGTCCAGTTCATGGAACAGGGCGGCAATGTGCTCTATCTCATTGCCGCCTTGACCTTCCTGATGTGGACGCTGATCTTCGAGCGCATCTGGTACTTCTTCTCGCAGCACAAGTTGGTGGTGCAGGACGCCACCGACTTCTGGGAAAGCCGTCCGGAGCGGCGCTCGTGGAGTGCCCACCAGGTTCGGGACCGGATTATTTCCGAAGCCTCGGAGCGCATCACCGGCAACCTGCCGCTCATCCAGACCTGCGTGACCCTGTGCCCGCTGCTCGGCCTGCTTGGCACGGTCACCGGCATGATCTCGGTGTTCGACGCCATGGCCACCCAGGGCGGCAACGCCCGCTCCATGGCCGCCGGCGTCTCGATGGCCACCATTCCCACCATGTGCGGCATGATCGCCTCATTGTCCGGCCTGCTCGGCAGCACCTTCGTGAAACGGAAGGTGGATTTCGAGGTCGAACTGTTTGAGGATCACTTGACCATGGACCACTGAGCGTTGTTGTAGGCAGAACAGCACAAGTCAACAGGAGCAAAACGATATGGCGCGTCAGGCAAACCGATTTTCCCGCTCCGATGAGGAGTCGGACATCAACTTGACTCCCATGCTCGACGTGGTGTTCATCATGTTGATCTTCTTCATCGTCACCGCCACCTTCATCAAGCAGGCTGGCATTGACGTCTTGCGGCCCGACGCCGATACCGCGGAGCAGAAGCCCACGGTGAGCGTGCTGGTCGCCATCGGCCCCAACGGCGACATCTGGATTGACAAAAAGAAAGTGGACTCGGCGGCTGTCCGGGCCCACATCGAACGGCTGCATTCGGAGAACCCGAAGGGCGGCTTGGTGATCCAGTCCGACCGCGAGGCCAAGTACGGACAGTTGAAGGCGGTCCTGTCGGCAGCCCGCGCCGCGGGCCTGACCGAGGTCGCCATTTCCACGGAGGCTTAGCATGTTGATGCGATTCGGGTTTGCGCTCGCCTTTGGAGCCATTGCCACCTTTGCCCTGTTCCTGCTCATGCAGGCGCTCATCAAGAGCGACAAGAGTCCCTTTGACGACAGCATTTCGGGAAAAATCGTTGACTTCGTCCGCGTTGAGGACGACGTCAACATCGAGACGAAGCAGCGCAAGCCAAAGCCGCCGCCGCCCCCGGACGAGCCGCCGCCGGACATGCCCAAGCCGGATTTCGATTCCTCTGACGTCTCCCAAGGCGTCGATATCGGCGCCGTGGACATCCAAGTGGATGTCAATGTCGGCGGCACGGGAGGGTTCAGTTCCGACGGCGAGTACCTGCCCATCGTCAAGGTGGCGCCCGTGTATCCGCGCCGGGCGCAAACCCGGGGCATCGAGGGCTACGTACTGCTGGAGTTCGTCGTCACCCGCACCGGCGCAGTGCGCGACCCGCGGGTGATCGAGTCCAAGCCGCCGGGCATTTTTGACCGTGCCGCGGTCAACGCCGCGCTCAAGTTCAAGTACAAGCCCAAGGTGGTGAACGGCGAACCGATCGACGTGGC
>CAZRBP010000026.1:1889-27084 GCA_964598305.1 uncultured Pseudomonadales bacterium | reverse complement strand
CGCTCAAGTTCAAGTACAAGCCCAAGGTGGTGAACGGCGAACCGATCGACGTGGCGGGGGTGCGCAACCGAATTACCTTCGAGCTGCAGGATGGCTGACGCGGCATGATGAACAGGGCCCGAAGCGAGGGCGCCCCGCCCTCGAACCAAGTCACCCGGATTCCAATCGAGGGCAAGATGCCCTCGCTCCGGGGTCACGCTCGGAGCGAGGGCGCCCCGCCCTCGTGCCTTAGGATGGGCAATGGGTAGCAGGAGCGAAACATGACAAGCACAGCATTCATACCTTGGACTAGGCGCCTCTGCGGCCTTGCGATCGCCGTGGCTGCGGCCTTGGTTCTGCTCTTCGGCGTTCAAGTAGCGCCCGGTTTCACGGTCGGCGGCGCCGCAGCGGCGCTCGCCCAACAGGAGGAGCAGCCCCGGCAGAAGACCCGGCGGGTGCCGTCCATGAGCGAGGCCACCTTCAAGAAGCTGGCCGAGGCCCAGGAGTTCATCGACGCCAAGGACCTCAACGGGGCGCAGGCGGTGCTGCAGGGCATGCTGGACCGTTGCCGAGGCGGCCGCAATTGCCGTTACAACGGCAACGAGATCGGCCAGATCCACAACATGCTGGGCTTCGTCCAATTCTCCAAGGAGGACTACGGCGCGGCCATTCGCCACTACCAGGAAGTCATCAAGCAGGGCGAGGACATTCCGGAAGGCTTGGAAACCACCACGCTCTACACCTTGGCGCAGCTCTGTTTCGTGGATGAACGCTACAACGACGCCCTGCACTACATGGAGATCTGGATATCCAAGGCCAACAATCCAGGGCCGGAGCCGCACATCTTCATGGGCCAGGTGTACTACCAGATGGAGGACTATCCGAGTGCCGTGGGCCAGATCGAACGGGGCATCGCCGTGGCCAAGGCGCGCAACACCGTCGTCAAGGAAAACTGGTGGGCGCTGCTCAATTTCCTCTACTTTGAATTGGAAAACTGGCCCAAGGTCTTGGAAATTCTTGAAATTTTGGTGCGGGACTTCCCCAAGCGCGACTACTGGATACGCCTCGCCGGCATCCAGGGCCAAGAGGGCATGGACAAGCAGCAGGTGTACACCATGATGGCCGCCTACGAGGCTGGGTTCCTGACCCGCCAGTCGGACCTGACCACATTGGCCGGTTTGTTGATGCAGGAAGAGGTGCCCATTCGCGCAGCGTCGGTCATGAAGAAGGGGTTTGACGAAGAACTCATCGAGCGCACCGACAAGAATCTGCGGTCCTTCGGGCAGGCGTATCAGCTATCCCAGGAAGTGGACAAGGCCATCCCGGTCTTCGAGGAGGCCGCCAAGCTGGCCGATGACGGCAAGATCTACGAGAGCTTGGCGCAGCTCTACCTGGAGGACGACAAGTTCAGCCAGTGCGTATCGGCCGCTACCAACGCTTTGGACAAGGGCGGGCTGCGCAAGGTGCAGAGCGTCCAGATTGTGCGTGGCATGTGCGAGTACAATCGCGACCGCCTGACGTCGGCGCGCACCTCCTTTGTCGCCTGCCGCAACGAGGCGCGGCGTGTGCGCGACCAATCCAATCAGCGCATCTGCCAGCAGTGGATCACCTTCATCGCCAATGAAGTGAGACGCCGCGAGCAACTCGCATCGGCCCTGTAGGCGGCTTGCCTTCCCGGTGCCGGGCGCTTTCGTCCGGCTGATCCCATGTACACCGGAATCGTCCAAGGGCTTTGCGACGTGGCCTCGGTGGCGGACGAGCCGGGCTTGCGGCGCATCCGCATCCAAATCGGCGATCTGGCGGAGGGACTGGAATTGGGCGCGTCCGTGGCCATCAACGGCGTCTGCCTGACGGCTACTGAAGTTGAGGCGGGCAGCGCCTGCTTTGACGTCATTCGCGAAACGCTTGAAAACACCAATCTCGGCACCCTTGCCACGGGCAGCAGGGTAAATGTCGAGCGATCCTTCCGAGTCGGCGATGAGATCGGCGGCCATATCCTCTCCGGCCACGTCGTCGGCACCGCGGCAGTTGATGCCATCGAGGAAGGCGAGAACGAACGCAATCTATGGTTCCGCGTGGAGGCCGATTGGCTGCGCTTCCTGCACCACAAGGGCTTCGCCGCCCTAGACGGCGCGAGCCTCACCATCGCCGCGGTGGAGGCATCGACCCAGCGCATCAAGGTGAGCCTAATCCCCGAGACCATCGCCCGCACCACACTAGGCACGGTGGCCCAAGGAGGTCGCATTAACCTAGAAATCGACCCCCAAACCCGCGCCATAGTCGAAACCGTAGAACGGGTGTTGGCCGAGCGGGTGTGAGCGTCGTCTTCACATTTCATGACCGTCTCAAAGAGGCTTGGTCGCACAGCGGTTCGCTCATCTGCGTTGGCCTTGATCCGGTTCGTAGCCGCCTACCAGCCGCCTTCAGCAAATCCCCCTCCGGATTGCGTGACTTTTGTTGCGCGATTGCCGAGGCGACCGCCGATCTGGTCTGTACCTTCAAGCCTCAGGCGGCGCACTTCGCTGCGGAAGGGGCGGAGGACCAGCTGGCCGAGGTCATTGCCTTCATTCACCAGCGCTGGCCGAAGATTCCGGTCATCCTAGATGCCAAGCGCAGCGATATCGGCGCCACGGCCGAGTTGTACGCCAAGGAGGTTTTCGAGCGCTACGACGCGGATGCGGTGACGATCAATCCCTATCTTGGCGAGGAGAGTGTTCGCCCGTTCTTAGGCTACCCCGGACGGGGCGTGGCGCTGCTGTGCCGCACCAGCAACGCGGGCAGCGGCTGGCTGCAGAAGCATCCCCCCGAAGCGCCCCTGTACCTTCGGGTTGCGGCAGCGGCCAGGGAGTGGAACGTCAACGGCAACCTGGTGCTGGTGGCGGGCGCAACCTTTCCCGACGAACTTGCCCAAATTCGTCAAGCGGTTGGCGATATGCCGCTGCTGGTGCCCGGAATTGGCGCCCAGGGCGGCGACTTGGCTGAAGTGCTCGAAGCCGGGTTGGACCGAGACGGCGAAGGGCTCATCATCAACGCCTCGCGCTCGGTGCTCTACGCCACGGCCCACGACAGTGTCCGGTTCGAGGAGGCATCCCGCAACGCGGCGCTGGCGCTGTGGAAGGAGGTAAACGCCATCCGGGAAGTAAGGGCGCCAAATAGTGAGCTGAGCCTGTGATTGAATCGACAAGACGGCTCGGCTTCTAATTTCCTTGATTGAGTGAATCGAATGGCCAAATTCAAGTTGCGCGTCAACGGCAGGGATCGGGATGTGGATGTCCGGCCCGACATGCCGCTGTTGTGGGTTCTGCGCGACAAGCTCAAGCTCACCGGCACCAAGTACGGCTGCGGCATCGCCCAGTGCGGCGCCTGCACGGTGCATGTTGACGGTGTGCCGACACGATCCTGCGTCCTGCCGGTGCAGGCGGTTGCCGGTGCGGTGACCACCATCGAAGGGCTGGCTGCGGAGGACGGTGATCCCCATCCCTTGCAAGCGGCTTGGATCGAACATGACGTGCCGCAGTGCGGATACTGCCAATCGGGGCAGCTCATGAGCGCCGCGGCCTTGCTGGAAAGCAACCCCAAGCCAACCGATGCGGACATCGACCAGGCGCTGGCCGGCAACTACTGCCGCTGCGGAACCTATGTGCGCATTCGCAAGGCGGTGCACAGCGCCGCTATGGCCTACAACGCAGCCAAGGGGGCTTGAGGATGACCACCGTATCCCGGCTCACCCGGCGCGAAATGTTGAAGGTCACGGCGGTTGCCGGCGGTGGCGTGCTGCTGCAGGCGACCCTGCCGATGGCCGCCGCATCGCCTCCGGACGACGTGCTGGTGGGCTCCCAGGAGCTCAACGCTTACGTGCAGATTGACCGCGACGGTCAGATCACCATCTATTCGAGCATCCCGGAGATGGGGCAGGGGATCAAGACCACCTTGCCGATGATCATCGCCGAGGAGATGGGCGCGCGTTGGGAGGATGTGCAGGTCATCGACGCGCCGCTCGATGAGCAGAAGTTCGGACGCCAGGGCGCAGGGGGCTCCACCTCGGTGCCGCGCAACATCGGCACCATGCGGCGGGTGGGCGCATCGGCGCGGGAGATGCTCATCGGGGCCGCTGCCCTGCTGATGGAAGTGGACCGGGAGGGCTTGCAGGCGCGGGACAGCCAAGTCGTGCACTCCTCCGGCCAGCGCCGCTCCTTCGGCCAGCTCGCGAGCTTGGCGGCGCAACAGCCCGTGCCCAACCCGGAAACCCTGACCTACATGGATCCGAGCGAGTATCGAATCATCGGCACGTCGGTCAGCGGCGTGGACAACTTTGTCATTGCCACGGGCCTGACCGAGTTCGGCATCGACGTCGATGTGCCGGGTATGAAGTACGCCACCTACGTGCGTTGTCCACGCATTGGCGGCACGGCGGTCCGTTTCAACGAAAGGGAAATCAAGGGCCTGCCTGGCGTGACGGATGCCTTCATCCTCAACCCCAATGAGGCTGTGGGCGAGACCGAGGTGTGGTTCCTGAGCGGTGTGTCCGCCTTGCGCGGCGGCGTTGCCATCGTCGGCGACGACACCTGGTCGGTGTTCGATGCCCGCAGCAAGCTGAAGGTCGAGTGGGACGAATCCTCCGCATCAACTGACGATTGGTCGGCCATGGTGGCCTGGGCCGAGCGCACCGCCCAGGAAGGCGGCGGCAGGGTCATTGCCGGCAACGGGGGCGTCGATGCGGCGCTTGCCGATGAGCGCAACCGGACGGCCGAGGCCTTCTACCAGTTTCCCTATGTGGCCCATGTGTGCATGGAGCCGATGAACTGCACCGCAGACTACCGCCGGGGCACCAATGGCGAGCCGGATTCCCTCGAGGTCTGGCTCGGCAGCCAGTTTCCTGCGCGCGTCACCGAGATCGCCGGCCGCCTGTTTGGCATGCAGCCCGAACAGGTGCAGCTGCACCCGTTGCGCATGGGCGGGGGTTTCGGCCGGCGGGCGCTGCACGACTTCGCCACGGAGGCCATAGCCATCTCGCACCGTGCGGGCGTTCCCGTGAAGCTGACCTGGACGCGCACGGATGACATTCACAACGACCACTTCCGCGTCGGTGGATTCGAGAACATGAAGGGCGCCGTGGGTCCGGACGGCCGGCTCGCGGCTTGGGAGCAGCACTACATTGGGTTCAGCAACGGCGGCCGGCCCGTCATGGGGTCCGGCCTGCGCGGCAACGAGTTGCCGGCGGTGGCCTTCGCCAATGCCCGCATCAAGCTCAGCATGCAGGAGATCGCCACGCCCTGCGGCCCTTGGCGGGCGCCCGGATCAAACACCAACGCCTTTGTGGAGCAGTGTTTCATCCACGAGCTGGCGGTGCTGGCAGGCCGGGACCATCTCGAGTTTCTGCTCGAACTCATGGGTGAGCGGCGCTGGATCAAGGAAGGCGACATCAGCGCGTTGAATACCGGGCGCGCCATCGACGTCATCAAGCTCGCTGCGGAGAAGGCCGAGTGGGGCAGGCCCATGCCGAAGGGCAGGGGCCTTGGCTTGTCCTTCTACTTCTGCCACGCCGCGCACGTGGCGGAGGTCGCCGAAGTGACGGTCACCGCAGACCGGAAGATCAGCGTGGAAAAGGTCTGGGTGGCGGTTGACGTGGGCCCGATCATCAACATGAGCGGGGCGTTGAGCCAAGTGCAGGGTTCGGTCGTTGACGGCCTGAGCACCATGGCGTTGCAGCAGATCACCATGGAGCGGGGCGTCATACAGCAGGATAACTTTGATCAGTATCCCGTCATGCGCATCGGCCCGACGCCCGAGATCGACGTGCACTTCATCGAAAGCGACAACCCATCCACCGGGCTCGGCGAGCCGGCCCTGCCGCCGCTGGCGCCGGCCGTCGCCAACGCCATCTTTGCGGCGACTGGCGAGCGTGTGCGGTCCATGCCCTTGAGTGAAGCGGGCTATACGCTGGTCTAGACGTAACTGTTAGGCCCGGCTGGGTCAGCGAATGGCGCCAGCCAGCTTTTCCTTGGCCGAGAGCCGCCGCTTGAACCAAAGGGGCACGGTGGTGCGGGCGTGCTCCAGGTCCCTGCGGTCGTCGATCTCGCACCAATCGTGGCTGGCGGTGGTGACGACGCCGACGTAGCCTTGGGCGGCCAAGGCATCGACCGCGGACAGATACCAGCGCCCCAGCGTGGATTCCACCGCCATCATGGATTCGAGGCGCTCCCGGAACAGCCGGGGTCCGTCGCCTTGAAAGCGGATCATGCCGATGGACTCGCCATGCACCTCGCCGGCGGGCAGCTTCTTGTCCACTTGCTTGAGTTCATCACCCGAGACGATCACCTTCATGTCGTCATCGTCGTAGCTGTCCTTGACGTTGGTGACCAAGGTGATGGGGTGCTCGTCCGGGCTCGCGATCAGCCGGGCGAAAATCTCCGGCTCGAACAGGGTGTCGCCGTTGACGATGACGAAGGGGTCGGTCATTTCGTGGCGCACGACCCAGCAGGTGCCCAGATTGTCGCAGTGGGCGTAGAAGGGGTTGTGCGCCGTGCGCACTTGCAGTTTGGCGTAGCCGTCGATGAGCTGGCCAATGAGCCCGGCGCGAAAGCCGGTGGCCACCACCACTTCGGTGGCACCGGCGGCTGCGAAGGCCTCCAATTGCCAGCCGAGCACGGTTCGTTCGCCGAGCATCAGGGCGCACTTGGGCCGGTCCTCGGTCAGCGGCAGCAGCCGCTTGCCTTGGCCGGCGGATAGGACAATCACCTTCATTGGAACAGTTTACCTGATTTTGTGCCTTCTGAATCAGGCCATGCGCCTCAACAGCAGTTCTCATGTTGACTCTTTCGCTGATGTCGAGCGGAACTCCTCGGAGATAAGGGCGACCCGCCCTCGACGAGATCCCTCGGTTCGTTGCGAGGGCAAGTTGCCCTCGCTCCGTCAAAGGCGGCGCCAGCTTGCCGGTGTCGAGCGGAGCCCCTCGGAGGGAGGGCGACCCGTCTCGGAGCGAGGGCGACCCGCCCTTGATGGGAATCGCTCGGATCGTGGCGAGGGCAAGTTGCCCTCGCTCCGGGCGCCTCCCTCCCTCGGAGCGAGGGCGATCTATTGGAAGGGCGACCCGCCCCGGAGCGAGGGCGACCCGCCCTCGATTGGAATCGCTCGGATGGTTGCGAGGGCAAGTTGCCCTCGCTCCGTCAAAATGAGAACTGCTGGCGCTTCGACAGCAAGCGCGCCTTCAATCGATGGGCCAAGGCGAGAATCGTCAGGGTTGGGTTGGCCCAGCCGGCGGTGGGAAACACGGAACTGCCGAGGACGTAGAGATCGGGGTAGCCGTGGACCGCGCAGTTTGGATCCACCACCCCATCGACCGGATCAGCGCTCATGCGGGTGGTGCCTGCGTGGTGGTAGCCACCAATGGGATGGTTGCCCACCGTGCCGTCCACAGGCCAGTCGAGGTCCGGATCGTCCAGCCATGGCGATGGCTCCAAAACGCCTAGGTCGAGGCGGACCAGTTCATCGTTCAGGGCGCGGGCCAATTCGCGCAGGGTGTGCTTATCCTGTTCGCCCAGCCGCCAATCCAGGTCCGCCTTGGGGCAGCCGAGCTCATCCTTGGCCGTGGACAGCACCACGCGGCTGGCCGGATTGGGCGCCTGTTCGGCGCGGATCATGGCGCTGAGCTGGAAATTCCGCCGGTGCATGAGGCCCCGGGTGACGAGGGGACGCAGGGATCGGGCGTAGGCGAAGCGCAGCCCCCGGTAGGCGTGCCAAAGCCGCCGGTTGCCGCGTCCCGGCGCGAGCTGAGTCTTCAACTCCTGGTAGATTCGTCGAGCGCGGGGCACGCCGGCCGCCGGATTGCGCTGCCACTTGAAGGTCAACGCGGTGTTCAGGATGCCCCGTTCCCGCTGCAGGGCGGGCGTCGGCAGCAGCACGGGCGCCACCGGAACGCCGCCCCGCGGGAAGCGCATGCGGAATGCGTTCCAGAGGCGATAGGGATTGCGCGTGCGGATGCGCCCGAGGCGGCCGTGGGGGTGTTCCATGAAAAAGCGCCCCACCTGGTCGTGCCGGTTGCCGATGCCGAGCGGTTCGACATCGTTCGAAGCCAGCAGCAGGCGGGCGTTTTCGATGCCGCCGCAGGCCAGCACATAGGTGTTCGCCCGGATCCTGGCGGCCTGTCCACTGGCGTTGCGCACCAGCACATGGTCGAGACCTGATTGATCGGCATGGGCTTGGATGCGCACCGCGGTGGCGTTGATGAGCACCTCGATGTCCGGCGCCTTGAGCACGTCCTGGGTGCGCTTGGCGTGGAAGCGCTCGCGCTGCCGATCGAAGCGCCAGCATCGGCTCATGAAGCGATTGGCGTCCATGGACAGCGCAGAGGCGCCCCATTGGCCTTCCTCTCGGGCACTGCTGTCCGGTGCGCCGACGCCCAAGTCCCGATGCGCCGCACGGTAGCCCTCGGCCAACTCAGCCGCCTCAATCGGCCAGCCGCTGTGCGCCACCCAGTCCCGGACTTGAAAATCGATGTCGTCCAAGGGGGCGCAGCGCCCACCCCAGATGTTGGTGGTGCCGCCGAAAAACCGCAGGCGGCTGTCCTCCAGCGGGTAGTAGGTCGAGCCGATGTTCTCGCCGACGCCGAGGGCGGCGCTTTCGGGTCCGTAATCCAGGCCGCCGCTTTCCAGCAGCAGGATGCGCAGGCCCTGGCCGGTCAGCCCCCGGGCAAGCGTGATGCCGGCGGCGCCGGCGCCAATGATGCAGACATCGGCTTGGGCCGTATGCGGCGCCTTGGCGTGATTGAAATCGTTGAGCACCTGCTTACGGCCGCTTAAGTCCTTGATTCCAGCGCTTGATGTTGGCCAGCGGGCGCTTGACGTAGGCCGTGGCACGAAACAGCGCCAGCACCAGCCGTCGGCAGGACTCCCCGGCGCGGTCCAGGGGGCGGTCCACGTCCAGGAACAGCACCACCCGGGATTCGGCGGTGTCGTTGCGCACTTCGTGCTCAAAGGTGTCGTCGAACAGCAGGCAGCGGCCGTCCTCCCAGTGCCGGACTTGATCGCCCACCCGAATCCAGCAGTCCGCAGCCTCGCCGGGAATCCGCAGGCCGAGGTGGCAGCGCACCAAGGCCTTGGTTGGCCCTCGGTGGGGCGGGATGTGGTAGCCGGGCGCCAAGATCGAGAACCAGGCGTTCTGCACGCCCGGCAGGGCGTCGATGAGCGCCGCGGTGTTCGGGCAGGCGGCGCAATTCTCGTCGATCCGATGGCCGAACACGCGCATGACGAACGTCTTCCAGTTATCCCCCTTGGAGATGCGGACCTGGTCGGGGGACATCTCGTGGAAGGTGGGAATGTCCTCGGGGTGGCGCAGGATGCCGTTCAATTCGGCGCGGATGGCGTCGGCTTCGGCTTCCAGTGCCGGCACCCAGGCAAAGGCGCTGCGATCAATGAAGGGCGTGGTGGCGATGCGTGAATGGCGGGCCAGAAAGGCGTCCAGCGTGCGCATGACCACCTTGCCCGTGCGGATGCCGAGCCGCGGCTTGGGTGTGTCGTCCTTCACAACGCCAGCCATTGCAAGGGTTCGCTCAGGGATAGCCGTAGGGGGCCCCGGTTGTCGAACAGCTCACCATCGATGACGTAGGGGCCGTTGAGTTCGAGTTCAAGGTCGGTCCGGTTGCCGCTGGCATAGCCGGGCAGCCGGCCCAAGGACGCATCGCCCCTGAGCAGCCGCAAGCTGCGCCGCACCCGGCCTTGAGCCTCGGCGAACACCCAAGTGTTATGCATTCCCTCGCCGTCCCCCCAATAGGGACGGCAGCCAAAGAGCAGCCGGTTGAGGGAGGTGGCGATCATGGCGAACACCTGCCGGGTTTGGCCATTCCAACGAACCGTCTGATGCTCGCTCGGAGCCAGGTATCCCCGCGCCGAGGACCAAGCCGTGCGCAGGGTGGTGCCCAACTGGCTGCCGGGGCGGTCGGCGTTCCAGTGGGCGACGCCAAAGCACACCGCGCCCAATCCGAAGAACCAGCCATACTGGTGGCCGTCCGCTTGGTCCACGCGAACGAGTGGCCGAGCGGTGGCGGGCGGCAGTGTGCCGTCCAGCATCGCTTCAAGCGCCTTGGCGCATTGCCCGAAGCGCCGATGGCGATTGAGGTCCGCCGCCGACATGTTGGTGCGCCCGGCCGGCAGCACGGCGATGGGCGGCAGGGCGCTGACCGGCGTTTGTTCGAGCGCTTCGGTCAGGGTGCGCTGCAGGGTGCCGTCGCCGCCGGCAAGGACTAGCAGGCTGAAGCGGGACAGGTCCGGAAGCGGCCCGGAACCCAGCACGAAGCGCTCCCCGCGAAACGCGAGCTGGCGTTTGCCCACCCCCGCCCGGGGGTTGGTCAACAGGAGCGGGACCGACATCGCAGTATCCGTTCCGCAATTTCCAGGTCCGCAGGGGAATCCACGTCAATGGCCGCGTGCGGATCCTCAACACCTACCCAACTGGAGGCGCAGTCCGTCACCTGGGACAGCGCTGCCAAAGCGCCATCGACGCTCAAGCGGCCCCAAGCGTAGGCGGCCAAGGTGCGCCAACCCAAGCGCCGCACGATCCGCCAGGGCCGCTTGCGGTCGGCCTGCACACCAGCCCAAAAGGCGACGGCGCGGGCCGCCTTGGGGGTGTGGAGGTAGAACAGATTGGTGCCGCAGTAAGCCCCGTCGGCGAAGCGCAGCCGGGTGCGCTTGAGGCCCGGAAAGCGTTCGGCGACCCGGCGATGGGGCGCAAGGCCCACTGTCAAGTCGACATCTTGAGCCGCTGCTGCGGCGCAGAAGCCATCGACGGTCGGCGCCGTCAGCAGGGCATGATCGCCCGTGGTGAGCAGAACGGGCCAGGCATCGAGCTGCTGAATGGCTTTAAGCGCGCTCTCGGCTGGCCCCGCTGCTGGTGCGGTCCACTCGAAGTCTCCAACGGCAAGCAGATCGGCGACGGTGCGGTCCTGTCGGCCGTGCCGCTTCTCCGGCCCGGCCAGCAGGCCGCCGTCAACGGCCTCGGCGCATCGCAAGGCGTCCAAAGCCCGGACCAAGGAGGGTACGCCGGCCACCGGGGTCAAGGACGTGGGCCGACGGTCGCCGCGCCCTTCATCAGGCGGCTCCCCGGCTCGGATTCCTGCCAGCACAACCGCCTTCATGCCGGCACCAGAGTCTTTTCGTACACGGTGTAGCGCTTGCTGACCACGCCGCCGATGCGCTCCATGATGGCCCGCATGCCCTTGTTGTCCTCCAGTATCCACGAGGTTTCGGTGGTGAGGATGCCGTGCCCAAGGCCGGCTTCGCGGGTCCGATGGATCAGGCTCATGGCCACGCCACCGCCGAGCGGGCCGTCATGCAGATGGCGGCGCACCCCCATTAGTGGCACCCGGCCGCTGGCTGGCAGCCGGACCTTCAATCGCCACAGCAGCTTGGCCCATCCCCAAGGCAGCAGGCGGCCGTTCAGGTCGGCGACCGCCTCATTGATGTTGGGCAGCATGACGATGAAACCGACCGCTTCACCGTCGATTTCGGCGAGCCAAATCAGGTCGTCGGGCACCACCAGCAGCAGCATTTTGCCCAAGGCCTGAAACTCCCGCTCGGTGAACGGCACAAAGCCCCAGTTGTCCTGCCAGGCATCGTTGAAGATGCTGCGCAGCCGTTCCAAGTCCGCGGTCTTTTGGGAGCGGTCGAACGGGCGCAAGTTGATGCGCCGCGCCAGCCGCTTGCGCTGCACGGCGATGGCCCGGGGCTCCTCGTAGGCGGTTACCGCTTCGTAGGCGAGCATGTGCTGGCAGGGCCGGTAGCCGAGGCCTTTGATGCGTTCACCGTAATAGGGCCGGGCATGGCCCATCATGAAATAGGGCGGGGTGTCGTAGCCTTCGGTGAGCAGCCCGATCTCCTGGTTGATGTTCAGATTGATCGGGCCAATGATCCGCTGCATTCCCCGGTGGCGCAGCCAATCCTCCGCGGTCTCGAACAGGGCTCCGAAGACACCCGGGTCGTCCTCGCCCTCGATCAGCCCGAAAAAGCCCGTCCCCTGGTCGTGTTGCGCCTGATGCAAGGCGTCTATCTGGGCGGTGATCCGCCCCACCGGCCGGCCGTCGCGCCGGGCGATCCAAGCCTGCCAATCCAAGTGCTCGAACACCGGCTGCTTGGGGGAGAAGGCCATCAGGCGCTCCACCACCAAGGGTGGCCGCCAAGCGTCGTCGTCCCGGTAGATGGGCCAAGGCACCTTGATGAAGGCCTTGAGCAGCCGCTTGTTGGTCACCGGGATGATGTCGAGGGTCAAGGTTCTTCCGCAGCTTGACGGGCGCGAGGCATTCTACTCGCCTTCTCATGCAAGTAGAATCGAGCCCCCTCAAGCGGTCGATGGGCGCAGCGAATGGCGCAGACGGTGGATTCAAACGTGGCAGTCACTCGGCTGGCCGGTGCCATTGGCGCGGAAGTGCGCGGCTTTGATCTGGCCGTGGCGGGCCCGGAGGAGGCTCAAGCAATTCGATCCCTGCTGCTTGAGCACCTCGTGCTCTTCTTGCCCGGCCAGCGCATCAGCGTCGATGAGCACATCGACTTCGGACGTCACTTCGGCACCTTGGAATCGCACCCCAACCTGAAGAACCCGTTCACGGACCGGGATGAGCTCTTCGAACTCGCCGCCAGCCACGGCGGCATCGCCGACGAATGGCATACCGACCTCACCTTCCAGGAAAGGCCCGCGCTGATGTCGATTCTGCACATGGTGAAGTGCCCCGAGACCGGTGGCGACACCCTGTGGGTGAGCCTTTATGCGGCCTTCGAGGAACTGTCGCCGCCGATGCAGGATCTGTGCCTTGGCCTGACTGCCCTGCACGACGCAGCACCCCACAACCGGCCCGACAGCATGATGGTGCATCCGGTGGTGCGCGAACACCCGGAAACCGGACGCAAGGCGCTCTACGTCAACGAGCACTTCACCCGGCGCATTGTCGAAATGAATGCCGGCGAAAGCGATGCGCTACTGCGCTATCTCACCAACTGGGTGAAAAACCCGCGCTTCACGGTGCGCTACCGCTGGTCCGAGGGCACCGTGGCGATCTGGGACAACCGCTGCACCCAGCACTTCGTGCTCAACGACTTCGACAGCGAGCGCATCATCCAACGGGTCACGGTGATCGGTGACCAGCCCCAAGGCGAGCCGCCGCGCTGGCGGCCTTGGCCGCGCCCGGAACGGCTTTCCGCCGCCAGCCGCCACGACCGGCAGTTGTTCAGCTACCTGCGCCGCAAGCGCTCCGCTTCGCAATGAAAGAACTCACCGCAGGCACCACGGTCCTTTCCGGGGACGGCCATCCCTTTGTAATCGACGAGGCACTGGCAGCGGCGTTCAGCGACGGTGACCGGCTGGCCGCTGGTCCAGCCGGGCTGCTGCACATTCCAGCAGTGGAGGCGGATTGCGCCAAGCGGGCCGTCGATCGGGCGGACGACGCCTTTGCGGCCATGCATGGCGTCGCCGACGAGGCCATCGTCGCCTTTTACGCCCTAGCAGCCGAGTTGCTTGAAGACGATGCAGTTTGGGGGGAGATCTCAGAGACCAACGCGGTCGATGTGGACAACGCCCGCGGCCGGGGACGGTCCACCACCCGGCTGGCCGTTTCCGACGCCATGCGGGCCGGGATGATCGACGGCCTGCGTGGCTGGGCGAATGCGCCGTCCCAGCGAGGAACGGTCCTCGAAACCGTGCAGCATCAGGAATTCCGGGTGGAGATGGTCGGCGCGGCGCTCGGCATCGTCGCTTTCGTCTTCGAAGGCCGCCCCAACGTGCTGGCCGACGCTTGTGGTGTGCTGCGCGGCGGCAACACTGTCGTGTTCCGCATCGGCAGGGACGCGCTGGCGACGGCCCAGGCCATCATGCGGCTGGTGATCGAACCGGCGCTGGTCGCGGCCGGGCTCCCGGCGGGTGCCGTTTCCTTGGTGGACAGCGCTGCCCACGCCGCCGGCTGGGCGCTCTTCCTGGATGCGCGGCTCTCGTTGGCTGTGGCTCGCGGCTCCGGGGCCGCGGTGGATACCTTGGGCGTCCTGGCGCGTGGGGTGGGCACGCCGGTGAGCTTGCACGGCACGGGGGGCGCCTGGATGGTGGTCTCCGACAACGCCAGCGACGCGCAATTGGTCGATGCCGTGGTCGGCTCGCTGGACCGCAAGGTCTGCAACACCCTCAACACCTGCTGTCTCGTGGACGGCCCGGGTGTTGCCGGTCGCGCCGAGCGGGTAATCGCCGCGCTCAAGCAGGCAGGGGAGGCGCGCGGGCAGGCGTTCAAGCTGCACGTCGCCGCCGGCAGTGAGCATCTGGTGCCGCCGGAGCTGTTCGACACCGGCGTGCAGGTGGTTCGGGCCGAAGGACCGAGGAGCGAGCCGCAGGCCGTGGCCATAGACAGAGGCGACCTCGGCACTGAGTGGGAGTGGGAGGAGACGCCCGAAATCACGTTGGTGGCCGTTGATTCCATGGACCACGCGGTCGCCTTGTTCAACGAGTTGAGTCCCAAGCTGGTCGGCACCTTGGTATCGAGTGACCCCGCCGAGCACGAACGCTTCTTCGCCACGCTGGATGCCCCCTTTGTCGGCGACGGCCATACCCGCTGGGTGGACGGCCAATACGCCCTCGGCAAGCCGGAGCTGGGCCTTTCCAACTGGGAGCACGGACGCCTGTTCAGCCGCGGCGGCGTCCTCACCGGAGACGGCGTTTACACGATCCGCACCCGCTACCGGGGCGTTCAGTCGTAGCGCACTGTCAATTGGAAGTGGCGCTGCGCCGATAGACGTACAGGGCAGAGGTCAGAAAGTTGACCGCGCCGCCAAGGGCTACGCCGCAGGTCAGCGCCAGCAATCGATGACGGTCGAAGAACTCGATCCAGCCAGTCAGGGCAAGGTAGGTGCCGAGATTGACGCCGAGACCGGCTAGGCTGGCGGCGAGAAACTCAGCCCACTGCTGGGTGCGGGGGCGGCGCGGCCTCTCCCGGAAGGTGATGCGGCGATGCAGCGCCCAATTCCAACTGGCGGCCGGCCAAAAGGACAGCGCCCGAGCCACTTGGTGGTTGACGCCAGCCCACTGCAGACCCAAGTAGAAGGCCACGTCAACCAGGAAGCCGCTGGCCCCGACCGCCCCGAACCAGAGCGCCCGTGCCCAGCCGCCGAATCGGTGCCGGTAGAGGCGGTGCAGGTGCCGGGCGGTGTTGATCAACTGCCGGGCATTCATCTTGCTGGCGCCCGCGGCGCGATCGGAGAAACCGATCGGCACTTCCCTGACCCGCAGGCGCCCGCGCACGATGAGTTCCAGGGCGATCTTGTAGCCGATGGGCCGCAACCGCTGGGCGTCCGGCAGCCGTCGGCGATCGGTGGCGAAGAAACCGCTCATGGGGTCGGCGCAATGGGTGAGCGGCTGGGCCAACACGGTGGCCAGGCGGGAGGTCAGGAAGCGCCAGAGGCTCCAGGCGCGGTCCAGGGTGCCGCCAGTGGCGTAGCGGCTGCCAAGCGCCAGATCGCAGCCGTCGTCCAACGCCCGCAGCAGATCGATGATGCGTTCGGGAGGATGGGAGAGGTCGGCGTCCATCACCACCACTCGGTCGAATCGAGCCAACCGCATGCCCTCCAGCACCGACAGGGAGAGGTCCCGGCTGACCTCCCGGCGCACGGCCATGCGCACCGGCAGCCGTTTGGCCAGCTCCTGGACGATGGCTTCGCTGCCGTCGTCGGAATTGTCATCGACCAGCAGCAGCTCCCACTCGATGCCGCTCTCCCCAAGCGCCTCGTTCAGGCGTTCAGCCAAGGCCGGAATGTTCGCCGCCTCGCGAAACGTCGGCACCACGACGGACAGGGGGCGATGGGGCTTGGGCGTCTCCATGGAGGGGACTTATCCCGCTGGGGCCAAGACCACCTCGTCGGATTCGCCGCGCACGAACAGGGGCGTCATGCCGTGCTCCGCCACATCCCGGTCCATCGCCTCCGCCGTCGGCGGTTCGACCGGTTCACTGGCGGCCTCGAGAATCGGCCGCAGCAGGGTGGCGTCGCTGGAACTGTTGAGAAAGAGCCCCGGTTCGGCGAGCACGAAGTGCACGGCGCGGCGCAGCGCGGCAGGCTCCTTGAGCGGCATGTACCAAGAGAAGTGGGGGTCCGAATCGGCGTCCTGCCAACGCCGCCGCGCTACCGCCTTGATGGTCTGCATGGCCACGTTGCGCTCCCGGCAAAGCGCCTGCAGGCGGCGGAAGTCGGCCGCATAGACCGGCTGGCTCATCATGGTGTGGTTGTAGGGCAGCAGGACCGAGTCGAAGGCAAACCGTTCAAGGCTCTGCAGATGCCGCTCCGCCACCCAGGTGCCGTGGCCGGTGACGCCAATGAAGCGGACCAAGCCTTCGGCCTTGGCTTGGATCAGTGCTTCCAATGCACCGCCGGAGCCGAGGGCGGTTTGCCACTCGTCCTTGTCCACCAAGTTATGCATTTGCACTAAGTCAACCTGCGTAACGCCCAGCCGCTCCAGGGACCGGTGCAAC
Source organism: uncultured Pseudomonadales bacterium (assembly GCA_964598305.1). GTDB lineage: Bacteria > Pseudomonadota > Gammaproteobacteria > Pseudomonadales > Azotimanducaceae > Azophilus. The sequence continues at coordinate 10,622 of CAZRBP010000026.1, read as the reverse complement.
TGCGCCCGAGCGCCGTCGGCACCGCGTTCATGGGTCTTGGTGGCGAGAAAGAAGTCAGCGCGATGCTGGCGCAGAAAGGGCGCGAGCCGCAGTTCCGAATCGCCGTAGCTGGCCGCGGTGTCGATGTGGTTGACGCCAAACTCCAGCAGGACGTCCAAGGTCTTGTCCGCGCGGTCCTGGCGCATCGCGCCGAGCGCCGCCGCGCCAAAGATGATGCGGCTGCTCGAATGGCCGGTGCCGCCGAAAGGGATGCGTTCAATCATGGGTGTGCTTCGCCTATTCGATGTTGACGGTGTCAATGAGGCCTTCGTTCAATGATCCGGAGCGGAAGGCGCCCAAGTCCAAGGCCACGAAGCGGTAGCCGCAGGCTTGAATTTCGGCTTGCAGGGTATCGCGCAGTTCCAGGGCGCGCTCAAGTTCGCCGGCGCCGATCTCCAGGCGGGCCACGTCCTCGTGGTGGCGGACGCGAAACTCCACGAAGCCGAGCCGGGCCAGACGCTCCTCGGCCTGCTCCACTTGGGCAAGCCGTTCGGCGTTGATCGACGCGCCATAGGGGAAGCGACTCGACAGGCAGGCGGACTGCGGTTTCTCCGCATTGTCGAGGCCCAGATGGGCCGCCAAGGCGCGAACCGCGGCCTTGTCCACGCCGGCCTCCACCAAGGGGGAGCGGACGGCGAAGTCCTGGGCGGCGATGAGTCCCGGCCGGTGGTCGCCCAGATCGTCGGTGTTGGTGCCGTTGAGGATTTCGGCGAATCCCTCCTCTCGGGCGATGTCCGCCAGCGCGGTGTACAGGGAGGTCTTGCAGTGGAAGCAGCGATTGACCGGGTTGGCCCGGTAGTCGGGCTTGCTCAGTTCGTCGGTGACGATAACCCGATGGCGCATGCCCCATTCATCGGCCAGACGTTTCGCCAAGGCCAGGTCCGAGCGCTTGAGGCTGGCGCTGCCGGAAGTGACCGCCAAGGCCTTGGCGCCCAGCACCTCGGCGGCCAGATAGGCCACCAAGGAACTGTCCACGCCGCCCGAGTAGGCGACCAAGGCGCTGTCCATGGCACCTAGGCTGGCCTTTATGGCATCCAGCTTAGCGGTGAGCTCAGCGGACAGCGGTTGCGGCGCCACGGTCAGAGCCTGTTGATCTTGTGGGCGAGGTAGCCGGCGCCAAAGCCGTTGTCGATGTTGACCACGGCGAGGCCGGCGGCGCAACTCGACAGCATGCCCAAGAGCGCAGTGACGCCACCGAAGGCGGCCCCGTAGCCGACGCTGGTGGGCACGCTGATCACCGGCGCCTCCACCAATCCGCCGACCACGCTGGGCAGGGCGCCCTCCATGCCGGCCACGACGATCACCACCCTCGCTTGGCGAATCTCGTCGAGCCGGGCCAGCAATCGGTGCAGGCCGGAAACCCCCACGTCGCGAATGCGCAGCACCGGGTTGCCGTAAAAGGCGGCGGTGACCGCCGCTTCCTCCGCCACCGGCGCATCCGACGTGCCAGCGGTGATGACCGCAATCAGGGTATCGGCCTGGGGCGGCTCCTGAACGGTGGCGGTGATGGCCGACGCCGCTTCGTGGTAACGAGCCGCAGGAGTGCGCTCAAGCACCTGCTCAAAGGCCTCCGGGCTGGTTCGCGTGACCAGGGCGTTTTGCCCGGCCGCCACCAAGGCTTCGACCAAGTCGGCAATTTCCACCGCGCGCTTGCCCGCCCCGTAGATCACTTCCGAGGCGCCGGTGCGCGCCAAGCGGTCGCTGTCAAGGGTGGAGTGGCCCGCACTCGGTTGGCCGACGCTTTGGTAGAAGGCGGCGCGGATTTGGCGGCTCGCCTCCTCGGCCTCGATGGCGCCGTCCTTGAACGCGGTCAGGATGTCGTCGAGCGCCATGCCGTCAAGCCAGCATCCGATGGGTGGGCGCGCAGAGATCGGCGATGGGCAGCTCGTGGCTGCAAGCGTCCCGGCAGGGCGCCCCATCGCAGCCGAGGCATGCGCTGGCGTTGACCTCGAGTTGGGCGTACTCCCGGCGGGCGAAGTCCAAGTCCTGGTAGTCCGTGGCGTACATGCGGGTGCGCAGCACGTCGGAGATGGGCACTTCAAATGGGCAGGCCCCGGCACAGTCGTTGCAGCCTTGCTGGCAGTAGCTCGCGCCGTTCAAGGCGGCGTAGCGGCGCAGCAGCGTCTTGTCGCCGGCGGCCAAGGACTGCCAGGCCGATGCGCCCAGGAACTCGTCGATCTTGGCCGTTGAGGTCATGGAGATGACCAGGGCGTCCACATCGGGCTGGGAGAGCGTCCAGCGGAAGGCCGCTTGGGCGAACGAGGCGCCGTCCCGCTCGTAGGGCCGCATGTCGTTCAGGCGGGCGCCCATCAGGCACTTCATGGCGATGACGCCGACGTCGAGCGCCTTGGCGCGACGCAGAGCGCGCGGCAGTTGCGGATGGCGGGCGACGAGGTCGAAGCTTCGGGTGAAGCGTTCGTGGAACTCGGGATCCTGGCCGAAGTTGAGGGAGACCAGCACCACGTCCACCATGTCCTTGTCGAAGGCGTGGTCGAGGCAGGCCACCAAGCGTCCCGCATGCCCGGACATCCCGGTGAAGCGTATCTTGCCCTGCTCGCGGGCGCGCTCGCAGAATTCGAACCACTCCGGGTTGTCGAGCCGGGCGATGTCGTTGACGGCGTGGTTGAAGTAGATGTCCACGTGGTCGGTTTGCAGGCGCCTGAGGCTGCCCTCCAGCTCGGCCATGATGCGTTCCTTGGACGCGGAGGCCGAGGCGGCGGTCTTGGAGGCGATGATGACGCGCTCCCGCTCGCCCTTGAGCGCCTTGCCGAGCACCTGTTCCGATTGGCCGCCGGTGTAGCTCTCCGCGGTGTCGAAATAGTTGACGCCTTTGTCCAAGGCGTGGCGGACCAGGTCCTCCTCGCCCAAGCGCAATCGGCTGGAGCCGAATGAGACATCGGACATCTCGAGCCCGGTGCGGCCGAGCTTGACGTAGCGCCGCACCCGGTTGCCGGCATCCGCGTCGCGAACGGCCGCTTGGGGCAGCACCGGCGTCATGGCCGCAGCGCCGGTGCTTATGGCGCTCGCCTTAAGGAATTGCCTGCGCGATTTCACGATTGCTGCTCCCGCCCATGCGCTGTGCGCCCATCATACCCCCTAACGGACGGTGGCAGCATTGCGCTGGGAAATCTGCAAAAATGCCGCCTTTTAGCCGGGGAGCCGAACCGTGGGCATCAAGTCCATTTTTGCAACCGTTGGGGAGATCAAGCAAGGCATTGAGAACCTCTCCATCGAGGCGCTGAAGCGCGAACTTTCCGAGCGGGACGATTTGCTGCTCGTTGACGTGCGGGAAATCCAGGAATACGTGGACTTGGGCGCAATTCCGGGCGCCCGTCACGCGCCCCGGGGCATGCTGGAGTTCTGGGCCGATCCTGAAAGCCCCTATTTCCGTGATTACTTCACCCCGGAGGCCCGCATCGTCGTCTATTGCGCGGCGGGTGGGCGCTCCGCCTTGGCGGCCAAGGCGCTGCTCGACATGGGCTATCCGGACGTGGCCCATTTGGAGCCCGGCTTCAACGGCTGGGCCAAGGCCGGGGAGCCGGTGCAGGAAACCGCCGCTGCGAGCCGCTGGATGCGCAAGCCGAAGGCGCAATAGCCGGCCCGCTGGTGCGGGTTACAATCGATTGCAAAGCCAAACAGGAAGATTCCATATGTCCGACGATCTGGAAAACTACGAGTTGGTCTCCGTTTACCGCCTCAATCCCGACGATCAGGAACGGCTGCTGCTCACCCAGCGGGAGTGCGTGTTCAACTGGTGCACCAAGGACGAATGGCCGGTGGGGGTCATCATGTCCTACATCTGGCGCAAGGGCCGTGTCTGGCTCACGGCGGGCGCCCATCGGCATCGCATCTCGGCGGTGCGGCGCAACCCCAAGGTGTCGGTGGTCATCACCAGCACCGGAACCGAGCTTGGCCCCTCCAAGACCATCACCATCAAGGGGCGTTGCGTGGTGCACGAGGACCGCGAGACCAAGGAATGGTTCTACCCGGATTTCGCCCGCGCCCTGCGGCCGGAGGAAGAGGCCGCCAAGGCTTTTGAGGAAATGCTCGACTCGCCGCTGCGCATCGTGCTCGAAGTGATTCCTGAGAAGTACATCACCTACGACGGGGTGAAGATGTGGGCCCACACGGAGGGCAGCCTGGATCCGTCGGAACTCGCCGAACCCTTGGAATCCGACACGGTGCGCCTGCGGCGGGAGATCAAACGGCGCAACCTGTGATTCCCATCATCGCCTCCCAAATCGGCCTGCTGCTGGGCCTGCTGGCCCTCGGTGTCGTGGTGCTGTCCCTGGCCCGCCAGATTGGCGTGCTCCACGAGCGCACCGCGCCGGTGGGCGGGTTGCTGCAGAAGGCCCGCCAGGAGGCTGGCAAAGTGGATCGAATCGATCTTGACTCCGTGCGAGTGGCCACCGCGGCGGGCTTTGCTGGCCGGTTGCGCCAGCTTTGCAACGACCGGCCGGTTGCGCTTTTGTTCGTCAGCGAACAGTGCGCGGTTTGCAAATCCCTGCTGCCGGGCTATGCGGCGGCGCTGGGGCGCTACCAAGCGTTGCCGTTGGTTTTGCTGGGCGGCTCCGCCAGCGTCGACTTGGCTGACTTCGCGGATCGTCATGGCCTGCCACCGGAACGGGTCATTGCCAGTTCCGACTTGGCCGTCACCCTGCAGGTGATGCAAACCCCCACCTTGGCGCTGCTGGATGCCCAGGGTCGTCTGCTCGACCGGGTGCGCCTGCGGGGCCCCGCTCACTTGGCCAAGGCCGCTACGCAATTGGCGCAGGCCGCATGACGGTCTTCCAAGGGCTCAAGGTGCTCGACGTGGGCACTTGGATCGCGGCGCCGGTGGCCGCCACCATGCTGGCCGACTATGGGGCCGAGGTCATCAAGGTGGAACGGCCGGAGCGCGGCGATGACTACCGCCGCTTCGCCTCGTTCGCCATCACGCCGGACGCGGAGGCCAACTACACTTGGCTGCTGGACGCGCACAACAAACGTTCGATTAGCTTGAACCTGAAGACGGAGGAGGGGCGGCGCATCCTCCTTGAACTGGCGGCGGACGCCGATGTTTACATCACCAACCAGCCGCCCGCTCTGCGTCGAGAGCTGCGCCTGGCCTACGACGACTTAAAGGCGTGCAATCCACGGCTGATCTACGCCTCGGTTACCGGCTATGGCGAATCCGGGCCGGAACGCGACCGGGAGGCCTTCGACCTGGTCGCTTATTGGTCGCGCAGCGGCCTGATGGACCTAGTGCGCGCGCCAGGCGCGGAACCGGTCCAGTGCCTGCCGGGCATGGGCGACCACCCCACGGCCGTGGCGCTCTACGCCGGCATCGTCACCGCGCTGCTGGACCGGGAGCGCACCGGGGAGGGCCGCAAGGTACACACTTCGCTGTTGGCCAACGGCGCTTGGTCCGCCTCCTGCATCGCCCAAGCGCGCTTTTTCGGCACCGAAACCGCCGGATATCAGGCCGTCCAACAGCGGTTCTGGAATCGCCCCTTGTACCGCGCTGCGGACGATCGCTGGCTGCAGTTCACTATGGTGCGCACCAACGATGAGTTCAATCAGGTGCTGCGGGGCCTCGAGACGGAGGACTGGAGCGATGATCCGCGCTTTGCAACCAGTGAAGCCCGCATCATTCACGGCGAGGCGCTCATCGAACGCCTGTGCGCCCGCATCGCGGCCCAGCCGAGCGACTACTGGATGGCGCGCTTCGCCGAGACCGGTGCGCCAGTGGCCTTGGTGGGCCAGGTCGATGACTTGGCCGACGACCCCCAGGTCGCGGCCAGCGGCCTGCTTTCCCCGCCCAGCGACGCCGCCGGCGGGGCCCGGTTCATTCGTCCGCCAATCAACGTCGACGGGCTGACCCCGGCGCCGATTGGCAACGCTCCGGAACTGGGCGAACACAGCGCCGAAGTGCTCGCCGAACTGGGCTATGGCGAAGCGGACATCGCCCGCTTGGCGGCGCAAGGCGTGATCTGATTGGATCCGGTCTCCCAAGCGGCCTTGGGCGCGATCACCGCCCGCAGCGTGGCGCCTGCCGACATGGCCAAGGGGGTCGTCATCGCCGGCATCGCCCTCGGGGCCGCGCCGGACCTTGACGTGGTCTTCTCGATTGGCGGTGATTTCTTTGACACCCTAAAGCACCACCGGGGCATCACCCACTCGCTCATCGTGCTGCTGGCGGTGGGCCCGCTGGCGGGCCATTGGCTGTGGCGGCGCTTCGGCGATGACCTGCGCTGGGGCCGCCAGCACCTGTGGTGGCTGGCCATCGCCACCGCGGCGCTGCTGTCCCACCCGCTCCTGGACGGGTTGACCACCTATGGCACCCAATGGTTGGCGCCGTTTTCCGATCGACGGTTTGCGGTCAACGCCATGCCGATCATTGATCCGGTGTACACCTTGATTCTGCTGGGCGGGCTGGGTGCCGGGGCCTGGCTCAAATCGCCGCGCCACCGCAAGGCTTCGGCCCTCGTCGCCTTGGCGCTGAGCTGCGCCTATCTCGCCTATGGCTGGGCGCAGAATCGGGAGGCGGCGCAGTTCGCAGCCGCCCAATTGGAGGCTGAGGGATTGGCGGACTACGAATTGAGCGCCTTTCCGACGATTTTGCAGGTGCACTACCGGCGCATCGTCGTGCGCACCCCGGACGAAGTGCGGGTCGGCTACTTCTCCACATGGTCGCCGTGCGCCATTCAATGGGGGCGGGCGCCGCGGGCAGGCGCAACGGCGGCCTCGGCCTTGGCGGCCACCGACGAAGGCCGCACCTTCGATTGGTTCACCATGGGCTGGAGCTTTCCCGTGGTGCAGCGGGCGGCCAACGGCTTTCAGGTCACCTTGAGCGATCTCCGGTACGGCGCCACCTTGGACCCTGGCGAGAGTTTCTTCTCCATTGTCGCCCGCTTCGACGGGGCCTGGCGCCTGCTGGCGCCGCCCACTGGGCGCGGCTTCAGCCCGGATCAGGACCGCCTCGACTTTCAGAACCTGTTCAACGCGGCCTATTTTGACGAATGTTCAGGCGATGGCGTTCCAACCCCGGCCGTAAGCACTCTATGAAGGCGTCGCCCAAGCCGCCCCGCCGCGACCTTTTGTTGATCGGTGGCGGACACAGCCACGTTCAGGCGCTCAAGTCCTTTGGCATGGCAGCCTTGGAGGGCGTTCGAGTCACCGTCATCGCCCGGGAGGTCCACACGCCCTATTCGGGCATGCTGCCCGGCTACGTCGCCGGGTTTCACAACTGGGACGACATTCACATCGATCTCGGCCCGCTGTGCCGCTTCGCGGGGGCTCGTCTGATTGACGATGAGGTCACCGCGCTAGACCTGGAGGCTGGCTTGGTCCACTGCCTTCAGCGGCCACCCGTTCGCTTTGACCTGCTGTCCATCAACTGCGGGGCGGCACCCGAGGCCCCTGTGGAGCTCGGCGTTTGCGTCAAGCCCATTGGCCGGTTTCTGCCCGAATGGGACAATCTGCGCCGCCGCATCCGCCCCAACGCCAAGCTGGTGCTGGTCGGCGGCGGGGCAGGGGGCCTTGAATTGGCCTTGGCCGCCCGCCGAGCGCTGCCGGATTCCACTGACATCAGGGTGGTGGCCGCCGACATTCTGCCCGGCCATGGCCGCTTGGCGAGACGGTTGCTCCTCGGCGAGTTGGCCAAGGCGGGCATCGTCTTGGTTCGCGGCTTGGTGGCATCGGGATCGCCCGAAGCGCTCCGCCTTGCGGATGGACAGGCGGTGGCGTTTGACCATCTGTTCTGGGTGACCGGCGTACAGGCGCCACCCTGGGTGCGCGACAGCGGGCTGGCCACCGACGGCAAGGGCTTTATCCGCGTGGACACCACCCTGCGGTCGGTGTCCCACGAACGGGTGTACGCCGCCGGGGACATCGCCCACTTCGACGACGGCGCTCGTCCCAAGTCCGGTGTTTACGCGGTGCGCGCCGGTCCGGCGCTGGCCGCTAATTTGCGCCGCGTCCTTGAAGGTCGCTCGGCGCGCCGCTTTCGGCCCCAACGCCGCGCCCTGAGCCTGATCGGCACCGGCGACGGCCGGGCGGTGGCTTCCAGAGGCGCTCTTGCCGCTTCCGGGCGCTGGGCCTGGCATTGGAAGCTGTGGATTGATCGGCGCTTCATGCGGCGCTACCAGGACCTGCCGGCCATGGGCGAAGGGGAAGCGGAAGACGGCGACGGGCTGGACGCCATGCGCTGCGGCGGCTGCGGCGCCAAGATCGGGGCTGGCGTGCTCAACCGGGCGCTGACGCGGCTGCCGCCTCAGTCGGGCGCTCATCTGCTGCAGGGCATCGGAGACGACGCGGCGTTGCTGGCCCCCAATCCGGCACCCTTGGCGCTGACCATCGACGGCTTCCGCAGTTTGGTGGACGACCCCTATCGGTTCGGACGCCTCACCGCCCACCACTGCCTAAACGACATCTACGCCATGGGTGCCGTCCCGACCAGCGCCATGGCCTTGGCCACGGTGCCCCTGATGTCGGAAGCGCTGATGGAGGATGAGCTCTACCAAATGCTGCTTGGCGCGGTTGAGGTGTTGAACGCCGACGGCGTGCCGCTGGTGGGCGGCCATTCCGCCGAGGGCGCCGAATTGTCATTGGGCTTGGCGGTCAGCGGTGCGGCGGTCGAGCCCCCGCTTGCCAAGGGTGGCGCCCGTCCGGGGGACCGGTTGATCCTCACCAAGCCCTTGGGGATCGGCGTGC
>CAZRBP010000026.1:0-1789 GCA_964598305.1 uncultured Pseudomonadales bacterium | reverse complement strand
GCCGCCACCGACGTCACCGGCTTTGGTCTGATCGGACACTTGGCGGAAATGCTGGATGCTGGTGGATTGGGCGCTGAGCTTTGGCTGGACAGCCTGCCTGCCTTGGATGGGGCGATGGCGGCGTTCGAGCGGGGCACGGCCAGTGTGCTGCAAGCCGAGAACGAAAGGCGGTTGGAGTCCTTCGAACTGCGCGGCTGCCGACCGGCGGACCCCGCCGTGCAACTGTTGGCCGACCCGCAAACCGCCGGCGGCCTGTTGGCCTCGGTCCCCGAACCCGAGACCGCGGCTTGCCTGCGCGCCTTGCGGGATGCCGGATACGCCCACTGCGCCGCCATAGGCGTCATGACCGAGGGCGCGCGTGTCGTCGTCCCCTCACCCGAGGCCGCTGACGACAGGTGAAGGATGCGGCGTCAATCGAGACCGGTGGCGCAAAAATCCTGATCGTCACCGATCCGATGTGTTCTTGGTGTTGGGGCATGACGCCGGAGGTTGATCGGGCGCGGGCGGTTATGCCGGACGCCTTCGACGTGCTGCTCGGTGGCATCAACACCCACGGCACCCAGCCGATCGGCGAGTTCGGGCGCGATCACGTGATGGGCATTTGGCGCGAGGTCCAAGCCACCACCGGACAGGCTTTCGGCTTCAAGCTGCCGACGCCGTTGATCTACAACAGCACCTTGCCCTGCATTGCCGTGCAGGCCGTTCGGGAGTTGCTTGGCGAACCGCCATTCGACTACCTGCACGCGTTGCAGCAGCGCTTTTTCGTCGATGGCGTGGACATCAACAATCTCGAAACCTTGGCGGAGACGGCGGTGGGATTGGGGGTGGGGCACGATGCGTTTCTCCAAGCGGCCGGGTCTGAGAAGGTGCGTGCCGAAGTGCGCTTTCAGATGAACACCTCCCGGGACTTCGGCACCAACGCGCTGCCGTCGGTGCTTCGGGAGGCGGGCGGCGAACGGCGGCTTTTGGCGGGCGGCTATTTGGATGCCGAGACGTTGCTTGGCTTCGCCGATCAGTCCCTTGGATCTGCCGGCAAGGGGTAGTTCACTCCCCTTAGTGCAGCCAGGACCTAGAAAAAACCGGCGACGGCGGGCCTGAAGCGATCCATATCGACTAGGAATGAATCGTGGCCTTGAATGGAGTCGAGGCGTTTGAATTCCACGTCCTTGACGTGCGGCTCCAAGGCGGTGGCCAGCTCGGCCTGTTGGTGGGCGGGGAAGAGGAAGTCCGACTCCACGCCGATGATCAGCGCTTGCTCCAGTTCGACCTGGCCGAAGGCCCGGTCCAGGGTGCCGCCGTGGTCGGCGGCGTCGAACAGGTCCATGGCCCGGGACAGGTAGAGGTAGCAATTGGCGTCGAACGCGCCGATGAATCGGTTGGCGTGAGCCTCCAAGTAGGACTCGACCTCGAAGTCGATGCCGAACGGATGCTCATGGGGCGGTTCCGCCGTGGCCCGCTCGCGCCCGAACCGCTCCGCCCACTCCGCCGCCGAGCGGTAGGTGATCATGCCGAGTTTGCGCGCTAGCCGCATCCCGGTGATGGGTCCTCTTTCGAAGTCGTAGCGTCCTTGGCGCCACTCGGGGTCGCGGCGAATGATCTCCCGTTGCAGGGAGCGCAGCGCGATGGAGAAGGGCAGGCTGCGGGCGGCGGCAGAGATCGACACCAGCCTGCGGCTGCGGCCGGGGTGCAGCAGGGTGAACGCCAGCGCGGTCATGCCGCCCATCGAAGCGCCGACCACAGTGTGGGTCCTGTCAATGCGCAGGTGGTCGAGCACCTGGGCGCCGGCTGA
>CAZRBP010000025.1:0-31525 GCA_964598305.1 uncultured Pseudomonadales bacterium | reverse complement strand
CGTTCATCACCTTGAGGTCGGTCGGTTCGAGCAGGCCCAAGCCGTTGGACCTTGCCCGCAAGTCCACGTGGCGCACCGGACCGCCCGTTTCCGACTTGGGCAGGAAGTGCAGTTGCGCGGTGACGGCATCGTTCATGGTTGCTCCATGTCTCCTGATCGCGGATCAAGGTCTTCGCATCGGCCAACTTTTGCGCCCGGCGACCGCTTACTCGTCGCTCCGGGGCGTTTCCCGCGTTAGCAAGTGGGGCAGGTCGGCCCAGCCAGCTTCGTGCGTTGTGTAGAACCGGCTGCGCAGGTTGACGTGGCGAAAGGCCCACCGGCCAGCCGTGCAAACGAGTTCGTCATTGTACTGGGCGGCGAGCCAAACGGCCTGATTGGTTTTCTTCAGGGTGGCGGTTTGCAGCAGGTACCAGCGCCCCTGGGCGGTGGTGGCGTCCTCGCTGACTTCAACCGCGGAGTTGGTGACGTGATGCACTGCGAAGGACATGACGCTCGGCATGTTGCTGAAGAAGCGGTGCAGCGCCTCGCGCCCGGAAAAGACGCCCATTTCGGCACCGTCCCACACGCCGTCCTCGGTGAACAGGCTACATAGGGCATCGGCGGGATAACCGGCGTCGCACAGGTCGCAGTAACGGGCCTTCAACAACCGAATTTGCTCTGCGGCCTCCAGGCGCCGCAGCCGTGATTCAGTGTTCACGCTTGCGTTCACTGCCTTCGGCGTCAGGCCGAAGCGCCACCATGGGGAGTGTTGTCATTGCCACCTAACGTGCAGTTGAAGTTGACGATGAACCATACGCTCTTGTCCGGTGGCTGCAAGCGGTAGCATCATCATGATCTCCAGTACCTCGGCATTGGAGAAATTCATGGTGGCCGGTCCCTACAACGCCATTAAGGCAGCCCTGCTCAACTACTCGGGCGCCCTTGCCCAAGACCTTGCCCCGAAAGGCATACGGGTCAACATCATCTCGCCGGGCCCCATTTTCATCAAAGGCGGGACGTGGGACCACATCAATTGTCCTTTGATCAAGCGGCACTCGAGCCGATCCCGGGTCTCTCTGCCGATGCGCTGTGCAACGGGCTGTTCACCTTGTTGTCAGCCGATGCCTATGGGGCGGCGGACAAGCTGTTGGAGCTAACGGTTGAGTACGCCAAGACCCGGGAACAGTTCGGTCAGCCCATTGCGCAGTTTCAAGCGGTCAAGCACCAACTCGCTGAAATGGCCCTGGCCGTGGTCACCGGGCGCGGGCTGTTTTGGAAGGCCGCCCGGGAGTTTGATGCGGACTGCGAGTCGTCGGCGAAAAGCGCGTCGATGGCGAAAGCGCACATCACGGACCAGGCCATGCAGATGGCTCGAGCGGCCGTGGAACTGCACGGCGGGATCGGGTTCACTTGGGAGAGCGATGTGCAGCTCTATTTCAAACGGCTGATGTTTGACAGGAACTACTTGGGCACGCCTGAAGTGCATAGAGAGCGCTGCGCAGAACTCTCCGGATGGGTGCAATGAACGGATCGCACGAGTTCGACTACGAAGACCTGCGTCAGCAGGCGAAGGCATTCTGCGCCTCAAGCTGGCCCTTGACTGGCGATGAGGCTGCGCTGCCGTTTCGCGACCAGGTCATCCTGTGGCAAAAGCGCGCCATTGCGGCCGGCCTGCTGCATAGATCCGTGCCGGAAGAATATGGCGGGGGCGGCAGGCCCCAGGACCTCCGGGCGGAAGCGGTGATCAAGCGCGAGTTCGCCTACAGCGAAGTGCCGCATCTGGAGAGCACGCCGAATGGGCCCCAATTCCTCGTCCCCGCCCTTTTGGAGTGCGGCACGGAAGAGCAGCGGCGTGAGTACATTCCCCGCACCCTGACCGGCGAACTCGACTGGTGCCAAGGCTACAGCGAGCCCAATGCCGGCAGCGACCTGGCCGCCCTGACCAGCCGCGCCGAGCTGACGGCGGATGGCTGGGTCATCAATGGACAGAAGATCTGGACCAGCCTTGCCTTTCGCACCAACATGCTGTTCGGCGTGTTTCGCACCGAACCTGAGATCAAGCGCTCCGCAGGCGTATCCTTCCTGATCGTGCCGATGGACTCGCCGGGCATCGAAGTTCGGGTCATCAAGACGATGCATGGTTCGACCGGGGATATCTGCGAGGTGTTTTTCGACGATGTCCTCATACCGGCCGAGAACATCGTCGGAGGCCGCGGCGGAGGTTGGCGCGTCACCAAGAGCGTTCTCAAGTATGAGCGGCTGTGGCTTGCCGATACATCGGCGGTCAATGTTCAGTTTTCCCATCTCGTGGACCTGGCGCAACACACGCAGCGGAACGGCAAACCGGCAGTGGCCAACCCATCCGTCAGGCAGCGCTTGAGCCAGATTGAAGCTTCAGTCACCTGTCAGGAAACACTGGTTGACCGCCTGATCGGGGCTGAATCGAGAGGACTCGGGGCGCAGATGGATCGGGAGATGCAAACCTGCAAGCTCCTGGCAACCAAAACCCAGGAGTCCATCGCCCAACTCGCGTTTGACCTGATTGGCAGCGACGCTTTGCTTCTGCCCGCCGCGGAAGATGTCACCACCATGGCGTACATGCCGAAGGTGGTGACCCACGGGCGCTGGCTCAGCGCCTACTTCGCCAGCCTCGCAAACACCCTCGGCGGCGGCACTTCAAACATGCAGAGAAATGCGATTGGGGAACACTTGCTCGGGTTGCAGCGGGATCGCCGCGGCTAAGGCGGCAGCAATTCCGATGACGGGCACCGGCTGCTTGATGAGCCATGCGCAGGAGCGGTCGATTAGCTCAATCGGACAGGGCACCAGGCAACTGATTAAAGGGAACACTCTTGTCAACCCGAGGCTCGCGAGGCATGCCGAGCGCGTTTTCGGAGAGTTGGTTGAGCATGATTTCCTGGGTGCCACCCGCCACGCGATCCGCTGCAGCACGGCAATAGCGATAGAAGAGATCGCTGCGATCGGTCTCCGAGTCAGAAAAGAGCCCACTGTATCCATCAAGGTCCATCAAAAAGGCATTCAATTGTTGCTTCTTCGGAGCACGGGTCAGTTTCATGACGGGGGTGGTCGGAGGTAGCGGCAAATCGTGGCGGCGCATCGAGATCAATCGACGGCCAAAATTTCTGAGCCCCTCCTCCATGACTGCAAAGCGAGCAATGCGCGCGCGCACCAATGCACTATCGATAGCATAGCCGTCGCCCTTGCGCACAGATCGCGCCTGCTCAATGAGCTTTATGACGCGCTCAGGTTCCAATTCGGGAAAGGTGTGATCGCCCTTCGCCTGATTGCGCTCGGTGGACAGAATTGTCATGCAGCAGTTCCAGCCGTCGCCTGCGGCACCAACCCTGCAGTCATCGGGAATGGCGCAGTCGGTGAGGAAGATCTCATTGAAATCCCTCCTGCCGGAAATTTGGCGAATGGGCCGCACCTGAAGGCCAGGGGCCTTCATGTTGACTATGAAAAAGATCAAACCCTTGTGTTTAGGGACATTGGGATCACAGCGTGCGACGAGCAGACCCAAATCGGCATCCATGGCATAGCTCGACCATACCTTTTGGCCATTCAAGATCCAGTTATCCCCTTGCTTGACAGCCTTGGTGCGAATGCCCGCAAGATCCGATCCAGCCGACGGTTCAGAGAACATCTGGCAGACATTGGCCCGACCAGAACGAATCAACTTGCCGTACTTGATGCGTTGCGCTTCCGTCCCGTGTGCTTGGAGCAAATCCATGGTCATGTTCATTCCGATCACAGTGCCGCCGTAGTCCGGCGTATCGAATTTCGCCTCCTCTTCGGCAAAAATGGCGGCCTGCCTCTCCGTGCCGCCCGCACCTCCGTACTTTTCTGGATGATTGATGGCGGAGTACCCAGCCTTGTGTTTTTCGCTCACCCAAGCCATGACCCTCTCAATTGTTTCTGAATCGCTGCAGGACTCGGGCAGTAGGTGCTTGGGGGCATGCGCTTGCAGCCATTGCCGTGCCTGTTCTCGGTACTCTTCGTCATTCATAACGATCATCCGGCAGTTATGGTGAGTTGCTCGTTCTCTTCTAAAGGCAACCGGAGGTGCGGTTGGACCAGGATTCTGACTTGGAGATGGCGTCGATCAAAAGCGAATGCCATGTTTCCATGCCACCCAACTCCAAGGCCGCGAGCCGTGCCCGGCGATAATGGAAGTGACAGTTTGCTTCCCATGTGTAGCCTATTCCGCCGTGTGTTTGGAGGTTCTCCCTCGCCGCTTGCTCATAGGCTTCTGTGGCTGCCAAGTAGGCGATGGCTGCAGGGGCAAGGTCCTCGCTGCCAGCATCGAGGGAGCGCGCTGCGGCCAAGGCATTGGAACGAGCAAGTTCGATTTCGACTAGAACCCGCGCCAATTTGTGTTTGATCGCTTGGTAGGAGCCGATCTGGCGGCCAAAGGTGTAGCGCTCAAGTGAATAGTCGCGCGCCATGTACAGCGCCGCCTCGGCACCGCCAATTTGCTCGTGAGCTTTGACCACTGCTGCGCGAGCAAGGAACCGCAACAGGGACTCTTGGCCGACGCTAGACGGGAGCAACTCAGCCCTTGCGCCTGCAAAGCGCAGACTGGCGTGATGGCAGAGTTCGTCGAAGCCATCGAGTGCGGTGATTTCCACGAAGGGTTGGTCCATGTGCACCACGGCGAGAGCGCTGTCGGTATCACATCTGACAAGCACAATGCACAGGTTGGCAATGCTGGCATTCGGAACTGGAGTCTTGATCCCCGTAACCCGACCGGAACCATAGGCGCATTGATAATCGCCGACAATCCCGGTGCCGCTTCCTTCGGACCAAGCGAAAGTGCCCACTGCATCTCCGCAGGCCAGAGAACTCAGGAGTGAGCGCTTCTGGATATCGGAACCGAACAGCAAGATGGCCTGGGAGGCGAGACATGCAGAGGAAAAGAACGGCACCGGCGCAACGCAGCGCCCGATTTCCTCCGCGATGACGCTCAACGCCGAAATCCCAAGACCGACACCACCATGCGCCTCGGGAATGGCCGCCCCGAGCAAACCCAATTTAGCGAGCGAACTCCACAGACCGGCATCCCACGGCTCTTTGTAGTCGATCAACTCGCGTAGCCTTTCCGGGTGGGCTTCGGCTGCGAGCAGCCCCGCCACTTGCTCCTTGAGCATCCTCTCTTCTTCAGTGCGGATCATTTCTAGTTCTAGCATCTCGGTCCTTAAAGTGAGTGGCGACTAAAGGACAGCCAACTACTGCCTTTGATGCCGAACAGCATCGCAGATGTACTTCTCGCGTCCAATCTCAAGCAAAGGCGTGACATGCGCAGTCTGAAACTATATTATTTTACTTATCTATACCTTTTATCGCAATGTGCCGTGGCGGATGCCGCTCACGGTCGAGGGCACGTCTTCGGGAGATACAGATGTCAGAGGCAAAAGAACTAGAACGAAAGGACTGGGAGGAAGCCGTCAGCTTTGAAATCCAAGACAGCGATATCGAGCGTCAGCAAAAGTTGCTCGGCTACTACCAGCCGCAGAAGCTCCGCGAGTACATCCAAACCGCAACCGAGGACAACATCCGTAACTTCGCCCACGGCGTGGGCAACGACAACCCGCTGCACTGCGACCCGGCGTACGCATCCGGCACCCGCTGGGGGAGCGTGGTCGCGCCGTCAATGATGGCGGGCGTGATCAACTCGCCGATGAAGGGCGACCCCGTTCCCGACCGCATACGTGCCCTGCGCAAGAGCCTTTGGAAAGGCATTCACGTGTTTGTGTCGGGTTCCAAGTGGGACTTCTATGGCCCCATTTTTCCCGGAGACACCCTATACAGCTACACCGGTGATGAGAGTTGCGAAGTCAAGCGGTCAGAATTCTCTGGTCGCTCGATCATCAATGTTCGCCGCTACGTGAAGGTGAACCAGCGCGCTGAGGTTGTGGCCGTGTATCGCATGCTCAGAATTCTCACCGAACGCAAGAAAGCCGCCCAGAAGGGCAAGTACAGCAAAATCGAACCTGCCCACTACGACCAAGACCAGATCGCGGCGATCGACGAGATCTACGCCAATGAAGTCGTGCGGGGCGCGGACGCTCGTTATTTTGAAGATGTCGATGTCGGAGACGAGCTGAACAAAATGGTCAAGGGTCCGCTGACCGTTACCGATGTGATGTGCTTTCACGCCGGCGGGTACGGCTTTGTGCCCTATGCGCCGAGGGCGAACCGTCTTGCCTACCAGAACAGGCAGCGTATCCCGGCGTTCTACATAACCAACGAACAAGGTGTTCCCGATGTGGCGCAGCGCCTGCACTGGGATCCGAGTTGGGCGAAAGCCATCGGCAACCCCATGGCCTACGACTACGGCGTGATGCGTGAGAACCACCTGTTTCACTTCCTTACCGACTGGGCTGGAGACGATGGCCTGGTGGTTCATGTACACGACCAGATTCGCAAGTTCAATTACATGGGCGACGTGCAGCACATCACGGGCAGGGTGACCGGCAAGCGGGAGGAAGGAGGGCAGGGCCTGATTGACGTGGAGGTTCGCCTTGTGAATCAGCGCGGCGAGGAGACCGTGAACGCGACCGCGACGATTGCGCTCCCGAAGCGGGATCGATTAGCGATGTATCCTGAAGTGCCTGCCGAATTGGCCGAAGAGGCAGCCCGCATGATGGCCAAACACTGGGAGTTGTCCAAAAAGTAGAGTTTGGCGTAGGGATCCGTGCGTTGGGTCATTCCCACCCTTATGCAGCGGTATCTATGCGGCGGTATCCTCAAACAGGGCCTTAACTCCTGTCGCGGCGACTTTCAGCACAGGCGTTCTGGGGAGATCCTTGACGAACTTGAATGCGGCCGGAACGGAATAGGCGGTCATTCTCTCCCTCACCATCGCTTCGAGTTCCTCGATCGCGGGCGCTTCGGCGCCGTCCATGACAGTCATGGCGGCAACCGGCACTTCGCCGAGGCGCCGGTGGGCGACGCCCACCACAGCGGCCTCGCGGATTGCGGGATGTGACTCCAAAACCTTGGCCACTTCCCCAGGGCTTACCTTGAAGCCACCACGAATGATGGTGTGGTCCGCGCGCCCTAGGACAAATAGGAAGCCGTCTTCGTCAAGGCGTGCGAGGTCTGTAGTCCGCACCCAACTCTCGCCGTCGCCGAGTTGCTTGCCGCGCACAGCCAATAGCCCGACTTCATTGACAGCCAGGGGTTTTGAGCTGCCAGGGTCTACGATGCGCGCTTCGATTCCCGCTTGAATCCTTCCCACACTGCCGCGCTTGCTCGTCCAGTGCTGCTTGAAGTCCCGGTAGCTCCAGCCGGCGACGCCGCCGGCGAATTCAGTAGCGCCATAGTTCCCCAGCACCGGAATACCGTAGCGCTCAAGGACTTCATCGACAGTCTCCGGGGGCAACGGAGCCGAACCGCTACGAATGGCCACCAGGCTGGCGATGTCCTCCTTCGGAACATCGGCATCCAAAATCATGCGTAGTGCAGTGGGTACGGCATTGGCCACGCGGGGTTTATGCCGCTTGATGCCATCGCGCCAGTCTTCAACGCTGAACTTTTCCAGCAGACAGATGGAGCGGCCGGCGAGCACATTGGACAGGGCGGCAAACACGCCCGACAGGTGGGTGAATGGCTGCGACAGCACTATCACGTTCTCGCGCAACTGTGGCGGATCGTCCAGGCTGCGACCTCTCTCATAGCCAAAGGCACTGGTCAGGGCAAGTTCGATCGACCGTCGTGGGAGAGGGACGCGTTTTGGAGTGCCGGTGGTGCCGCTGGTCAGCATTTCAATGCCCACCTCCGGGCGGGGCGCCCCGAATTGGCCATGCGCACGAACCTCACAGCCTGGCAGTACGCTCGACCACTCCCCGTTTGCGCCGCCAAGCTGTATGCCAAGCGAGCCTATTGACCTGGCGGTTTCGACAAGGCCATCCTGAGCCCAGTCTTCGGCATCGAAAATCACCGCTTCAGTGCGCAGCTTGAGAAGGTCCTCCCGAATCCTTGTCGGCGGCTGCATAGGATTGACGAGCATTAGGCATCGCCGGGAGACAAAAAGCGCGAGGAGGGTCGCGAAGTGGGCGGGCCGATTTCGCAGCATCACGGCGACACCGGCATCCTTGCTCACGCCGCCTGTGTCAAGCAGGGTGGAAATCTGGTCAACGGTTGCGCTCACCTGACCCCAAGTGTGCCAGCGACCCTTGAACTCCAGCGCATTGCTTTCGGGCTCAAGCCGAATGACCTCGTTTATGAATTTGCCGATGTCCACTAGTTCCTCCCTACTTCGTGCCATTGATTCGACGGTCTTCCATTGGGCGGGCTCACGTCGGTCCGCATGGAATGCGATGCGCCAATGGCGTGACAATTGTATATATAATCTAGACTAAAGGTTGCGCTTGGTCCATTCCGGGCAATTGGAGACTTCGATGAACAGAGTTGAGGGCAAGGTCGCCATCATCACCGGTGGCGCCAGTGGCGTGGGCAGAGCGGCATCCAATCTCTATGTCCGAGAGGGTGCCAAGGTTCTGATTTTTGACCGCAACGAACAAGCCTGCCGGAGCGTTGTCGCTGACGTGGGATCGAGCAACCTCAGCTACTTTGTTGGTGACGTAACCAGGATTGACGACAACCTCGCCATGGCCGCTGCGGCTGAGGAGAGATACGGCGGCATTGACATCCTGTTGGCCAATGCCGGCGTCGAGGGCGACCCCACCCCGGTTTTGCAAGTCAGCGAAGAGGCATTCGACTTCACCTGGGCGGTGAACGTCAAAGGCCCCTTGCTCAATATCCAGGCGGTTGCGCCCGCAATGGAGAAACGCGGCGGCGGCAGCATTGTCATCACCTCTTCAATCGGCGCCACCCGCGGAGGTCCAACGGTCGCCTACACTGTCTCCAAACACGCAGTGACCGGTTTGATGCGATGCGCGGCCAAGCAACTCGCGCCGCTGAACATCCGCGTCAATACGTTGAACCCCGGCCCCACCGCAACCGGGATGTTTTCGCGAGTCGAAGAGAAACTGGGCGCCGAAGTCATCGACGCGATCAAGGCAAGAATTCCCTTTGGGAGATTGGCCCAGCCATCGGAAATCGCCGAAGTGCTCCTGTTCCTGGGAAGCGACGCTTCTTCCTGGGTTACCGGTGCCATGTACATGGCCGATGGAGGCGAATCGGCGGTTTAGACGTTGCAACTCGAACCGAGATTGGATGCGTCATTTGGCAATGAAGGGCTACCCTTCCCAATATCGATATTCGCGCGGCCGAAGCCCCCAGTCGGGTGCTGTTTTCAAATTTCAAGGCAGACAATTGGTTGTATATTTTTCACTGAGACAATACTCTATATCTTTTTGGGTTTGGCCGAGAGTCGGTGCGCACGGGCCCACCGGCAGGCCATGTCACCCACGGAATCACTGAGTATTGGAGCTTCGGGAGCACAAGCATGTCCGAGGGAGCGAAAATTACGCTGTCACCCATCAAGGTACTGAAGAAATCCGAGCTAATTGCCATCGATATACGCAGAAAGATCATGCGCGGGCAGCTCAAAGAAGGCGACAGCCTCCCTTCCGAAGCGGAACTGATCGAGCAATTCCAGATTTCACGTCCCACACTGCGTGAAGCGCTGCGTATCCTGGAGGCGGATGCGCTCATCTCCGTGCGCAGGGGTTCAAGAGGTGGCCCCGTTGTGCAGCTGCCCGGGCCTGATCTCGCAGCCCATCACTTCGGTCTAGTGCTCCAGGCCCAAGACACTACCCTCGCGGATGTGTACCGCGCCAGACAATTCATCGAGCCACCGGCCGTGCACATGGTGGTCGAGTCTCCAGAGGCCAGAAACGCGGCGCCTGCAAATCTCCGGGGAGTCCTTGACGATCTCAAACAGGCAACGGACAAACGGGACGTGACCTTGATGAGTCGCTGTTCCACTCGCTTTCACGAGAACATTGTCAAGTTGACCGGCTCCAAAACTCTGCTGCTGATCATGCAGATGCTAAACGACGTTCACTACAAGCACATGTCCGTAGAGTATGGAATCTCGTTGGATATGTCGAACAACAGGGCATTCAAGCGCAGCACATCGTTGGCCATAGCGGCCAATGAACGCCTAATCACCCTGATAGAGGAGGGCGATGCCGACGCAGCGACCATGTTCTGGCGCAATCATCTAGCGGGTGTACGCGAGTACCTGTTCAGAAACCAAGAGACCAAGCGGATCATCGACGTGTTGGACTAGCGCTAGTCCGCATCGGCTGTGTGTTCCCGCCCGCTCTGCCCAGTGCGGATCATGTCTGGTTCAAGCGCCGCGAAAGGTGATGAGTTTCTGGTAGGTGAACTCAAGCAAGCCTTCAAGCCCGTACTCCTTGCCGTAGCCGGACCGCTTGATGCCGCCAAACGGCGCATCACTGAGCATGGTGCCAGCACCGCCGTTAATGGCCACCGTGCCTGAGCGGATCTGCATTGCCATGTCATAGGCTCTGCCGACGTCGCTGGAGAAGACGCCACCCCCGAGGCCAAACTCTGAGTCGTTGGCCATTGCGATGGCCTGTTCATCCGAGTCGAAGCCCATAACGACGGCAATGGGGCCGAACACCTCTTCACGGGCAATGCGCATCTCATTGGATACGCCGTCGAACAAAGTAGGTTGGAAGAAGAAGCCACGGTCAAGACCCTTCGGACGGTGGCCGCCAGCCACCAACTTCGCACCCTCATCCAGCGCGATCTCCACGTAGGACTGCGTGCGTTGGCGCGCCGCATCGCGAATGAGCGGCCCCATTTGCACACTCGCATCCGCCGGGTCGCCGACTTTGACGGCTGACGCCATGGCCGACAACTTGGCCAAATACTCCTCCCGGATGGAATTGTGCACAAGGTGACGAGTGGTCATGGCACAGCCCTGCCCCGCATGGACGGTGAAGCTGCCCAAGCTGGTTCTGACCGCTGCGTCCAAGTCCGCATCCTGACGAACGATGAGGGGGGACTTCCCGCCAAGCTCCATCAAGCAGCGCTTCAGACTTGGCGCCGCCTGTGCCTGAATCGCCGCGCCCACTTTGTCGGACCCGGTAAAGCTGATCAGGTCCACCTTGGGGTGTGAAGTCAGCGCTTCGCCAATCTCGGCGTCACCGGTGACCAAGTTGAAGGTGCCTGCCGGCAGGCCGACGGCATCGATGGCTTCAGCAAGCAGGAATGCCTGCAAAGGCGTGTAGGGGGAAGGCTTGAGTATGACCGTACAACCCGCTAGCAACGACTGCACCACTTTTCCAACGTTCATCAGGTAGGGGAAGTTGTAGGGCGTGATGGCGACCACAACACCCGCCGGCATGCGCGCGCGAATGCCTGTTCCCAATGCGCTGCCTTCACCCATGGGAACGACTTCGGGGTTCACCCCTGAACGCTCGTCGAGAGCCGGAGCGACGTGCACACTCCTTTCGGCGTGCTTCATGGGATAGTCGAACTGAAGGGCTGCGGCCACAGCGCGCGTCGCGCCGGTTTCCGCGATGATCAAGTCGATGATCGCTTCTCTGCGCGCCTTCAAGTGATTGAGCAGTTCCTGAATCTTGTCGGCCCGCGTTTTGGCGGATAGACCGGACCAGACCCCAGAATCGAAGGCTCGGCGCGCGGCGTCAATTGCCAACTCAACGTCCTGATCCTCAGCGATTGGCGTATGGCCGATGACCTCTTCCGTCGCGGGATTGATGATCGGCTCCTGATCTCGAGCGTCAAGCGCAAGCCATTGTCCGTCGATGTAGAGACTCGCTTGGTGCCGCAATAACTGACCCATCGTGCCTATTCCCTGCGGCCCTTCTTCAATTGCAACACGTATCGCGAATCCAACAGGCGATCACTTGCCTATCGAGTAGCGATCATCTTGGTAGGCAGGCTCGTCGTACACCCCCGAGGTCGCGGCTTGAATATGGCCGAAATCCACCAGCATGTTGCAGCCGTTGACACCGCTGGCCATGTCTGACGCAAAAAAGACCATTGCCGAGGCGACTTGTTCCGGTGTGAGCGGGTTTACGCCGACCTCCTCACGGAATTTTGCGCCGAATCCCAGCCAGAGTTCCTCGTTGGCGCGGGCAAGCGGGGTGTCCGTCGGACCTGGCATCACCGTGTTGATGCGTACGCCACGCTTGAGGAAGCGCATGGATTCAAGCCCCGTGTAGGCGCACATGGCTTGTTTGCTGAATCGGTAAGTGTTGCAATCCCCATTGGCTTCGAGCCAAGCCTCAGCCTCCACCCAAGTCTTGCAATTGAGAAAAGACTTCACCTGCTCCAAATTCTCCCTCCAAGCCATGCCAGCAACGGATGAGATCATCACGACCGCGGAGCCAGCACCCAAGTTCCCACGTTTCACTAGGCGGTCCACGATGGTTCGTTGGCCGAGAAAGTTGATCTGGACGATGCCAGGCGTGCCGTCTGCCACCCCGGCACAAGCAAAGACGATGCGCCAATCTTGGTCTAGCTCATCGAGAACCGCTTTAACCGATGCCTCGTTCCCGAGGTCGACTTTTAGCCGGCGGTATGTGTCAAACGCAACTTCTGCCAAGTCGAGCACCGTGACACGGGCACCCGCCTCGACAAGCATGTTTGCGGCCGCGGCGCCCATGCCTGAGGCACCTCCCACCACAAGCACCTCTTCTCCGGCAAGATTCATCGACCTGCTCAGCCTTGACATTTCTCCAGTCCGATTCGCTTGCGCCTAAGGTCAGGCGGTGGCACGAGGCCTATCCCCCGACAAGCGTATCATCGGTGCGATCTAGAAATTGAAAGTTACATCAAACCCTAACATCCGCGGTGGCGCAATGAACCCGAACAGGATGCCATTAATGCTGGCCGTGTCGTTGAAGAGGATGTGGGTGAAGTACTTCTCATCGGTGAGATTGGTGCCCCAAAGCCGCGCGCTCCAGTTCTCGTTGGAGTAAGTCAGCGACGCGTTCAACAGGCCGAGATCATCTACATCGTCGAGTTTGTTGCGGGCGGGCGGGTTGAATCGGTCGAACTCCGTGCTAAAGCTATCCCGCCAGTCATAGGCCACCAGAAGACTGAAATCACCCACGGAAGTGAAGAAGTCCTTGGTCAGGCTGATGCTGTAGTTCGTGCCCTCGACCAGTGACAGTTCGTCACCATCGTTTGGAGACAGGTCGTCGTCCAGCTCACTGTCGGTGAAGCCCAAGGTCGCCTGCAGCGTCAAGTCGCCCGGCAACAGCCAAGTGACCTCCAATTCTCCACCTGGTATTTTTGCGTCGGACTGCTGCAAGGATCGGGAGGGCAGGCCTGTGGCTGCATCCTCTCGGACCTCGAAGAACTGATAGTCGGTGTATTTCTGGTGAAAGAGGGCCGCATTGATGCGCAGAGAATCCTCCATATAAGTGCCCTTGATGCCGATTTCGTAGTTGATCACCTCCTCCGGGGAAAAGAACCGCAGCTCGCCCGCCGGTGTGGAATCACCCGTGGTGCCACCTGCCCGGTAGCCCGTTCCGACGGACGCATAGAGGAGCACTTGGGGCTGTACGAACCACTCCGCGGAGACCAGGTAGGTTACGTCGTCCTCGTCGTATTCAAAGGGTGGAGAGACGGTGCCGGCGGGAGAGATGACTCCAATCGCGTCCTTGGTGTCGTCCGTATAACGCAGGCCGGCTGTCAGACCGAATGCATCTGTGAAGCTGTAAGTGCCCTGAACGTAGGCGGAGCGGGATTCGGAATCCATGTCGGTTGATCGAAACACCGCCGGACCGCCGCCGAAGGCACCGATCAGACGGGTCGTGTTCTCCCGGAAAGCCGTTTCGTCATACAGGTACAGCCCGCCCACCCAGTCCAGTCGGTCATCGAGCGCTTGTGCGTTGTACTGCAGTTCGTATGAAGTTTCCTCCGCCGACATGGTGTACTGGGCGGTATCCAAGATGCTTGGAGGAATGGCAACGTTCTGGTCAATGTCGAATTCGCGGTGGGAGGCCATGAACTTCAGGGTGGAAGACTCGAATTCGCTCGTGAGGCGCAGGGCGTAAAAGTCCGACTCACCGCCAGAGGAGTTGTCTGGAATTGACTTGCGAGGTGCGAATCCGAACACAGTAAGGTCATTCTGGATGTCATCCAGATGTGGCGTCAGGGAAGCCGCCGGGCTAAGCGCATCCACTGCGCCGACCGCTGCGGCGCTGCCTTCGATGTCAGTGTTCTGGAAGGTTGCCTCAAGAACTGTGTTGTCAAGCAAGGCCCAATGGAAGTTGATCCGGGCCACCGTCACGTCCTTGTCGCCGCGTTCGCTGCCGTCGCTGTAGTCTGCATAGCCGTCGCGTTCGCTGTGGTCAGCCACAAAGCGCACCGCAGCACTGTCGCTCAGAGGCACATTCAGGGCGCCGGCGGCGCGAAACTGACCAAGATCACCAGTTCCTCCCGTGACGTAGCCGCTGAGACCAGCATCGGGGTCCGCCTGAACGGTCTGGAACAGCACGGCGCCGCCGGTCGAGTTGCGACCAAACAGGGTGCCTTGGGGTCCGCGCAGGGTCTGAACGCTCTCGACATCAACCAATGCGCCGTCCAAAACCATGGGCTTGGCCAACGCATGCCCGTCCTGGTAGGCGGTCACAGCGCCATCCACCAGCGTGCCACTGTCATTCTGAACATTGCCCCGCATGACGATGCGGGTATTGGCGGTGCCTCCGTTACCCGATGGACTCATGCGCACGTTTGGATTGTTGAAATCCAATTGCTCGAACTCGGTCAAGCCCATTCCATCGAGTGACTCCTGGGAGAAAACGGTCACCGACAGCGGAACATCCTGCAAGGTTTCCTCCTTCTTGCGGGCGGTAACGACGATTTCCTCCAACCTCACCTCTTGCGCCTGCGAAATCCCTGGCACGGCCTGCAACGCGGCAACAGCACCAACCACAATGGCTGCGCCATTGGCCAAACAAACAAAACGCTTCTTCATTGAGCACCCCCTTTCCCGAGTCGAACATGCGTAAAACGCCAGCGCTGCGAGTGACTGTTCGCCGCCGCATCGCTCCAGTCCTGCATCCGGCAGATCTGCATGGAACGGCGATCCATGTCCTCTCTCAGCGATTAGTTGTATTATATATATATTTTAACGCATTGCAATATTTCTCACTCGAAGGGAGACTCCAAATGCCCGAGCTGATTACTGAGTTTGATGACGGGTTGCTCAAGCTGACGCTGAACCGTCCAGAAAAGCGCAACGCATTGAATCCATCGTTGATGAGGGGATTGCGTGATGAACTGTTGGTCGCGGAAAAGCGCCGAGACGTCAAAGTTGTGGTGCTGACCGGCGCCGGTGGCGCATTCTGCTCTGGAGGCGACCTGAAAGCGAAGGCCGCTTTCGAGGCGGGCGCGTCCCGAAAGCAGGCTGAAGAGAAGAAGGGTGACGCTCCGCGCAGTCCGCCAGCCGTTGAGGACGTAATCGAAGGGTCCCGCCGCAACTTTGATTCACCGCGCCTGTTGCATGACATGACCAAGCCCACTATTGCCATGATCCGCGGGGCAGCCGCTGGCGCTGGCCTCAATCTCGCAGGCGCCTGCGACCTGCGCATCGCGTCCGAAAACTCGAGGTACCTGATGCCGTTCGTGGATGTGGGGCTCTCCGGGGACCACGGTGGCGCCTACTTCTGGACCCGGATCTTGGGAACGGCGAGGGCCCGCGAGCTCTACTTCCTGAACCCAGACCTAGGTGCCCGCCAGGCTCTTGAGTACGGCATGGTGCATCGGGTGGTTCCCGACGAACAACTTGAGGATGCGACCATGGAAGTCGTGGACCGCATCCGCCACGGGTTCACCGCAGCCTACTACTACGCCAAGAAAGTGCTGAATGCGGCGGAGAATCGCACGCTCCCGGAAGTACTGGACATGGAAGCAATGTTCACCGCCTTCTCCGGGAAGGCCAGCAAGCGAGCAATGGCGAGCCACAAAGAGATGATGCGGTAACTCCCACGCAGCTCACGCCGTCGCCGATAGATTTCTGGACTAGGGCCTGTTGACCCAGGTAGTGTTAACAGGCCCTAGACCCTAGCGCGCTTGTAAGCCGCCAAACCCTGCCAAGCGAGGAGAATGGCGATTGGGCAGAGGACCGTCGGCAAGCTGGCAAGGGAATAGCGCAACGCCTGATCGTCTCCGAACACGAAGTCGGTAAGGAATCCAACCACCATCGGACCAAGCGCGATGCTGAATATGTTGGTGGTCAACACCATCAGCGCCGAAATCTGCGCACGCATGTTATTGGGGGTTATCAGTTGCAGGCCAGAGATGCCGACGCTGAAAAACGCATTGAGGAAGAACATAATCGGGCAGGCCGCCAGCACCGCCCATTCAGATGTGGACGCGAGGGGGCCGAGGATAGCGGGCGGCATCCAAAGCACCGCGCAGATCAACACGATACGCAGCGGAGCGTCCTGATAGCCTCGGCGCTCCAGTGGGGCCACGCTCCATCCTCCGGCGATTACGCCCAAGCTCCCCGCGACCAGAAAGATGGTGCCGAACTGTGCGCCGGCGACGGTCCGCTCCACACCATAGGTGCGCATCAGGAACTCTGGATACCAAGCTGTCGTCGCGTATCCCAGGATGGCGAGCAGGCACATCGACCCGACAAGGCCAGAGTAGGCGCGCCAGTGTCGCCTCAACTGCGCGCCGACTTCAGCAATTGAGGCATGCTGTTCGCCGTCTGTCGATTTGGCGCCCCGCCGAGGGGGTTCGCGCACCAGGGCCAGCATGGCAACAATCAAAAGGCCGGGCAAACCAACTGCCACAAATGTCATCTGCCATGGTTTCAATGCCCCAACCAGGGGAAGAACAACATGGGCGCTCTCGTCGAAGTACTGGTAAACCGCGCTGCCGATGATGTATGCCAAGCCGCCGCCGAATGTGATGCCGAGGGTGTAAACGGCTATCGCTCGAGGGAGATTTTGCGGAGCGAAGAAATCGGCCAGCAGCGAATAGGCCGGTGGGGACAGGGCCGCCTCGCCGATCCCGACGCCAACACGTGCCAGGAACAGGGACGTAAAGCTCCGCGCCAGCCCGCACAGACAGGTCATCACACTCCAGATGAAAACGCCTATGCTGATAATGAGGGTGCGATTGCTTCGGTCGGCGAGGCGGGCGATTGGGAGTCCGAGGCCAATATAGAACAGCGAGAACGCTAAGCCGTGCAACAAGCTGTATTGAAAGTCGGATATGGCGAACTCTTCCCTGATGGGTCCGATCAACACCGCCATTGCATTGCGGTCGATGAACGACAGGATGTACGCCAAGAGCAGCACAATCAGGGCATAGTTTGCTTGGAAGCGTGTGGGTGCCGAAGGTTTCAGGGGTGTTTCCTCACGAAATCGGGAACTCTGTGGATTGCTTGTTTTGCTGTGCCTGTGAGCGCCTTTTGCGACACAAATGCAGCCGATGCGCAGGCGAGCGCCAGAATGACGAGTGATTCGTTGATATCTTCGGCCAGCCCATCGTCAGCGGCGCGAAGCCAAAGGACCTCAGCCCTTTGGCTTCTTGGCATTGAAGGCGTCGATCTTCTCCAGGTGCTCCGGGCTCATGCGCAGCAGGGTGTTGGCGACTCGATCGAAATTTCGCGCCGTGACCCGATCACTTGAGGCTGCCGAATCGATTGCCAGCTTAGCGAGCCCCAAGGCTTCAGGACTCAAATCCACAAGACTGCGGGCAAACTTGTGTACTTCCTCATTGAATGACCCAGGCTCGAAGACGGCATGAACCAGTCCGATAAGCTCCGCTTTTCTGGCGTGGATCCTGTTGGGCGCCATTGCGATCCAACGAGCCCAGTGCGGCCCAACCAGACGGGTCACACGGCTGATGCCGCCTGATCCCGCGATTACGCCGAGAACCGGAATTTCCGGAAGGCCGTAGCTCGCGTTCTCAGATGCTAGGCGAAAGTCGCAGGAGACGGACAACTCTACGCCTACTCCGAGGCAGGGCCCTTGAGCGGCGTGGATTACCGGCTTCTCAATGGCCTCAAGTTCGTCGAACAGCTTGTGCAATTGGCGGTAGTCTTGGCGCAGGGTGATTCCGGTCTGGGCACTCCTTTGCTTGTCCGGATCCTTCATGCGGCCGATATCCATGCCTGCCGTGAAGTAACGGCCTTCGGCAGCGAATACCAACACCCTGTGCTGCGGGTCGTTGCCGAAGTCGGCCACGGCTTGCTCGATGACTTTTCTCATTTCCGGACTTACCGCGTTGAGTTTCTCGTCGCGGGTAAACGTCAATGTGAGTACGCCCTGGTCTTGGGTGCGCTTGATGTGTGTTGAACTGGTCACACTTATGGGGCCTCTCGATCAGTATGCGAATCTGAATCTGCTCGCGGCATTAGAATGCATCCGCGCTGCGCAGGTCGATGTGATGGGTGGCGCAATCGGAGGGTAGATCCAAGGCAAACAGCACGGCATTCGCCACGCGATCAATGGGCATCCTCGACCCAGTGTGCACCGCTGTTCCCTGCTCCCGCACAAAGGCGTAGAACTTCTCTTTCACCTCGTCAGGCCATTCAGCGGCGAAGGAAGTGTCCTGCATGGAGCCACTGCGCAGGGTGGTTAACTGAATGCCCCGATCCTCGTAGAGCTCCTTGCGGATGCCTTCGATCATGGTTTCAATAGCCGCCTTGCCCGCAGCGTACAGCGCCAGCATGAACACTGGCCGGCTTACGGACTCCGAGGAGATGAAAACGCAACGGCCAGCCTCCATTATGGGCGCAGCCTGCTGCAAACAGTAGATGGAACCCGCGACATTCATGGAGAGGCTGGTGTTGACGACGTGCTCTGGCAAGTCCTCGAAGCTGTGCGCCTGCGCATAGGTCGCGCTAATGACAAGCCCGTCGATACCGTCGCTCAGCCCGGCAATCTGCCGAAAGGCATCTGCAATCGAAGAGCGGTCCGTGAGGTCAGTCCGCACCCAGTTCACTAGGCTGCCGTGCCGCTCATGCAGTGCAGTGGTCTCTCCCGGGGTGCGGGAGAGCAGGAAAACCCTATCCCCCCTGCTGAGCAGCTTCTTGGCGCAGGTCAATCCCAGCCCTTTCTTGCTGCCGCCGGTGATAACGACAGACTTGCTTGGACGCGGTCTATCCATCGTTTTTCCAGGTGCCAGCGTTCATCTGCGAGATGCTTGGCGTTCCACTGTACTGCATCGCGATCGCTGCCTCAAAGAGCAAGAACATTCCTTGGGTTCCCGCAGAGACATCACTCTACATAGATAAATTATTTGTATAATATAACTATTGGGGAGGTGCTTGCCAGCCCTAGGCCCAAGCCACAGCCAGCTCAATCGTGGCGGTGCCGGAACAGTTTAATCCACCGTTCGCATGAGCCAGAAGCAGGTCCGAAGCCATGAGCAATCCGCTACGCCGCACGAGTCGTGCGGACGGTGTCTGGAATCGATTTTGGTTCGGGGTGGGCCAGGCGGCTGAGGGCATAAAAAACTCCGCCATGTCCTCCGTGCTCCTGTTCTACTACAGCCAAGTGCTGGGTCTGGATGCAAAGCTTGCCGGCCTCGCGCTTCTCTTGGCGACGGTGACCGATGGCGTGAGCGACATTGTGGTCGGGCGCTGGTCAGACACCTTGCATCACCGTTGGGGCCGTAGGCACCCGCTGATGTACGGCGCGGTCGTTCCCTTCAGCATCTGTTTCATGCTCCTGTTCCTGCCGCCCGATGACTTGGGCCAGGCCGCCCTCTTTGCTTGGCTGCTCGTCATGGCCCTGCTGGCGCGAAACGCCATGACGCTGTTCGTCATACCGCACTACGCCCTTGGGGCGGAAATGTCGCGGGACTACCACGCGCGCACCGCGATCACCGCATTCCGGCAGTTTTTCAGCTTCGTGGGCACGGGATTGGTGTTCCTGGCCGGGGTGTGGTTCTTCACCGCCACTTCGGAATTTCCAAGCGGTCAGCTAAACCCCGCACATTACCAGCCATATGGGCTGGCACTGGGCGGCATCATCTTTCTGACCTTGCTGACTTCGACCCTGTTTACCCACAACGCCATTCCCCATCTGCCGCAGCCTAAACCGGATGAGCGATTCAGCTTGGCTGGCTCCTTTCGGGACATCTGGCAGACCTGCAAGCTGCCTTCCTTCGCGGTGCTGCTGTCCGCTTTTTTTGTCTGGGTGGTCGCCCTGTTCGTCTTTCGCGCCGGGGAAATCTACATCGCCACCTACTTCTGGCGCCTGGATCCGGAACTGGTGTTTTTCCTGCCGCTGTCAAGCGCGGTCGCCTTTCTGGTGGCCACGCCCATCTGGGTTTGGATTTCCCGGAGAATCGGCAAGAAACTGGCAGTGCTGGGCGGCCTGGCCGCCGGCGTAATTGCCTATTGCTTGTTCGTGTTGAGCAAAACGGTTGGTCTGCTAGCGCCCGACCAACCCCATTACGAGGTCGCTGTGTTTGGGATTAGTTTCGCCATCGCCGCCGTCCTCTCCTCATCCTTGGTCATTCCGGGCGCGATGGTCGCTGATGTCACCGATGAGTACCACTTGGCCACGGGAAATCGCCGAGAGGGCATACTGTTTGCTGCGGTGAACTTCGTGGCTAAAGTCAGCACCGGCATCGGGGCGCAGATTAGCGGCCTGATCGTGGCCTACGTGGGATTGACGCCAAAGGCCGATCCGGCGAACGTACCCGTCGCCATCAGCAACAGCCTTGCCACCAATGTTGCCGCCTGGTTCCTGGTCTTGGGCTGTGCCTCGGCTGCATTGTTCATGCTCTATCCGCTCAGCCAGCGGCGGCACGAAGCGATTCTCGCTGAATTGGCTGCTCGCGACAGCGCCGATTGAATGCGCCTCCATTGAATGCGCCTCTAAGGAAGAGGCGGAATTTGCGCGGCGCAATGTTGTTAGTTTTGAGTCACTTAAGGCCTATTGCGCCTTCCACAGGAGCGGCAGAGCGTTCAAGCCCTTCACGCCGGGAAAATGGGAACTCAGTTTGGCGGATGGGTTGACTTCAAAGTCCGGAATGCGCTTCAACCACTCTTCCATGGCAACTCGCAGTTCCAGCCGTGCCAGATGCACTCCCATGCAGCGGTGGGGGCCGGCCGAGAATGCGACGTGGGATTTGCGACGATCAAGCTGTACATCGAGCGGTTGGTCAAAGGCCATGGGACAGGTGTTCGCCATGGAGAGGTCACACTCGACGTATTCACCCTTCTTGATGGTGACGCCGTGGAATTCGATGTCCCGAGTTGCGCTGCGGCGAGTGGGCACGACCGAGAAGCGTCGCAGCAGTTCCTCGGTGGCCGGAACCATCAGGGACGGCTCCTCCCGCAGTCGTTTGCGGTCGGCCGGTGCGGTTGCGAGATGGTGGAACATGTAGCCAAGCGTGGCGGCAACCGTGTCCAGGCCCCCGACAAACAACAGATAGCATACTTCCAGTATCTCCTTCTCCGTAATCGCACGGTCGCCGATGCGCAATTGGATGACCTCACTGACCAGGTCATCTTGTGGAGATTCCCGACGAGCGGCAACCAGATCCACGAGATAGTCGCGAATCTTGATTGCCACGTCTCTGCGAGTCGAGGCGTTCTCGCCTTTCACATCCCCGCGCAGGAGCATGTGCTCCCAGTCCAGGAATTCCTCGAAGCGGGATGCGTCAACGCCCATGAGCTGCATGAATATCAGTATGGGGAATGGCGTCGCGAATTCCTCGATGAATTCGCAGTGTCCCCGCAGCCTGACTTCTTCG
This sequence comes from uncultured Pseudomonadales bacterium, assembly GCA_964598305.1. Classification (GTDB taxonomy): domain Bacteria; phylum Pseudomonadota; class Gammaproteobacteria; order Pseudomonadales; family Azotimanducaceae; genus Azophilus. Next base: position 9,880 of record CAZRBP010000025.1, on the reverse strand, counting down.
ATCAAGGACACCGCCATTTGGCGAACCCGGGGCTCGAAGTCACTCGATACGCGCTGAGGGGATAGGAAGCCAGCCATGGCACGGCGGAAATCCGTATGAAGGGGCGGGTCGATCTCCAGAGGCAGCAGAAAGAAGTCAGGATCGAAGAGTTGACCGAAACCTGAGATGCGACGACTTGAAAACCGCTTCGCATCGCGCAGAATCTCCTGAATCAGCCGGTGGGATGTCACCACCCAATAGCCATTGGGGTACATGCCCCGCCGAGTGTCCCTCGTGTAGAAAATCTCGCCGTGCTGCTCGCGGACCCTTTGCAGCGCGGCCATTGGGTCATGGTGGGTGATGTGGGGAAACAGGTAATCCTCATCCACCACGAGCTCAATAGGGACGTGATCGGGTATTTTCATGGAGCCCCACCTTGAACAAGCCACTGCCCGGATGGGGCCTGAATCCCTGTTCACCCGGACGACCGAGTCGTGACCATTGAGTTTATTTATTTAAATTGTATAATTAGATATTACGCAATTCAACCAGTCGCTAGGACACCAGTCGCTAGGACAACTCGAGCGTTGACTAACACAAGACTTCACTCTATGAAAGGTCAGATATGTCCTTGGGGAGCAAGGCGATGAGCAAACCACTCGAAGGTGTGCGTGTTGTGGAGGTTGCAGCTTGGACATTCGTGCCTGTTGCTGGCGGCATGATGGCGGATATGGGCGCAGAAGTGATTAAGGTGGAGCCGCCGACGGGTGATCCGCAGCGCGGGCTCGAAAACATGCAGCACTATCACATCAAAGGCCCCAAGCCGTTTGTCCAGATTCCGAATCGGGGCAAGCGCAGCATCACCATCGACCTGCGCATCGATTCCGGCAGGAAGGTTCTTTACCATCTGGTGAAGAAGGCTGATGTGTTTCTGACGAGCTACCTTCCGCCATTGCGCGAGCGGTTCAAGATTGACGTGGAGGACATCCGGGCAATCAACCCCAGCATCATTTACGCCAAGGGCAGCGGCTGGGGGCCGAAGGGTCCCAAGGCCGACACTGGCGGCTATGATTCGGCAGCCGGTTGGGCGAGTTCCGGCATCGCCGACTTGTTCTCGAACTACTGCGATGAAGGCGCTCCCCCCATGCCGAGCGCTTTTTTTGACTTGCAGGGTGGCAACACCATTGCCGGGGCGATCAGCACCGCCCTGTTCAAGCGCGAACGCACCGGCGAGGCCTCGGTTGTGGACGTGTCTCTGCTGAACGTGGGCATGTGGGCGTTGGCCCCGGCCATAGTGTCTGCGCCCTTTAGAGATCCGGATACGCCTCTCCCGAGCCGCAAACAGGCGGGCAACCCGATCACCAACTATTACCGCACTAGGGACAACCGCTGGATTTTCCTGGTCGCCCTGCAGAGCGACCGGTTTTGGGCTGAGGTGTGCCAGCTCCTTGAGAGCGCGGAACTCGCGGATGACCCGCGTTACCAGACTGCGGCCCTGCGTTCGGAGAACCGGGAAGCCTGCATCGAGCTTTTGGACAGCATCTTCCTCACCCGCACCCTCGCGGAATGGATCGACGTGTTCAGCGCCTTTAGCGGTGTGTGGGCTCCGGCCCAGAGCTTTGCCGAAATTCACCGCAATGCGCAGATTCGCGCCAATGGCTACTTGCAGAAGGTGACGAGCAATGAAGGGCTGGAGTTCGACATTGTTTCCGCCGCCATGCACTTCGACGGCGAAGCCACCGCACCCCAAGGGCCAGCTCCTGAGGTTGGCCAGGACACGGAGGCGCTGCTAATGGAGTCCGGCATGGAATGGGAGGAAATCGAAAGGCATCGCGAAGCCGGCGCTTTCGGATAGACCCCGCGCTTCTGGCAACATGAGAGAGTCAACATGTCCACATTCAAACCTGGTCAACGGTTTAGGAGCTGCGTCTGCGCGACTGAAGTCATGATCATCAAGTACGTTGGCGCCGCTGAAATCTCCTGCGGGGGCGCCCGGATGGCAAGTGCCGGCGAAGACGTCAAGCCAGGCAAGGCCAATCCCGGCTTCATGACGGGTACTGAGGTCGGCAAACGCTACATCAATGACGACGGTTCCATTGAACTGTTGTGTACCAAAGCCGGAGCGGGCTCCCTCGCGGCCGGCGGCGTCGCTCTGGCCGTGAAGAAGGCCAAGCCGCTCCCATCGTCCGACTAAGCCATGGCGAACTTTGGGCCGGCATGCCAAGTGAACTGCCCGTGCGTTGCGCGACAGGCTGGATGCGCGACAGGCTGGATTGACACAGCAGATGAGGCTCACTAAGTTGATTTGACTCGTCAATGGCGTAGGTCACTTCGACCAATTGATTCCAACTGATTGCGAGGTTGCTATGAAACTGGAGGAACTTGTACTCGTCAGCGTGGACGATCACATCATCGAGCCGCCCGACATGTTCGACCAGCACATGCCACCGTCATTGCGCTCTCGGGCCCCTCGGGTCATCACCCGTGACGATGGCTCATGCTTCTGGACCTTCGAGGGCCGCGATGTCATGAATGTGGGGCTGAACGCCGTGGTGGGGCGGCCGCGCGACGAGTACGGCATGGAGCCCACCAACTACTCCCAGATGCGAAAAGGCTGCTACGACGTACACGCCCGCATAGACGACATGAACGTCAATGGCATCCTGGCATCACTGAACTTTGGCACGTTCGTCAATTTCGACGGCTCTTTCCTGCACGGCTGTGAAGACAAGGACCTAGCCTATGCGGTGCTGCAAGCCTACAACGACTGGCACATTGACGAGTGGTGCGGCAAGTACCCTGGCCGCTTCATTCCCTGCGCCCTGATCCCCTACTGGAATCCTGAACTCTCGATTGTTGAGCTTGATCGCGTGGTCAAGAAGGGTGTGCATGCAATTTCCTTCTCCGACAATCCCACTGTTCGCGGTGCGCCCAGCATCCACAACGAGTGTTGGGAGCCACTGTGGAAGGCGCTTGATGAGAGCCGCGTCGTGGTGAACTGCCATATCGGCACTGGATATGCGCCGCCCCATCCATCCATGGAATCGCCGATCGATGCTTGGATCACCGCTATGCCGATGTCAATCTCCACCAGCGCGGCGGACTGGCTGCAGCTAAGCGCTTTGCAGCGATACCCGAACCTGAAGATATCCCTGACCGAAGGTGGCATCGGTTGGATTCCCTATTTCCTGGAGCGCGCCGACTTCACTCACGAGCACCACCGTGGCTGGACGTTCTCCGACTTTGGGGGCAAGAATCCCAGCGACGTGTTCCGTGAGCATTTCCTGACCTGCTTTGTGGACGATAGATTTGGGCTTAAGTCCCGCCATGACATTGGCATTGAGAGCATCATGTATGAGTGTGACTACCCGCATTCCGATACCGTTTGGCCGGAAGTTCCGGAAACCCTGATGAAGAGCCTAGAGAGGCTGGATATTTCAGACGAGGAGATCAACCTGATCACTCACGGCAACGCCCTGCGTGAGTTTAGCTTGGACGCCTTCTCGATTCTGGGAGGGCGCGAAAACTGCACGGTGAGCGCCCTGCGCGCCCAAGCGGGTCATGTGGATACTCGCGCCATGAGCTTCGGCGGGGCGGCACCAACCGGTACTGGCCAGCGCCGCCGCATCACCTCCGGCGATGTGGTTCTCCTGTTCGATGCGGCTCACGGCGACGGCGAAGTGCCGATCAGCGATGCGGCAATGGCTGAGAGCTAGCGCAACTGCATTTGGCACGGTGACCGCTGATGCTTGCTCGGCTCTGGGGAAAGCGCCTGCATAGCAGCGCTTGGGATTTCTGCGCAGGGACGCGGTGTGGCTACTGACGTAAGCCCGCCTCCGCGCCCGCTACCGGACATCAATCCGATGAACGAGTACTTCTGGTGCGGAGGAAAAGGCGGCAAGCTGTGCATCCTGCGCTGTGGCAACTGCAGTCTGTACATTCACCCCTACGCGGGTCGTTGCCCGCGCTGCCGTTCACCCCAAGTAGCGCCCGAGCCGGTTTCCGGACGCGGGACAGTCGCCGGATTCACCATCAACTTTCAGCCTTGGGTCGCCGATGTCGAAGTCCCCTACATCATCGCGCTGATCGAACTCGAGGAGCAGGCCGACATCCGGCTGTTGACCAACATGCCTCGGTGCAGACCGGAAGAGGTCGAAGTCGGCATGGCAGTGCAGGTCTACTTCGAGCGGCAAGGTGAAGTGTACGTGCCGCTCTTTGAAAGAACGGGGCAGTCCCGGTGACAGCCTATGGCGAGAAAAACACCTGCATCAGCGGCATCGGCCAGTCGGCGATTCGTCGTGAGCCCCAGGAGTACCCGTTTGAACTGGCGCTCCAGGCTTGCGAAGCCGCTGTCGCTGATGCGGGCCTTCAACTCTCAGGCATCGACGGAGTGGCTACTTGGCCGGATACGCCGGCTGGCGTAGGTGCCGGCTCCGCTGCGGCCAGCATTGCCGATGTGGTCGCCAGTCTGGGGTTGAGCGTGAGCTGGCACTCAAACGGCAGCATGGCTGCGCAACTCTCCCCGATCATGAATGCCGTTTCCGCCATCTCCGCAGGCTACGCCACTCATGTGCTCTGCTGGCGTTCACTGGGTGAGCGATCGGTCAATGTCCACGGTCGTGCAGTTGCCTCGACCGGTGGCAACCCGCGATTGCGACCGGAAGGCTACATGGCCTACATGTTGCCGTACTGGGCCATGTCGGCGGCGACTTGGTGCGCTGTTCACGCCAGCGCGCACATGCACAGATACGGCACCACCAAAGAACAGATGGGCGCCATCCCCATCAACCAGCGAAAAAACGCAGCTTTGAACGAAAAGGCCATACATCGTGATCCAATTGGCATGGAGGACTACCTAGCGAGCCGCGAAGTTTGCACCCCCTTCAACATCTTGGATTGTGACGTACCCTGCGACGGCGCCACCGCTTTCGTGGTGTCACGACTCGACACCCAGCCAGACTTGCGCAGTGACCCTCTCCTGATCGAGGCGATTGGGGCGGGTACGGGGGACCGCATCGACACCTGGCTTGGCAGGAGTGATTTTCCCAAAATGGCCATGCATGACGCCGCCAAGGGAATGTGGCAGCGAACCGACCTCAAGCCTTCTGATGTGGATACCGCGCACCTCTATGACGGGTTCTCCTTCCTGGCCATGCTGTGGCTTGAAGCAATGGGGTTTTGCGGTGAGGGCGAAAGCGGTCCATTCATAGAGGGCGGGGAACGAATCGCACTCTCCGGAGAGCTCCCTATGAACACCAATGGCGGACAACTCTCCGAGGGTCGCCTGCATGGGTTTGGCCATTTGCATGAAGCCTGCCTGCAATTGCGCGGCACCGCCGGGGCGCGCCAAGTAGCGGATGTTCAAGCCAGCGCCATTGGCACTGGCGGCGGCAGCCTTGGTGGTGCCATGCTGCTACGCAGGTCTTAGCGCGTTGGTCTGGAGCAGTATCGGTCGTGCTTGGATGCAGCGGACGTCCGCGACTTTCATGACGGCGTGTGCCGGCTCACCGCGGCGCAAAACGCTGACCGCTGTCCACCCTGATGGTGCTGCCGTTCATCATGGTGGTCTCGTAGATTGCAATTGCCATGCGCGCGTATTCCTCGGGGCGCCCCATGCGCTTGGGAAAGGCGGCGTCCTGAGTGAGAGCGAGGGATCTGTCGTCGGGGATTCCGGCCGTCAGCCCAGTTGCGAACAGGCTGGGGGCGATGGTCATGACGCGAATGCCGAGGCTACCCAGGTCGCGGGCCATGGTCAGCGTCATGGCTGCGATTCCGCCCTTAGCCGCGGTATAGGCAACTTGGCCGATCTGTCCTTCGAATGCGGCGATGGAGGCGGTATTGATGATCACCCCGCGTTCTCCGTCGACGTTGGGTTCGTTGCGCGACATATGCTCGGCGGCAAGCCTAGAGACGTTGAATGTGGCGATCAGGTTCAGATCTATGGTGTGTTGAAACTCATCGAGGGGATGCGGCCCCTGCCGGGTGAGCGTACGCTTGGCGCGCCCCCCGCCAGCGGTGTTGCAGACGAAGTGCAATCCGCCGAGCGCTTCAACGGCCTCGTTGAGGGCTGTTTCGGTGCCCGCATAGTCCATGACGTTGCAGGGGTGAAAGGTTCCTCCGAGCCGCTGTGCCGCTGCTTCGCCATCCGAAGTGGGCAAATCCAGAATGGCGATCTGAGCCCCTTTTTCGGCCAGCATCACGCCAGTGGCATTGGCCATTCCTGAAGCGCCACCCACTAGGACGGCTTTGTGGCTCTGTATCTCCATGTTCCACCCAAAAGCATGAATTATCTGGTCAAGTACGGGCGCTGGCAAGCTGTTGCAAGGCCGAGCAACGATCCTCATCGCCATTTGGACAACTGCGCCAAGCAAGCCCGATCCAAGTTTGACCGGCGCCAGCCGGATCGCAACACATCCGCTTGAGCATGGAAACTCCCGATCACAAAGCCACTCTGCCGGCCATGCTGAAGTACTTGGGCGAGAAGCATGGAGACCGAATTCTCGCCAGAAACTCAAGCCGTTCGCTCACCTACCGGCAGGCCGAACAGGAATCCCGAGAGCTTGCGCTGGGGCTGCTCGCGGCAGGCATCGGCAAGGGCACTCGGGTAGGCCTGCTCATGGGCAATTCCCCAGACTGGATTGTCGCCTGGTTTGCCGCACTGCGGGTGGGTGCGTTGGTGACTGGCGTGAGCACCTTTCTCAAAGCACCGGAACTGGCTTGGGTGCTCAAGTTTGCCGACATCGACACTTTGCTGATGCAGGACAGGTACCTGCGCCACGACTATGTCGACAACATGGAGCGCGCATTTGGGGAGCTTGTGTCGGCGTCTAAGAGCCCCTTGCGTCTCGCGGATGCGCCCTATCTTCGGTCAGTTTGGGTGTGGGGCGAGGTGGTGCCCGCATGGGCCCGGGGCAATTCGGCGGACCTGCGAGCCCTAGGTCGCGATGCTGCAAACTTGTCCGATGACTTTCTTGCCAAGGTAGAAGTGGAAGTCACGCCAGCTGACCTTGCCGTGGTTATCTTCACCTCCGGCAGCACCGCACAACCCAAGGCCGTCCTGCATAGCCACGGGACCGTCGTGCGGCATGCCTACGCCATGTTTGGCTATTCCGAGTGTGCGCCAAGAACCCGTGTCCTGGTGCTGACACCGTTTTTCTGGATCGGCGGCATGCTGTCCGCACTGCTCAACACCATGATTGGCGGTGGAGAGCTGATCTGCCCCGAGCGGTCGAAACCGGGGTCAGTCCTGAATATGCTGCGGCGTGAACTGCCCGACCACTTGACAGGCTGGGCCGGTCAGCTCAACGCCATTAAGGAACACCCTGACTTTCGACCTGAGGATTTCCTCCGCCTCAAACCCTTTCACAACTCCCAACGACGAGCTGGCGTTTTAGGCCCACCGCTGGAAGTGCCGTTGCCTTTGGTGCCTGCGTCGCTCGGCATGTCCGAAACCTTTGGGCAGCACAGCGCCGAACTCGATGGGGCGGTGCTGACGCGCGAGCGGGCTAATTCGTTTGGCCGCGCCATCGACGGCATCGAGCGCAAGATCGTAGATCCCCAAGGAACTGCGGAATTGCCGCCGGGGGAGATTGGCGAACTGCTTGTTCGCGGTTATTCGGTCATGCAGGGCTATTACAAGCGCGAGCGTGGCGAGTGCTTCGAGCCGGATGGCTTTTTCCGCACCGGCGACCTTTGCGCCATTACTGAGGATGGGCACCTGTTCTTCCTCGGCCGCGGCGGAGAAATGATCAAGACTAGCGGCGCCAACGTCTCGCCGCGCGAAGTGGAACTCGCGCTTACGGCGTTCCCGGAAGTCTCCGAGGCCGTGGTGCTCGGCAAGTCCGACCGCCGTGCGGGGGAAATTGTCGTGGCCGTGGTGGTGCCGGAGCCTGGTGAGCGCCTGGACCCCGAACAACTGCGTCAGCGCTTGGACGCGGAACTATCGAGCTACAAGATCCCGAAGCTGTTCATCACCGACCTGCGCGGCGAGGACCTGCCCCGCACCGACAGCGGCAAGGTGCAAAAGCACGAGCTGCTCGAAAGGATCGCTCCCCGGCTCGCGATGGATCTCACCCCGGAATAGGCCCCACGGAACGCCTTTGAAGTATGTCGCAATATGTTCCGCTTTCCCATTGACAGGATAAGTTCAAAAAAATTATAGTTTAAAGTATATTGCGACAGAGTGCCTGTGGAGCATGACTTTCCAACTGCCGGAGGCGGGGTTTGTTAACCCGTTCGATGCCAACGGAGCGCCCATTTGTTGGGACTCCAAGAAGCTTCAGGAGATTTCAGGCGGCGCCTCGCTGCGCACGGTGGAGCGGGCGCTTGCTGAGGGAGACATCCTGCCGGCACCCAGAAAACCCTCTGAAGTCGTCGATGAGAACGGGGAGGGGCTGAAACGCCTCGTACGGGATGATTTGGATGCGGATGCCAAGCGCAGGCGATTGCCATCGCTGGTCGTGCAGCAGCACGAAAGTGCCCGTGGCCATTTGCTCATGGCCAACGACGCCCGCGGCGGGCGCAAGTGGCTGTGGCTGGATCATGAGCCTTCCGCGGACGATCTGGAGATTTTTCTGGATGCGCTGCATCAACACTACGGCAAGCCATTGCTGGTTTGGCCCGAGGGCGCCCTCACCAAGATCGCCAAAGCCCTAGTTGCGCGGGCCCGGCAGCACAACATCGGCCTTGCCTCGGGAGGGTCGGCTCGGCTGGCACTCACCGCCTATCGCAATCAACCCGTTCACCTGGAGGCCCTACCGGAGAACCCCAAGAAGGACCGCAGCATGGACCTGACGCATCTTGACCGCCTCGAAGCGGAGAGCATTCACATCATTCGTGAGGTCATGGCTGAGGCGGAAAACCCGGTCATGCTGTATTCCATCGGCAAGGACTCGTCCGTGATGCTGCGCCTTGCGGAGAAGGCCTTCTACCCGAGCCCGCCGCCATTTCCGCTGATGCATGTGGACACCCGCTGGAAGTTCCAGGCCATGTACGAGTTCCGGGACAGAATCCCCGAAGCGACCGGCATGGACCTCATCGTGCACATCAATCCGGAGGGCGTTGAGAAGAACATCAACCCCTTTGACCACGGCAGCGCCCTGCATACGGACGTGATGAAGACCCAGGGCCTGATTCAGGCGCTGGACAAGCACGGATTCGATGCCGCCTTCGGCGGGGCCAGGCGGGATGAGGAAAAAAGCCGCGCCAAGGAGCGGGTCTTTTCCTTTCGAAACAGCGCGCACCGCTGGGACCCCAAGAACCAGCGGCCGGAGCTGTGGAACCTGTACAACGGGCGCAAGGCACCCGGCGAGAGCATTCGCGTCTTCCCGCTCTCCAACTGGACGGAACTCGACATCTGGCAGTACATCTACCGGGAGGGCATTCCCATTGTGCCGCTCTACTACGCCGCCGAACGCCCGGTCGTTGAACGTGACGGCATGCTGATGCTGGTGGACGACGACCGGCTCAAGCTGTTCCCCGGGGAGCGGATTCACACCAAGCGGGTGCGGTTCAGAACGCTGGGCTGCTACCCGCTTACCGGCGCCGTTGAATCCGAGGCCGACACCCTGCCGAAAATTCTGCTGGAACTGCTGGAAGCGCGCACCAGTGAACGCCACGGCCGCGCCATCGATTCCGACAGCGATGGGTCCATGGAGAAAAAGAAGCAGGAGGGCTACTTCTAGTGTCCTGTCCGATTAATAAGTGTGATTATTCGTGGCCCTTTCACCCCCTGGCTGCGTTGCTCCGCCTTGTGTGGGGCCTGCCACACCGCGTTGTCGCGCCTTGCCAGGAGGCGAAAGGGCCTAGCGCCTAAAACCCACTTATTAACCGGACAGGACACTAGTAGCGGCCATCCGCATGAACGACATTGAAACCAAAATTGACCAGTACTTGGAGGAGC
>CAZRBP010000024.1:0-31567 GCA_964598305.1 uncultured Pseudomonadales bacterium | reverse complement strand
ACACCGCGCGCATGGTGGCGGACCTCGACTACCTTTCCGGCGGCCGGGTGGACTTCGGCGTTGGCATCGGCTGGCTCAAGGAGGAGTTCGACAACCTGCAGATGGACTTCGGCACCCGCGCCGGCCGCACGGTTGAGTACGTCGAGGTGATGCAATCGCTCTGGAGCCCAGGACTGGCCGCCTACGAAGGCGACACCTACCAGCTTGCGCCCTGTCACTTCAACCCCAAGCCGGTGCAGTCGCCCCATCCGCCGATCTTCTTCGGTGGCGAGAGCGAGCCGGCCTTGCGCCGCGTCGCCAGCCACGGCGACGGCTGGTACGGCTTCAACCTCAGCCCGGAGTCGTTTGCGGAACGGCTAGCGCGCTTGGACGCCCTGCTGGCTGAGGCAGGCCGCAGCCGAGCCGATGTGCAGGTTTATGTCGGCCCCAACCGGGGCGCCCTGAACGCCGAGACGCTTGCGGAGTTTAAGGCGCAGGGTGCCGACCAAGTCATCTTGCCCCTGATGGCGGCCAATCTGGAGAAGCTGAAGCCACGCATGGAGAGCATGCTGCGGCTAGTGCACTAGCGATGTGTTGAAGGCTTCTTACCCGCCAACGGCAGCCATGTAGGACTCGATGCGCGCCAAGTGACCGTCAACGTCCGTTGCGCCGGCGTTGTGGGTGGCGACGGCGAGGTGGGTCGCGCCCATTGCCCGCCACTTGTCAGCGTGCGCCCGCCAGCGTTCGGGGGTGCCGCCGGCGAACTGGGCTTGCGCTTGGATGCCGAAGCCGTCCCAAGCTTGGCCGGCAGCCTCGCGATGCGCACGCATGGCGTCGATGCAGGCTTGGCTTTTGGCGTTGGGGCCGCCGAGCGGCATCCAGCCGTCGCCGAGTTCGGCGCAGCGCTTGAGCAAGGCCGGTGCGCCGCCGCCAAACCAGATGGGCACCGGGCGCGAGGGGCGCGGATTGATGCCGGCTTGGGTGACGCGGTGGTAGTCGCCTTCGAAGCTGAAGGTGTCCTCGCTCCACAGGCGGCGCATCAGGCCGACCTGCTCCGCCTGGCGCCTGCCGCGGTTGCTGAAGTCCTCGTTCAGGGCTTCGTACTCCACGGCGTTCCAGCCCGTGCCGATGCCGAGGCGCAGCCGATTGTTCGATAGCAGCGCCACTTCCGCCGCCTGCTTGGCCACTAGGGCCGTTTGCCGCTGGGGCAGTATCAGCACGGTGGTGACCAGCTCCAGGCGGGTGGTCACGGCGGCGACGAAGGCATAGAAGGTGAAGGGCTCGTGGAAGGCGACGTCCTTGTCGTAGGGGCCGCTCCAGCCGCCGGGCCGGTCCGGGTCGGCCCCCAGCACGTGGTCGTAGATCAGCAGATGGGTGACGCCCAGCGCCTCAAGGCCCTGGACATAGGCCTTGATGGCTTCCGGGTCCGTGCCGATTTCGTTGTGGGGCAGGACAGCGCCGATTTGCATTGTTTTTCTCCGTGGGGGGTTCATTCGTCGAGGGGCGCAACCTATCACATCAGCGCGTCGGGCGATTGGCGCATTAGCGGTCACAAAGCGTCGATTTCTCACGGTTGCGTAGGCGATGACGTACAGATTTTGCCAACAGCAGGCTGGATGATGGCCTCATGCTCCGCAAGCAAAAAACCACTGCGCAGGCCGTTGTCGCTAGACGGCATCGACCCTGTGCTAGATTTCACATAAGGCAATGGGGCTTTGAGCCGCCAATCGAAGGAACTTGCCATGAGCGAAACCCAACCGCTTCCTGCCCACGGCCTGCCGGACTTCCGGCGGCCATTGGCCAAGCCGCGCAAGCGCCCGGTCCTGACCCGGGACGACTACCCGGAATCGGACGGTAAGCCTGTGGGTGAGACCCGTCTTCATGTGCTGGTGACGTTTCGCCTGTTCGGCGCGCTCTTGTTGGCGTACAAAGGCCGCGACGACGTCATTGTCGGGTGCGACCAGCTCATGTACTACGAACAGGACAACATCAAGAAATTCTTGGTGCCCGACATTTTCGTGGTGCTTGGCGTCAAGCCGCGTCCCGATGCGGAGCGCCAGACTTGGCGAATCTGGGAAGAGGGCGGCTACGGCCCGGACTTCGTGCTGGAGGTGACCTCGAAGTCCACCCGCAGGGAGGACGAAGGACGCAAGCATCGGATCTACCAAAACCTTGGGGTCCGCGAATACTGGCAATACGACCCGACGGCAGACTACTTGAAGCCGGAACTGAAGGGCCATCGCCTAGGTCCGGGCGGCAAGTTCGAGCCTGTGACTCTTGAGCAGCGCGGCGAGCTGCTTGTGGCGCCGAGTCTGCTGGGCTTGGAACTTCATCTGCAGGAGGGCAACCTGCGCCTCTTCGATCCGCACAGCGGCTACCTGCCGACGCAAGAAGAGGCGATTGAGGCTCAGCAAGCGGCGGAACGAGCTCGGAAGGAAGCGGACGACGCCCGCCGCGTTGCGGAAGCCCGGATCGCGGAGCTGGAGCGGCGGCTGCGAGGGGACTGATCGGGTAGCGCTCATCGGGCGGCGGCGCGGCTGCTCTGCTTCAAAGGCGGCTCGCGGATGCCTTAGAATGGGTCTTCCCTCCCTCATCTTCAGTTCACCATGACGGAACCGGCGGCAGCGACGGGCACCTTCTCCTTTGTGCAAATGGAGCACGAAGTGCTTGAGCTTTGGGAGCGCTCCAAGGTCTTTGAGCGCTCCATGGATCAACGCAAAGGCAAAAAGCCGTACATCTTCTACGACGGCCCGCCGTTCGCCACCGGGCTGCCGCACCATGGCCACATCGTTGCGAGCACCATCAAGGACATCGTGCCGCGCTACTGGACCATGAAGGGGCGCCATGTGCTGCGCCGCTTCGGCTGGGACTGCCACGGCCTGCCCATCGAGCACGAGATCGACAAGCAGTTGGGCATGTCCGCCCAGCAGGCGGTGGCGGAGCTTGGGGTGGCCGGCTACAACGACGAGTGCCGGGCCATCGTCGGGCGCTACGTCGCCCAATGGCGGCAGACCATCACCCGCCTCGGCCGCTGGGTGGACTTCGACAACGACTACAAGACCATGGACGTTTGGTACATGGAGTCCCTCTGGTGGGTGGTCAAGGCACTGTGGGACCGTGGGCTCATCTACCAAGGCCACAAGATCATGCCGGTCTCCACGGCCTTGGAGACGCCGCTTTCGAATTTCGAGGCGAGCGCCAACTACATGGACGTTCAGGATCCGGCGATCACGGTGCTGCTGAAACTGAGCGACGAGGACGCCTTCCTGTCCGTGTGGACCACCACGCCCTGGACCCTGCCGTCGAATCTGGCCGTCTGCGTCAACGCTGGCCTCCGTTACGTCAAGGCTCAGGATCCCGCTTCGGGCAGGCACATCTACTTCGCCGAGGAGCGGCTTGCCGCCTACGGCGATCTGGAGATCAAGGCCCGGCTACGGGGCAGCGATTTGGTCGGACAGTCCTATGAACCCCCCTTTCCCTACTTTGGCGAGGAGCGGGCGCGGGGCGCCTTCCGAGTGGTGGCCGATGACTACGTCACGGCCGATGAAGGCACCGGCCTCGTGCACCAGGCGCCGGCCTTCGGAGAGGATGATGCGCGGGTGCTCAAGGGCGCGGGCATCAAGGCGTTCGTGTGCCCAGTCGACATGCAGGGTCGATTCACCGGCGAGGTCAGCGATTTCGCCGGACAATACGTCAAGGACGCCGACCGCGCCATCATCGAGCACCTCAAGGACGCCGGTGTCCTCTACCGCCAGGAAACCGTGCAGCACACCTATCCCTACTGCTACCGCTCGGACACCCCCCTGATCTATCGGGCGGTGCCAAGCTGGTACGTGCGGGTCACCGACATCGTGGACAAACTGCTCGCCGCCAATGCGCAGGTGCGCTGGGTGCCGGAGCACATCAAGGACGGCCGCTTCGGCAATTGGCTCAAAGGCGCGGTGGACTGGGCCATTTCCCGCAACCGGGTGTGGGGGACGCCCATTCCCATCTGGATCAACGATGTGTCCGGCAAAGCGGTCTGCATCGGTTCGCTGGATGAGCTTGAGGCCCGCACCGGCGTGCGGCTTGAGGACTTGCACCGGGAGCACGTGGACCCGCTGACCTTTTCCATCGACGGCGAGGACGGCACCTACCGCCGCATCCCGGAGGTGCTCGACTGCTGGTTCGAATCCGGTTCCATGCCCTACGCGCAGTTGCACTATCCGTTCGAGAACCAGGACATCTTCGAGGCGGGCTTCCCGGCGGAGTTCATCGCCGAGGGTTTGGACCAGACCCGGGGCTGGTTCTACACCCTAACCGTGCTGGCGGCGGCGCTCTACGACAAGCCGGCCTTCCGCAACGTCATCGTTAACGGCATGGTGATGGCCGCGGACGGCAAGAAGATGTCCAAGCGGCTGAAGAACTACACGCCGCCGGACGAACTGATGGAGACCTTCGGCGCGGATGCCCTAAGGCTCTACCTCATCAATTCCGGTCTGGTCCGGGCCGAGGAGCAGCGCTTCGCCGACGCCGGGGTGCGCGACATGACGCGGCGTGCCCTGCTGCCTTGGGTCAATGCCTTCACCTTCCTGAAGACCTACGCAGAGATTGACGGCTGGTCGCCCGAAAAAGGCAGCCATCCCGGTGACAACATCCTCGACCAATGGATTTTGTCCCGGCTGCAGACGTTGAAGGACGGCGTTGCCAAGGAGATGGACGCCTACCGGCTGTACAACGTCGTGCCCAGGCTCTTTGAATTCATTGAGGACCTGACCAATTGGTACATCCGCCTCAACCGCAGCCGCTTCTGGGGCGAGGGGATAACCGCCGATAAGATCGCCGCCTTCGCCACCTTGCACTCGGTCCTGCAGGAACTCTGCTTGGTCATGGCCCCCTTTGCGCCGTTCCTGTCGGAGCACCTCTACCAGGCGCTGTCCCAGTTTGGCGGCGGCAAGCCAAAGCCGGAATCGGTACATCTGTGCGACTACCCCAAGGCGGAGAAGGGCTTCGTCAAACCCGCCTTGGAGACCGCCGTGGCGCGCATGCGGCAGGTGATCCTGCTCGGACGGGCGCAGCGCGAAGAAGCCAAGATTGGCCTGCGCACCCCCCTTAGGCGGCTCACCATCATTCACAGGGATCCGGACCTGCTTGACGAGATCGGCAAGCTCAGCGCCACCATCAAGGCCGAACTGAATGTGCGGTCGCTGACCTTCGACAGCGACGAAGCGCGCTACATCGAACTGGTGGCCAAGCCCAACTTCAGGGTGCTCGGCAAGCGTCTCGGCAAGCGCATGAAGGCCTTTGCTGCCGAGATCGGGTCACTGTCCGCGGAGCAAATTGCCAGGTTTCAGGCCGATGGCGAGCTCCTGCTCGACGGCGAACGCTTCGGCCCCGACGAAATTGCCGTGCAACACCAACCCCTGCCGGATTCCGGCGCCGCGACGGACGGCCAAATCAGCGTGGTTGTGGACTGCACCTTGACCGACGACCTGATTCGCGGCGGCTATGCCCGGGAGCTGGTCAACCGGGTGCAGCGGGCGCGCCGGGAGCGCGGCTTCGCCGTGTCCGACCGCATCGTGCTGCGCTATGAGGCCGCCGATGCCTTGGCGCAGTCCGCCGAGGAACACCGGGACTACATCATGGGCGAGACGTTGTGCACCACCTTTGAGCGGGTCGAGCTTGGCGACGGCGAAGCCCCCATCGATGTGGAGATCGACGGGATGGCGCTGCGCTTCTCAATGACCCGGGCGGTGTACTACAAGTAGTTCAGCAAGCGCAGCCGCAGTCCGATCGCATCGGCGCCGGGGGCCTGGGTGACCAGCGTGGGCGCGGTGAATTCGGTGAGCGTCTTCCTGCCGTAGTCGGCGTAGTAGGCTTCGACCTGAAGCAGCGTTCGCTGTCCGATGGGCCTGCCGATGCCCAAGCCCAAGGTCCAGGCCGTGCGGGCCTTGCTGAACCGGCTGCTGCCGGACGTGAAGTCGGCTGCCGTTGGGCAGGGCGTGGGGAGGCTGGGCGTGGGCGGGGCAAGGCATCCGAGGTAGCGGTTGACGTACTTGGTCTCGGTGCGTTGGATGCCCGCCAGAGCGTGGAGTTCGGCGTTTGGGCCCAGCAAAGCGCTTAGGAAGCCGGGCTGCCCACCGAGGCGCAGGGTCGCGCCGTAGCTCCAGTCCCGCTTGAAGCGCCAAGCGTCCGGCCAGCTTTCGCCCGCTTGCGCCCAGCCCCGGTCGCCGAATTCCGGCAGCGGCTGACCCTCAACGGCTTGGTATGTGGCCCGCGCTTGGGGGTTGCGCACGCCGGCCAACTGTCCCTTGGCCTTGCCGCCGTGCCAAGTTGCGTTGAACTCGGCGCTTAGATGCAGGCCATTGTCATTCAGAGGCAGCCGGTAGCCGACCGCGGCGCCCAATCCGGTTGTCGTTCCATCGCCCGAATCCCGGTCGCGGAAAACTTGGCCTTGGGATGGCGTCTGATTGCCGGGTTGCCGGTTGTCCACGACCTTGCGGATGGTGGCGTCGAACTGCTCAGCGGCGGCCGCAAAACCCAAGTAGAAGCCTCCGTCTTGGGCGAAGCCGCTGGTGGGCAGGCCGCCCAGAGCGGCGATGGCGCCCAGCAGAAGACGGGGGATGCGGTTGGTGAGTTGATTTCTCATGCTGTCAATTGCCTGTGAAAGTGGGTGTGGTGTTGGCCAAACAGGATTCGATGGCCGCCCGGGGACGGCTGCTTAACCTTGAGATGACGATAGTTCATGGCCGCAACCCTACTTGGAGAGGCGGAGGGGCCGCAAGGGGTGTTTGGTCCTTAAAGATGGGCAGGGAAAGAAGAGGGATACCCGTGGGAAGGGGGAGGGGAGGGAGGAAGCCGGGTATCCCTCATGTCGGCGCCTATTCACTCAACCAGTGAATTCGTTCCTTGCTTGGCTGCGCCTCGTTCGCCGCTAGCCTTGCATCGCGTCCGATGCCTGTATGTTACTTTTGGTAACGCAAAATGCAACCGTAGGTAACGCAACAGGCTGTTGCATAAAAGCAACGCTCCAATGCAGAATGCCGATACGTCATGGACTCCCACGGGCCGCGAAAGTTCAAAAGGCCTGTGAAATTGGGCCGGGAGGGCAGCAAGGAATGGATTGGGACGACTTCAAGTTCTTTTCGGCGGTGGTGGGCAACGGAACGGTGCGCGCCGCCGCCAAGGCGTTGGGCGTTCACCCCTCGACGGTCACCCGCCGCTTGGAGCACTTGGAGACCCGTTTGGGCGTCAAGCTGTTCAATCGCCGTGGGCAGAGCCTAGCCCTCACCACTGCCGGCGAGTCGGCTGCCGAGGGGCTTCGGCGCATCGAGGGGGATCTTGCGGGCATTGAGCTTCTTCTCCAGCGCAGCCAAGGAGAATTGGCCGGCCCGGTTCGGGTGGCCGTGCCCGGCTTCCTCCTGCTGGGCGGGTTGGTGGACCACTTGGACAGCTTTGTCGATGCGTATGGGGAGATTCAAATCGAATGGATGAGCGGCAGTTCGTCCGCTGCGCCTTTCGATGTGGCCTTGGAACTGACCACAGCGCCCGCCTTGGACCTCATCGGACGAGAAATCGGTGCGGTCGGTTGGTCGCTCTACGGCCACCGAAACCTGATTGACCGCTCCGGATCGACCTTTCGGTGGATCGAAGCAGAGGGGCTGTCCTGTTCAAAGACCTCTGCCCTGGCCATTGACAAACTGAAATCGAGCCACTTGGACGCAGGCCCGACGGTGGCCCGCTGCCAAGGTTTCACGCACCTGCTGCCGCTGCTTCGGGCCGGCGTTGGCGTATCGGCACTGCCCTGCTTAATTGGGGACGCTGATGCCGAGCTGCGGCGCCTGACCGGCGTTGGGGTGGAGCGAGAGCCGCTCTGGCTGCTGAGGGCTCCCGAAAGCCGTAGCACCCGGCGGGTGCAGGTGTTTGTGGACTATTTGCAGGCTGCCGTCCAGGCCAACGCGGCGCGCATTCGCGGGGGTTGATGCTATGCTCGCGGAACTTGGCTGCGTTGGCCGGCAGGAAACCGAATCGCTGTAGTGAACAAAGCCATCCCTTGGATCGGTGCATTGGGCGCGGCGGGGCTCGGCGTCCTCGTGGCGCTCGCGGGCAGTGCCGGCGGCAGCCGCGTGGCCGGCATTCCGGTGTTCGCGCTTTGCGTTGCGCTGGCCTTCGCCATTCAGTGGCTGGCCTTCGTGCCAGCGTACTTGGCGCAGAGCGAACGCTACTACGACCTGACCGGCTCGTTCACTTATCTGACCTTGGCCCTGATCGCGTTGGCGGCCTCGGAACAACCCGACGCGCGGGCTGTCATCACCGCCTTGCTGGTCGTGACTTGGGCGCTGCGCTTGGGCCTTTTCCTCAGTGCGCGCATCCGCCGGGACGGATTCGACCGGCGCTTGAGCCGAATCAAGAAGGACTTTGCGGTCTTTCTGATGACGTGGAGCCTGCAAGGGGCTTGGGTGACGGTCGCGTTCGCGCCGGGGTTGGCCGCCATCACCGCCTCATCGCGTGTGCCTGCTGACGGCTTTCTGATCGCTGGCGTCGCTCTCTGGGCGCTGGGGTTCGCCATTGAGGTGGCGGCGGACGAGCAAAAGCGGCGTTTTCGCAGCCAGGCCGCCAACGCCGAGCGATTCATCAGCAGCGGGCTTTGGGCTTGGTGCCGGCATCCCAACTATTTCGGCGAAATTCTGCTTTGGGCGGGCATCGCCGTGGCCGCATGGCCCGCACTCCAGGGCTGGGCGCTGCTGACGCTCGCGTCACCGCTGTTCATCGTCCTGCTGCTGACGCGAATCAGCGGCGTGCGCATGCTGGAGGCGAGCGGCCGGCGGCGTTGGGGCGAGAATCCCGAGTACCAGGACTACTTGGCCCGCACCCCAGTCCTCATTCCGCGCCGCCCCAAGCAGAGGCCTGCGTCCTCGGCGTGACACCCGTACAGCATCTCAAGGCGCTCGCCGCCTTCACCGCAGTGTCCCTCAACCTGCTGTTTTGGTGCGCACCGCTGCTCGTGGTGCTGGCGGTTCGCCTGCTGGTGCCCAAGGCTCGGCCCGCGGCCCATCGCATGGGCTGCGCGATCTACCGCTGGGCGGTGGCTTTTGACGACTGGTGGTTGAAGCGCGTGTCCGGCGCCCGTTGGCGCTGCCCGCGCTTGGATCTTGATCCCGAGGCCGCCTGTATCCTGATCGCCAACCACCAGTCCTGGGCGGACATCTTCGTGCTGCAAAGCGCCGTCGCCCGGCGTGGGCCGGTCATCAAGTTCCTCTGCAAGCGGGAACTCGCCTACATCCCGGTCCTAGGGCTCATCATGCTGGCCTTCGAATTTCCCATCATGCGCCGCCGCGGGCGCGTCAGCGGCTCCGTTGAGGATCGCCAGCGCCAGGATCGGGAGCGGGTTCGACAAGCGTGCGCCGTGCTGTTCGAGGCGCCGGCGGCGATGCTCACGTTCGCCGAAGGCACCCGATTCAGCGAGGCCAAACGACGGCGTTCAATGAGTCCGCACCAGCACTTGCTGCGTCCACGGGCGGGCGGCTTCACGGCCATCGTCGAGGCGTTGGCCCCGCTCGAACCGCCGGTCGTTGACGTCACCATCCACTACGGGCGCTCCGGCGCGTTTTGGGCCTTTCTCGGCGGTGCCAGCGGGCCGGTGGCCATAGCGGCTCGCAGCTTCCCTACCGGCCAGGTCCTGGATGCCGGCCCCAAGGCATGGCTGGAAGAGCGGTGGCGGCGCAAGGATGCCCGCCTCGCTGCTCAGGGGCCGGATTGAAGATAGGCCGTCACCTGTGACCGTCCGCCGCGAAACTCCACACGCCGCTGCTTGGTCTTGAGCTGGTAGTCGTACATGGGGTCGTAGTACCAAGTCAGCAGCCGCTCAATCCATCCCTCGTGGTTGCCATTACTGAAGCCAGCCTGCAGAGCGTCGCCGACTTCAACGTGCCGTTCGTGGCCCAAGCGCTTCTTGATGCGGTCCAGCGCCGCTTGGTGCCGGGTGAACAGAGCCGCTTCGGAGGTGCCGTTGGCCAAGGGTTCGTCAACGTACTCAGCGCGAATGTGGGCGATGCGTTCGGCCATCGGTGCCTCGAGCAGCACGACGGGCGCTCGCTGCATGCGGGCGTGCCAGGATTGGGGCAGGGCCAGCCGCCCAATGGTGCGGCTTTCGTCCTCGACGATTAGGCGGGGGCCGCGATGCTTGAGGGTGTCGATGGCCAAGGCGTTCTCGAAGGCGATGGGCGTGGGCTGCCCGCCGCCGTGGCCGCCGAAGGCGGAGCCGCGATGGTGCGCCAGGGCTTCGAGGTCGATCGCGTCGGGCAGCGTCTCGATGACCGCGGTCTTGCCAACGCCGGTGCGTCCCGCCAACACCAGCCAGTGCTTTGCTTGGACCCGTTCGGCATCGAACACATCGAGACAAGCTTGACGCAGCCGCTTATAGCCGCCTTCGACTCGCGGCACGTGCCTGCCGGACTCAAGCAGCCAGGATTGCGCGATGGCGGAGCGCAGTCCGCCGCGCCAGCAGTAGATCCAAGCCTCCGGGTGTTGGTTGAGAAAATCCGTCCAGCTCTTGATGCGGGCGTCGCGGACCTCGCCCGCAACCAATTCGTGGCCTCTACGAATGGCCGCGTCCCGCCCGCGGCGCTTGTGCAGGGTGCCAATCTCGGCCCGCTCATCATCGGTCAACAGCGGTCGGTTGACGGCGCATGGAAAGGCGCCCCGAGCGAACTCCGCAGGCGCACGCAGGTCGATCAGGGGCACGTCGTTGGCCAGCAGGTCGGATGGGGTCGATGGGGTCATGGGCCGCCGTGGGGCGATTGGGCGCGTCGGCTGTGCGCTTAAGGCGCGGGCTCGATCACTGGCTTGCCGGCCAGGAAGAGGTCGAGATGCTGCTGCAGGATGTCGAGCACGTCGTCCCGGTCGGCGTGGATGGCTTCCTGCAGGGCCATTTCCTGCAGACGCACCGCTTCGCGGAAGTTGCCGGTGGCGGCATAGGTGGCCGCCCAGGTGTCCAGGTACTCGGGCTGCGAGCGAGCCTGCTCGTTGCCCTGCATCATCTTGGTCATGATGCGATTGGCGAAGCGCCCGCGGCGCAGGCGCTTAAGGTCCGACACGGCCAGCGTCCAAGCCACTTCATTGACGATTTGGGCGTTGTCCGTGGCGGCCTTGGCGGCGTCCCGGTACCACCGGTACGCTGCGCGCAGGTTCTGCTCGGTGGCGACGCCGCGGGCGTGGAGATTGCCGAGCATCAGCATGGCTTCCGGGTTGGCCGTGTCCTCGACCGTCTCCTCCAGCCAGGCCACCGTGCGGGAGTCCCCGGTGCCGCGTTCGCGCATCAGATAGCGGGCGTAGCTGAGCCTAGCGGCTTCGTTGTTGAGGGCGGCGGCGCGAACGAAGTAGGCCTCGGCCTGCCTCCGGTCCTTGGCCACCTTGTTGCCGGCGTAGTGCAGGTGCGCCAAGTAGAGCAGGGCGTCGCTGTTGTCGAGTTCGGCGGCCTGCTTGAGGAGTGGAATGGCGGTTTCCGCGTTGTCGCCACCGAAAGCGCCGCTCAGATACAGTGCGCCGAGTGCGTACATGGCCTCGGAGGAGCCGAGCGCTATGGCCTGCAGGTAGTTGTCGAGCGATTCGCTAAGCGCCGCTTGCCGCTCGTCCGCTGAGTCGGCCTGATTGGCCCGTGTCCAATGGATGCGGGCCAGGATGTTGTTGGCGATGACGTTGTCAAAGCGCGACCCGGCCTGCAGCCAGCCGATGGCGTCATCTAGGCGGTCGCGGCTGATCAGCAGCGCACCTACCGCGGTTTGCGCTGCCGGGTCGCCTTGCCGGGCCAGCAAACCCATGAGCGCCAACGGCGAAAACGCAGCCTCGTCCGCCACTTCCGCGAATCCGTGCTCGGCGGCGTGGTAAATGCCTTGCAGGGTGAAGTGCAGAGCCTGCAGCGGGCCTCGTTCGGGCCGGCCCTGCACCATCATCAGCAAGGGCGCCGCTTCAGTGGATTGATAGATTGCTCCCACCGGGGAGAGGCCTTGCGAACGCACGAAAATCTGCGCCTCGATCGGCGTCACGGCGTTGTAGGGGGCGTCAACGGCGCCCGTAGCACCCGCCGACATGGCCGCCCTAGCGGCGTGTGCCCAAGCG
Source organism: uncultured Pseudomonadales bacterium (assembly GCA_964598305.1). GTDB lineage: Bacteria > Pseudomonadota > Gammaproteobacteria > Pseudomonadales > Azotimanducaceae > Azophilus. The sequence continues at coordinate 19,492 of CAZRBP010000024.1, read as the reverse complement.
CCGTGCTCGCGGGCGGTCTCCGCCGCATCCACGTGATCATAGAATCGTTGCAGCACATGGTGGCCGACCAGGCTCCCCGGATTCAGATCAAGGATGGCGCTGCCGATGGCGCCGAGCTTGAGCGGCTCGTACTCTACGAGCTTGATGGCTTCGCTTTCGAGTTCAATCAACCGATCCATGCGCTTGGGCAGGTCGTCGCCAGCCAGAAACTCAGCCCGAAGCTGGGCAGCGGCGAGCGGCTGGCGGCCCTCGTCCGGGGACGTGCCAGCCGCAGGAGGAGACACCGATTGGCAACCGCACAGCACAGCCAGAAGGCAGAGCGTCAATCTGAGAGCGGGGGAAAGCATGGCACCCTTATAGCACCGTTTGCGGGATTTGCACTATTGCAGATTTCGGATGGAGCACGAGGGCCCGTTAACAGGCCCTGGCCATGAACTGTTGCCCGGACTCTTATATGATGCCGCTGTTTCGTCTGAAGGAGGACGGCTGATGGCCTTCCAACTCAAGTTGCGGCTGCCGGCTGCCGGGCGGGCGCTGCCGGGCCGTGCCGAGCGCATGCCGGTTCCCCGCGAGCACTTCGTCAATGGCCGCCCGCTGGTTGGCCCTTACCCGAACGGCATGCGCCAAGCGGTTTTTGGCATGGGTTGCTTTTGGGGGGCCGAGCGCCTGTTCTGGCAAACCAAAGGGGTGTTCACCACCGCGGTTGGCTACGCCGGCGGCACCACTCCCAACCCGACCTATGAGGAGGTCTGTTCAGGGCTGACCGGACATACCGAGGCGGTGCTCGTGGTCCACGACCCGCAGGAGGTGGGTCTCGACGAACTGCTGAGGGTGTTTTGGGAGGGCCACGATCCCACCCAGGGCATGCGGCAGGGCAACGATGTCGGCACGCAGTATCGATCGGCAATCTACTTGGACCAAGGGCTCGAAGCTGCCGTGGCCTCCAAGGACCGTTATCAGCAGGCGCTGACCGCGGCAGGCTACGGCGCGATTACTACCGAAATTGAGGCCGCGCCGCCGTTCTACTACGCCGAAGCCTACCATCAGCAGTACCTGGCCAAGGTGCCCAACGGCTATTGCGGTCTCGGCGGTACGGGCGTTGCCTGCTCCAAGGGGCCCAAGGTGGCTGCCGGCGGGTGAGCGATGCGGCTTGGCGTTGGGATCGACTTCGGCACGACCAATTCCACCGCCGCCGTTTTTGACGGGGAGCGGCTTGAATTCGTCGGCCTTGAGGACGGTGGGCCGATCATGCCGTCGGCCACCTACATCGACCGCGCCCTGCAGGCTTGCGTCGGCCAGCAGGCCATCGACCGATACCTGGCCGGCAACACCGGCCGCACCGTCGAGTTCGTTCCTGAGGTCATCGGCACCGAGTCAGAACTCGTCCAGCACGGCGACTCGGAAAATCCAGCGCCCCTTGAGACTGCGACCAAGGCCATCTACGGCCTGCCGCTGATTGACAGCGGCCTGCAGGGCCGGCTGTTCCGTGGCATGAAGCGCCTTTTGGGCGACGAGCGGACCCGGCGGCTGATGGTGTTCGATCATCCGTTCCGGGTAGTGGCGCTGATCACCCCGATACTGCTGCACATCCGCAAGCGAATCCGCGAAGCCGGCGTCGAGAACTGCGCCCGCGCCCATGTGGGCCACCCGGTCAACTTCGAGGGTCGCGAGCCGCATCGCAACCGCACTGCCTTGGCCCGCTTGGGCGAAGCATGCCGCCATGCGGGCATCAGCGATCAGCGTCCCTACGCCGAACCGGTTGCCGCTGCCGCGCGCTATGTGCACGGACAGCCCGGGCTTGACGGGGAGTGCCTGCTGACCGTGGATTTCGGCGGCGGCACCTTGGATTTCTGCGTACTGCACCGGCGTGGTGAGCGCTTTGACGTGGCCACCACCCACGGCATCGCCCTGGGCGGCGACCGCATCGACCAGTTGCTGTTCCGGGAACTGCTCTTTCCGCTGCTCGGCAAGGGCGAGGTCTGGCGTCGGCGGGGGATGAGCCGCGACATCGAGACCCGCTTCCCCTTCGAGGACTATGAGCAATTGCTGCTCAACTGGACGGTTGGCTACACGCTCAACCAAAACAAGTACACCACCGCGGTGATGGACTGCATCGCCCAAGGTGGCCCAGGCGGGCGCAAGTTTGGCCGCCTGCATGAGCTCATCCGGCGCAACCTCGGCTATCTGGTGTTTCAGTCCATCAAGGCCTTCAAGGCGGAACTGTCGACGGCGCAAAAGGCGGTGCTGGACATTCCCGAGATTGACGTGCGGGTGGAACTGACCCGTCCGCAATTTGAAGCGCTCATCGCCGAGCCGCTGGCGGCCTTTGCTGCCGCCCTTGACGATACCTTGGCGCGGGCGGGCATCGCTGCAGCGGATGTGGACATCGTGCTGCGTACCGGGGGCTCCAACCTGATCCCCGCCGTGCGGCGCATCCTCGATGAGCGCTTCCCGGGGCGGGTTGTGGAACAGGATCCCTTCACCAGCGTCGCCGCCGGGCTGGCCATCGCGGACTATTGTTCAGCTAACTGATCTCGGCTGGTGGCGGCCAGTCCGGGTTCAGGGTCAGGAAGAAGTCCTTGAGCATGCGGTAGGTCAATCCCCAGACGAAGTGGCCTCCGGCCAAGCGGTAGCCGTTGAACACCGTGGGCTTTCCGGCCATGGGCAGGGTTTCGGTGTCGTGCAGGCCGTTGGCCGCCAGGGAATCGAGCGGTGCCCAAACCACTTCCGCCACCTCGTAGTTGAGGTTGAAGCTGGGGTCGCCTTCGAGGACGAAGACGTGGGGCGCGATCAGCATGTCCATGCGCGGGCCGCGTGGGGCGGCATAGTGGTGGTCAAGGGCGCCGAGGTACTCGCTGGCGGCGAGGTCGAGGCCGATCTCCTCTAGGGTCTCGCGAACCGCGGCCGCCTTGAGGTCGGCGTCGGCCCCCTCCCGGTGCCCCCCGGGGAAGGCCATTTGGCCGGACCAGGGATCGCCCGCCTTCTCCGCCCGCTTGATGAACAGGATTTCGGTTTGCCCCGCCTGGTCCCGCAGAATCACGGCCACCGCCGCTTGCCGAGTGCTGCGTCCGGGGGTGACGGTTTCACCTTGATGGCCAGCGAGGCGCTGACGGATGCTGGGCAGATCAATCACAGGAATTGGGTTTGGAATGCAACTTGGTTGTTGAGCCGGGGGAAGGCAATGTTAACCTTGATGCCCCGATTGCCTCAAAACCGTCCGATGCCCCGAGCTCGCCAAGGCCATCACTGCTTTGTGTGCGGCCCCGACAACCCCATCGGCCTCAAGGTCCGCTTCCGCTTGGAGGGCGATCTGTGCCTGGCGGAGTTCACGCCGGATGAACGGCACGCCGGCTACAGCAACGTCACCCATGGGGGCATCGTCTTCAGCCTGCTCGATGACGTCATGGCCAACTGGCTTTGGTTGCAGGGCATTGTCTGCTTCACCGCCAAGGCGGACATCCGTTACCGTGCGGAGTTGCCGATCGGTGCCCCGGTGCGTCTCGAAGGCCGTTGCCTGAAGCGCCGGGGACGCCTCGCGCAGATGGAGGGGCGCATCATCCGCCAGGACAGCGGCGCCTTGGTTGCCGAGGCCACGGGCAGCTTCATGATGACACCCGAGGGCAAGTCAGCAGGGGCGGCAAACGATGAGCAACCATAAAGGCCCTGGCACCATCGGCTTCGATACGCTATCCCTGCATGCCGGGCAAGCGCCGGATCCCGCCACCGGGGCGCGGGCGACGCCGATCTACCAGTCCGCCTCCTTCGTGTTCCCCGATTCGGACTTTGCCGCTGGGCTGTTCAACATCGAACGGGCCGGCCATGTCTATTCGCGCCTGTCCAACCCGACCAACGCGGTGCTCGAGGAGCGCATTGCGGCGCTCGACGGCGGCGTGGGGGCCATCGCCACCGCCAGCGGCCAGGCCGCCATGCACTTGGCGGTGGCGACCATCTGCTCGGCGGGCGACCACATCGTCTCCAGCCGGTCGCTCTACGGCGGCACCCATAACCTGCTCGAATACACCTTGCCGCGCTTTGGCATCGAAACCACTTTCGTGGATCCGCGGGATCCCGACGCCTTTGCCGCCGCCATTCGGCCTGAGACCCGGCTGGTGTTCGGTGAAATACTCGGCAACCCGGGCCTTGAAGTGCTCAACGTGCCGGCGGTGGCCGAGGTGGCGCACCAGCGCGGCTTGCCATTGCTGGTGGACGCCACCTTCGCCACCCCCTACCTGTGCCAGCCCATTCGGCTGGGGGCGGACCTGATCATGCACTCGGCCACCAAGTTCCTCAGCGGCCACGGGGTGGTGATCGGCGGCCTGCTGGTCGATGGCGGCGCTTTCGATTGGGAGGGCGGCCCGTTTCCCACCATCAACGACCCCTATGTGGGGTTCCACGATCTGGTGTTTGGCGAGGAGTTCGGCCCTGCCGCCTTCATCACCCGGGCCCGCAAGGAGGGCATTCGCGACTTCGGCGCTTGCATGGCGCCGATGACGGCCTTCCAGATCCTGCAGGGGTTGGAAACCCTGCCGTTGCGCATGGCGCGGCACGTGTCCAACGCCTTGCGCGTGGCGGAGTTCCTGGCCGGCCATCCCTTGGTGGAGTCGGTCAGCCATCCGGGGTTGCCGGATCACCCCGATCATGCGCTCGCCCGCGAGCTGCTGCCCAAGGGCGCTGGGGCAGTGTTCGGCTTCACGGTGGCCGGTGGCCGGGAGGCGGGCAAGGCCCTGATTGAATCGCTCGATCTCTTCTCCCATCTCGCCAACGTTGGCGATGCCAAGTCCTTGGTCATTCATCCGGCGAGCACCACCCATCACCGCATGGACGCCAAGGCGCTGCAGGCGGCCGGCATCGGCGAAGGGTTGATCCGCCTGTCGATCGGCCTTGAGGATGCGGACGATTTGGTGGCTGACCTCAGCCGTGCCCTGAAGCGGGTGGGGAGGATGCGTTCCGCGTGAGGCTCGAAGTGGATGGCAAGGCGGCGTTCGCCGCCACGGGCAGCGCACCCCATGCGCCGGAGCGCCGAGCGGTGGTCTTCATCCACGGCGCCGGCATGGACCACAGCGTTTGGGTGATGCCGGCCCGCCACTTCGCCCGGACGGGATTGAATGTTCTGGCTGTGGATCTCCCCGGCCACGGGCGCAGCCAAGGCCCGGGGCTCGATTCGATTGCGGCGATGGCGCAATGGGTGGTGCGGGCCATGGACGCGGCGCATCTGGAAGCCGCGGCGGTGGTGGGGCACAGCATGGGCTCGCTGGTGGCCTACGTGCTGGCGGCGCGGCATCCCGATCGGTGCCGGGCACTGGCCCTGCTCGGCGCCTCCGCGCCCATGCCGGTGACCGACGCGCTGCTCAACGCCGCCCGCGACAACGACCACGCCGCCATCGACATGGCCAATACCTGGAGCCACAGCCCGCGCGCCAAGCTCGGCGCCTGCCCCAACCCCGGCATGTGGATGCTCGGTGGCGGGGAACGCTTGTTGGAAACGGCTGCGCCGGGCGTGTTCCACGCCGACCTTGCCGCTTGCAACGGCTTCGATCCGGAGGCGGATGCCGGGCCGGTTCGCTGCCCGGCCTTGGTCGTGGTCGGCGAAGCAGACCAAATGACCCCGGCGCGGGCCGGCATCCGGGTCAGCGAACGGCTAGCGGATGCCCAAGTGGAGCGCTTGGCGGGCTGCGGCCACGCCATGCTCTCCGAACAGCCCAACGCCGTGCTCGACGCCTTGACCGCCATCGTGCCCTGACGGGGAGGAGACGCCCATGACTGAACTCCTATTTGCCGCCATTCTCTTTGTTGCCGCCCATCTGGCGGTCAGCAACACGCGCTTGCGCCCGATGCTGATGCGCAGGCTCTCTCCCGGGGGCTATGCGGGGCTCTACTCCGTGTTGGCCTTGGCCACTTTGGTTTACTTCGTGATGGCCTACAACGACGCGCCGAGGCTGCACTACTTTTGGCCCCTGGAGCCGATCCTGTATTGGGTGCCCAAGGTGCTGATGGCGGTCGCTTTCATCTTCCTGGCGGGCGGCATCGTTGGTGCAACGGCGACCTCGGACGCCTTGGAGGGCAGTGCCGCCGACGAAGCGGCGCTGGCCAAGCTGACCGGCGGAATCAACCGCATCACCCGCCATCCCGTGCAGTGGGCCATCATCCTGTGGGCTGCTTCCCATCTGGTGGCCAACGGCGATGCCGCGTCGGTGATCTTCTTCGGCGGATTTCTGGCGTTGTCGCTTGTCGGCAACTGGTTCGCGGACCGCAAGAAGGCGCACTCGTCCGGCGCAGACTGGCTGGCCTTCGCCGCCGCCACCTCCAATGTCCCCTTCGCCGCCATCGCCTCGGGTCGCAATCGGTTTGCATGGCGGGAACTGGCCGTGCCGACAGCAGTAGGCTTGGTGCTCTACTTAGCCTTTTTCTGGGGGCACGACTGGGTATCGGGGGTGGACATCTATTGGTAGTTCGCCCTCGGCGATCCCTTTCGAGCCAAGGAACAGCCTCGAACCGAGCCCGGGTTAGGGACTTCCCAGATCGCCCGGCAGTTTCCCGCCAGCGCGCCAGTAGTGGAAGGCCGCCCAAAGATTGACGAATCCCCAGGTGAACAAGCTGTAGCGCAAGGCATCGGTGCCGAAGGAGTTGGTTAGCAGGTCGGAGAGCACGCCAACCGCGGGTGGCCCGAAGACGAAGCCGATGAAGTTCAGGATGAACAGCAGGATGGCGGCGGCGACGGCGCGCATGCGCACCGGTGCCAAGCCTTGGGTTTGGGCGAACGTCGTGCCTTGGTAGAAGTTGCCCAGCATCACGGGCAGCGAGAGCAGCAGCAGCGCCAGCCACCAACTATCCACCAGAAAGGCGGCGGCGCCAATGGGCACCACGGCAGCGAGCGCCACGGCCACCACCCAGAGGTACCAGCGCGTGTCCCGTGCGCCCAGCCGGTCGGACAGCCAGCCGCCGAGGACGATGCCGAGCCCGCCGGGGATGCCGAGCACCAGACCCAACCAAAAGCCGGCTTCGGTCAAGGTCATGCCGTGGCTGCGCAGGAAGAATGTGGGTGCCCAGGTGACCAACCCGTACCCGACAAAGGCGGTCAATCCGCCGCCAGTCACCATGTGGACGAAGGAGCGGCGTTGCAGAAGGAATCGGAACACTTCCAGAATCGAAGGGTGTCCCTCGCCGTCCTTTCCGGCGACGTGGCCGTCGGCGTGGCCTCTGGGCGGCTCCCTGACCGTCGCGAAGACGATCGCGGAAAGCACCAACCCCGGGATTCCGACAATGAAGAAGGCCATGCGCCAGCCGAACATGTCCGCAATTGCGCCGCCGGCGAACAACCCGAACATGATGCCGAACGGAATGCCCAACGAGTAGATGCCAAGCGCGGTGGCGCGCTCCTTGGCCGGATAGAGGTCCGCCAGCATGGAGTGCGCTGCGGGGCTGCAGCCGGCCTCGCCGATGCCGACGCCGATGCGCGCCGCCGCCAACTGCCAGAAGTTCATCGCCAATCCGGACAGGGCGGTCATGCCGCTCCATACCGCCAAGCACAATCCGATCAAATTGCGCCGGTTCCAGCGATCGGCGATCAGCGCCAAGGGCATGCCCAAGGTAGCGTAGAAGATGGCGAATGCCGTGCCGGACAGGAGCCCCATGCCGAAGTCGGACACCCCGAGGTCATTTTTGATGGGCTCGATCAGAATGGACAGGATTTGACGGTCGATGAAGTTGAACGTGTACACCACGACCAAGACGCCGAGGGTGTAGCGCTTCACGGCGTCGCTGATCAGCGGCGGACTAGTTGACTGTTGCAAGTTGGGGTTCTTTTTGTTTGCAGCGCTAATCGTAGCGCATTGAGGGTTCGAGGCGTACCTGTGCGCACTTGTGACCTTGATCCTGCCCTCGAAACCAAACCGGGCGATCCCATCGAGGGCAGGTTGCCGTCGCTCCGGGGGACAACGTCGAACGCAGGTCGGGGCGAAGCCCTGAGACATTCACCCAGCCAGCTGTGAGACATCGCCCATTGCGCACCGCGCCGGGGCCCGGTGGCCCCCGAAACCCCGCCGACCGGAACCGGAAAGCCCAACGCAATCAAGGGGTTGAATCCCCACAACCCGTACCAATAGCCAGCCGCGGAAAACACCACCGCCTACAGACTGACCGCCCCGGCCCCGCCATCATTGGGGGCCATGAACCACGACGCCCTCATCCTCCAATGAGGCAGGATCCAGAGGGAGCCCTTCCCAAGGGACAGAGATGGACGGTCCGTTTCCTGAACGACGCCGTGCGAAGCGAATTCAAGGCGCTAAACCCTGACTTGCGGGAAGCGTTCTGGAACCTGCACGACGACATCAAGTTCTACGGCTTCGAGAAGATCACGAAGAGGCACGCGCAGCGTCTGGCGGGGACCAAGGACTTGTGGGAGCTTAGGTTCAAGGCACGAAGCGGCATCGGACGGGGGCTGTACGTCCAGAGGATGGGAAGAACCATCACCGTTCTGGTATTCTTCGCGAAGAAGTCGGGCAGACTGCCCAAGCAGATGCTCGACCTTGCCGTGGAACGAAGGAAGACCCTTGAGGAGGTCGTCGTGGAAGCACTGGGCGAGCACAGGATGGCGGCGAGTCCCATCGACGCGGAGGACGTGTTCGACGAGGAGTACCCGCCTGGTTCCAGAAAGCGGGCCGAGTACGAGAAGCGCTATCTGGATCGCATCCGCAGGCGGCAGCGCATGGACCGCGCAACCGCGCTGCCGAGGAGGGTGAAGGAGCGTTTCGCGATGGCCCTTCGCGCACGCCTCAACCACGCGGCCGGTTCCGACACGGCGCGTTAGTCGGCCCCAGCCAATTCCCGAGGGCGCGTCCCGCCCTCGCCTAGAGAACTTGAGAATTTCGGGAAGTTCCATCCATGCGAGCAACGCCTTTCGTTCTTGCCCAACCCGGCGGATTGCGCTAAAACTGCTTCAACCCCGTCTTTTGAGGCGCACCGTCATGTTCAACACGCGTAGCGACCGGCCTCCGGCCGACGACCTGCGGACTGAGTACCGCACCTTTGAGGTCAATTCACTGACGCCCCACATCGGCGCCGAGGTGCGCGGCGTGGATTTGGCGCAGCCGCTGTCCAACGAGCAGGCCCAAGACGTTAGCGATGCCTGGCGGGATTGGAAGGTGCTGGTGTTCCGCGACCAGCACCTCGACCGTGAACAGCACAAGGCCTTTGGCCGCCGGTTCGGCTCGCTGCATGTGCATCCGATGCAGCACACCTACGGGGGCGACCCGGAGATTCTCACGGTCAAGACCACCGCGGACTCCCCCTACACCGCTGGCGATGGCTGGCACACGGACGTGACCTGCGATGAGATTCCGCCGCTCGGCTCCATGCTCTACGTCACCGAAACCCCGGCCTCGGGCGGCGGCGACACCCTCTTTGCGGACATGTACCTGGCCTACGAACTGCTGTCCGAGCCGATGCGCGGCTTTCTCGACGGTCTCACGGCGGTCCACGACGGCGCCATTCCCTACATCGGCTCCTACAAATCCACGCCGCCGGAGGGCGGCTATCCGCGCAACGAGCATCCGGTGATCACTCGGCATCCGGAGACGGGGCGCAAGGTGCTGTTCGTGAACCGCGGCTTCACCTCGCACATCGTCGGCCTGAGCCGAGCGGAAAGCACCGCCCTGCTCAACATGCTATACCGCCACATCGACTCCACGCCGCGCCTGTGGTGCCGGGTGGAATGGGAGCCCAACACCCTGACGTTCTGGGACAATCGCTGCACCCAGCACCATGCGGTTTGGGACTACTACCCGCACAGCCGCTATGGCGAGCGGGTGTCCATCATCGGGGATGCACGGCCCGCACGTTAGCTGATCGCTCGCCGGATCGCCGCCAGCAGCGATTCAGCGGTTCCGCTGAAGAAGTGGTCAGCGCCGGGAATGAGGTGCGTCCTGGCTTCCGGCCAACCACTTAGCGCGTTGTGATCGACAAACTCGTCCCCGTCACCGGCGAACACGTCCAAGGGACATGGCGGGGCCTCCAAGTTCATCTCCATCGCCGCTGTTGGTGGCGCCACCAGCAGCAAACGGTGCGGCTTCGGCGCACGGGGCAGCGCTTGGCAAACGACGTGGGCGCCGAAGGAGTAGCCTGCCAGCCAGATCGCGCCTGCGCCTTGGGCTTTGGCCCAGTCGATGATCGCGAGCAGGTCGTCCACCTCGCCGCGGCCATCATCGAAACGCCCTTGGCTAGCGCCAACGCCGCGAAAGTTGAATCGCAGCCGGTTGACGCTGACTTCGGCCAAGGCCTCTCCCAATAGGCCGAGCACAGCGTCGTTCATGCTGCCCCCGTACAATGGGTGGGGATGGCAGAGGACGGCGACCGCAGCGCCGTTGTCGATGGGCTGCTCCAGCATCGCTTCAAGAGGTCCCGCCGGACCTTGAATGAACATTTTTTCCATCCAGCTAGGATACAGGGTTGAAATTTGAAGCCGAAACCCTATGTTGCGCTATCTCAGAGCCGAGGTGACAGTCGGCTGGGTTGTTGGATTCGGGTCAATAAGGATTTGGGATGATTGAAGCGGATCGGCTGACGCGCCGCTACGGTGATTTTGTGGCCGTCGATGGGGTGTCGTTTGCCATTGAACCGGGGGAGATCGTGGGCTTGCTCGGGCCCAACGGGGCGGGGAAGACGACGATCATGAAGATGTTGACTGGCTTTCTTGAGCCGAGCAGCGGCCGGGTGGTGGTCGATGGGGAGGAGCTTGAGGGCGACCCCCGTATCGTGCAGCAACGGCTGGGCTACTTGCCGGAAAGCCTGCCGCTCTATCCCGAATTGCTGGTCGCTGACTACTTGGCCTACGCGGCGGACCTGCGGGAGGTTGAAAACCCGCGCCAAGCGGTGGTCGAGGCCATTGCAGCGACCGAGTTGGGCGACAAGGCGCTGGAGCCGATCGGCACCCTGTCCCGGGGCTTCAAGCAGCGGGTGGGCGTGGCTCAGGCCATCCTGCACAAGCCCCGCTTCCTGATTCTCGATGAGCCGACCAACGGCCTCGACCCCGGCCAGACCCAGCACATGCGCCAGTTGGTGCAGGAGTTGGCCCGCTCGGCCACCGTCATTCTCTCCACGCACATCATGCAGGAGGTCAACGCCATCTGCGACCGCACCCTGATCCTGCGCAACGGCGCCCTCGTGCTCGATGAACGGCTCAAGGACTTGCAGCGCAGCAACCGACTGCGCTTGCGCACGGCGCCCGATGCGACGGTTGCGGCGCTGCCGGGTACAAGCGCTTCGAGCTTGGGCGACGGCCGCTGGCGCCTGACGGTGGAGGGCGACCTCGACGCCGCCGCCCGCGCCGTCGCCGAGTCCTTGGTGGGCGCCGGCGCCCCGATCTACGAACTCGCCCCGGAGCAGCGCGACCTGGAGACGCTGTTTCGGGAAGTGAGCGAAGCCGGGGAGGCGTCTTGATGAACGTTCAAGCCGTGCGCCGCATCGCGGCCAAGGAACTCACCCTGTTCTTCGCCTCGCCCACCGGCTATCTCTTCCTGGCCGCGTTTCTGGCCGTCACCCTGTTCGTCTTCTTCTGGGTGGAGGCCTACTTCGCCCGCAACGTGGCGGACGTGCGGCCCATGTTCGAGTGGATGCCGGTGATGCTCATCTTCCTCGCATCGGCCCTGACCATGCGTCTGTGGAGCGAGGAGCGGCGCACCGGCACCATGGAGTTCGTGTTCACCGTGCCGGCCCGCACCTGGGAGTTCGTGCTGGGCAAGTTCGGCGCCTGCCTGTGCCTGCTGGGCATCGCCCTGCTGCTCACGCTGCCGCTGCCGATCAGCATCGCCTTCCACGCCGACCTCGACTGGGGGCCGGTGCTCGCGGGATATGCCGCCGCTTTCCTGCTCGGCGGCGCCTACGTCGCCATTGGCCTGTTCGTCAGCGCCCGCACCGACAGCCAGATCGTCAGCCTGATCATGGCAAGCTTCGCCTGCGGCGCGTTCTATCTGGTGGGCAGCCCGGTGCTGACCGACCTAGTGTCCGGCGGCGTGGCCGACTTCCTGCGCGCCTTGGGCGCGGGCGCCCGTTTTGAGTCCATCACCCGGGGCGTGGTGGACCTGCGCGACCTCTACTACTACCTCTCGCTCGGCGGCGTCTTCCTGGCGCTGAACGTTTACGGCTTGGAGGTGCAGCGTTGGGCCAGGGACGGCGAACGGAGCCGGCATCGGGCTTGGATGCTCGGCACAACGCTGTTGGCGGCCAACCTGCTCGCCGCCAACCTGTGGCTGGCCAGCTTCTCCGGGCTGCGCATCGACGTCACCGAGGGGCGCATCTACTCCATTTCCGAGGCCACCCGAGGCTATCTCGCGCAGTTGCGCGAGCCGCTGCTGATCCAAGGCTACTTCAGCGCCAAGACCCACCCGCTGCTGGCCCCCCTGGTGCCGCGCATGCGCGACCTGCTCGCCGAGTACCAGATCGCCGGCGGCGGCAACGTCAAGGTGCGCATCATCGACCCGGCCGACGATCCAGAGCTTGAGGACGAGGCCAACACCAAGTACGGCATCCGGCCGGTGCCCTTCCAGGTGGCCGACCGCTACCAATCGAGCTTGGTCAACTCCTATTTCGACGTGCTGGTGAGCTACGGGGATGAGTACGAGGTGCTTGGCTTCCGCGACCTGATCGAGGTCAAGGTGGCGGGCGAGGCGGATCTCGACGTGCAGCTGCGCAACCCCGAATACGACATCACCCGCAGCATCAAGAAGGTGCTCTACGGCTTCCAGGGCGGCAGCAGCGTCTTTGCCAACATCCAGTCCCCGGTGACCTTCACCGGCTACCTGTCGGCGGACGAAAAACTGCCCGAGGCGCTCGTCGAATTCCGTGCGGTGGTGAGCGGCGTGCTTGATGAGCTCCGAGCCGAGAGCGAAGGCAAGCTCAGCGTCGAGTTCATCGACCCCGACGCCGACGACGGTGCGGTGGGTGCCGAAATCGCCCAGAACTACGGCTTTCAGCCCATGGCCACCAGCCTCTTTGACGCCAATGTCTTCTACTTCTACCTGACCCTCAGCGACGGTGAAACGCTGGTGCAGGTCCCCGTGCCGGAGGCGTTGTCGGCGGAGGCCGCCAAGCGCGGCATCGAGGAGGGCCTGAAGCGCTTCGCCGCGGGGCTGCTGCGCACGGTGGCCTTGGTGACGCCGCCCGCGCCTGCGCCGTACATGGCCCAGCAGGGGATGATGGGCAATCAGTTCAGCCAGCTTCAAGGGCTCCTGGCCAACGACTTCGACGTCGAGGCCACGGACCTCGCTGAGGGCGTGGCGCCGGAAGCCGCCGATCTGGTGATCGTGGTCGATCCCACGGATCTGTCGGACAAGCAGGTCTTCGCCATCGATCAATTCCTGATGAAGGGCGGCACCGTGGCCGTGGCTGCCAGCGCGTTCGAAGCCAATTTCTCGGCGCAGACGCTGACCGCCGCGCCGCGGGTCACCGGCCTTGAGGATTGGTTGGACCATCTCGGCGTCGGCATCGGCGAGTCGCTGGTGATGGATCCCGCCAACGCCGCCTTTCCGGTGCCGGTGACCCGCAACGTCGGCGGCTTCAGCTTCCAGGAACTGGTGATGCTGGACTACCCGTATTTCCCCGACATCCGCGCCCCCAGCCTCAACCCCGATTCGATCATGACGTCCGGGCTGCCCCAAGTGACCATGGCTTGGGCATCGCCCATCGAACTCGATGCGGACAAGAACGCCGAACGGGAGGTCGTCGAATTGCTGCGCACCTCGCCCGGCAGTTGGCTGTCCACGTCCACCGACGTGCTGCCGCGGATCAACGAGCAGGGCTTGAGCGCCTTCGCGCCGGACGGCGACCAGCAAAGCCGCTTGGTGGGCGTCATGGTGAGCGGGCGCTTCGATTCGTTCTTCCAAGGCAAGTCCTCGCCGCTGCTCGAAGTAGAGGAGGAGGCGGAAACGGAGACTGAAGCCAGTGCGGATGAGGCTGAGGACGAGACCAGCGCGGACGACGAAACGAGTGAGGACGACCTTGGGGTGGTGACCTCGGTGATCGAGCGCTCGCCGGAGTCGGCGCGGTTGTTCGTATTCGCCTCCAATGGCTTCCTAGCCGATCAGACCCTGCGCATGCTCGGCTCCGCTGACGGCACCATCTACGGCAATTCGGCGCAGTTGATGGTGAACGTGGCCGATTGGTCGCTGGAGGACCAAACCCTGCTGGGCATCCGCGCCCGGGGCAATTTCAATCGCACGCTGCCGCCGCTTGAGGCCGATCAGCAGGCACTGGTGGAGTACCTCAACTACGGCTTCGCCTTGGCGGGCATCGGCGTGGTGTTTGCCCTGCAGCGGCGGCGTGCGGCCAAGGCTAGGCAAACCTACGGCGGCTGGTTGGCGGGAGAGTCGGCATGAGTGGAAAAATTGGCTTGCTGGGCGGGCTGCTGGCGGCCCAATTGGTCATCATCGCTGGCTTGTTGCTGGCTAGCGGAGCGGGGTCTGACGCCGGTGCGCCGCACTTGCTGTCCTTCGACCCGGCCAACGTGACCAAGCTCGAGGTCTCGGGGGAGGAGGACGCCGTTCAGTTGGTCCGGGACGGGGAGGACTGGCGATTGGCGGATGGTGTGCTGGACGGGTTGCCCGCCGATGGCGGCAAAGTCAGCGAACTGCTTTCTGACTTGTCCGACCTCGACGCCCCTTGGCCGGTGGCGACCAGCGACGACAGCGCGGAGCGCTTCGAGGTGACCGAGGGCAACCACCAGCGGCGGCTGGTTATCGAGGATGCGGATGGCCCCGTGGCGGACGTGCTGCTGGGCACTTCGCCAGGATACCGCCGGGTGCATGCCCGCGTCAGCGGCGAAAGCGAGGTGTACAGCATCGACTTCTCCAACTACGAGGCGCCCACGGACGCCGACCAGTGGCTGGACAAGGCCTTGCTCGCGGCCAAGGGCGAGGTGTCCAGCGTCGTGCTCGAAGACGCTTGGCAGTTGGCTCGCCAAGACGCCGAATGGCGAATCGACGGTGCGCCCGCCGATGCGGAAGCCGCCAGCGATCTGGTCCGGCGCTTCACCGGCCTGCGGGTGCTCGGCACCTCGGAAGAGCAGGAAGATGCGGCCGGGGACGCCGATGCGGCTGGCGAGCCAGCGGGGGTCTTCGTGGTGACCGACGAGGACGGCGAACATCGCCTGACGCTGTTCCACGAAGCGGAGGAGGACGACTACAGCCTGACTTCGGATCGAGTGGCGGGACGTTTCGAAGTGGCCGCCTACATCGCGGAGCAGATGCTCGCCGATCCGGCTGACCTGCAAGCGGATGCGGCGGAGGCCCAGGACAACGTGCTCGAAGAGGGTGCTGTTTCGGATCAGGAAGGCTGAGTGCCGCCCTTTGTTGGCCGACTCATCGGCTTGGCGTTGCTCGCGGCCGTGGCCGGGTGTGCCTCGTCGCCGCCGCGTTTGGGCGCTGCCGCCCTTGCCGCCGCCAAATCACCCCGAACTTGGGCGCCTCTGGCGGGCGCCGCCGTGTTGTCGATAGGCGATCTGGATGAGGAGGTATCGGACTGGGCGGCGGATGAGCGGCCTCTCTTCGGTGGAAGCGCCGAGGGCGCCAGCGACGACCTGCGCAACGCCGCCGTGGCCGGCTTCTTGGTCACCGCCCTAGCCGCCCCGGCCGACCAGGGGCGGTGGCGGCGCATCGGCTGGGGGGTGACTGCCCTTTATGCCCAGGGTGGCGTTGTGGAGGGCTTAAAGGATGTCGTCGAACGGCAGCGGCCTGACGGCAGCAATGATCGCGGTTTCCCTGCCGGACACGCTGGCGTGGCGTCCAGCGCCGCCACCTTGGGGCAACACAACCTGCGCGCTCTGGACCTCGCCCCTCGCTGGCGGCGCACGGCGTCCCTAGGCTTCGATGCATTGGCCGCAGGCACTGCCTGGGCGCGCGTGGAGGCGGAGAAGCACCGTGCGGCGGACGTGCTGGCTGGCTACGCCATCGGCCACTTCGTCGCCGCCTTCGTATCGGAGGCGTTCATCGAGCCGCGCCTGCCCGGCGCCGAACTGGCGTTCCAAGGCTCTAGCAACGGCGGTGCCTTGCGCTTGACCGTGCCCCTGCACCCCGTGCGATGAAGCTGGCGTTCCTCGACTATCTGGCCGATCTCGGTTCCGCCGCGCAAGGCCCCGAGACCGCCGCCTGTTTCGATCTCGACCGGACCCTCATCAGTGACTATTCCGTAAAGGCCTTCTTCCTAGAGGCAGTCAAATCCCGCACGGTGTCCATTTGGGGGCTCGCTGCCCAGTTTGTGACGCTGTGGAAGTACCGCTTCGGGCGTTTGGACTACCACAGCGTGATGAGCGCAACGGTTAAGGACTTGGCCGACTTGCCGGAAGCGGACCTGATGGCGCTTGGCGAGCGGGCCTTCAGGCGTCGCGTGGCGGCGATGATCTACACGGATGCGCTAACCCTGGTCGCGGAGCACCGACGCCTGTGCCATCGACTGGTTCTGGTCACCTCGGCCACCCGCGCCCAGGCCGCGCCGGTGGCGGCGAGCCTATCCATTGCGGATTTGCGCTGCACCGAGCTGCAGGTGAGCGATGGCCTTCTGACCGGCGAGTTCACGCCCTGCCACGGGGATGCAAAGCGCCAGGCGGTGCTTGACTGGTTGGCCGAGCAGGGCATCGACCCGTCGCGAACCTACTTCTATTCCGACGGCGACGAGGATCTGCCCTTGCTGGAAGCCGTGGGAGTGCCGGTGGCGGTCAACGCCAAACCGCGCCTGGCCGAGGTCGCCGCTGAGCGGCACTGGCCGGAGCTTGAGTTTGTGGAGACCGGCGCGCCGATCGGCTCACCAACCGGCACGCCCCAAGAAACGGAGGCCACATGATTGACCTGTTCACTTGGCCCACGCCCAATGGCCGCAAGGTCTCCATCGCCTTGGAGGAGTTTGGCCTCGACTACCGCGTCCATCCGGTCAACATCCTTAAGGACGAGCAGTTCGACCCGGAATTCCTGAGGATCAGCCCCAACAACAAGATTCCGGCGATCATCGACCGCGCCGCAAATCGGGCGATGATGGAGTCGGGCGCCATCCTGCTGTACTTGGCCGAAACCCACGACCGCTTCCAAGGCGATGATCGGTGGCAGACCCTGGAGTGGCTGATGCTACAGATGGGCGGCGTCGGCCCCATGCTCGGCCAAGCCCACCACTTCCTGCGCTTCAACGCCGGCAAGGCGCCCTACGCGGAGCAGCGCTACGCCGCCGAAGCCAAGCGCCTCTACGCCGTGCTCGACCAGCGGCTCGCTGACCGCGACTACGTCAGCGGCACCTACTCCATCGCCGACATGGCCACCTGGCCGTGGATTTCCCGCTACGAGTGGCAAGGCATCGACTGGGCCGACCACCCGAACCTCAAACGCTGGTACCTCACCATCGCCGACCGCCCCGCCGTGCAACGGGGCTACGACGTGCCCATGAAAGTGAACCCGATACCGCGGCCTTGAGACAATGGTGGGTCACGGCATCCGTCAGGAGCTTGCGTTTCGACGCTTCTGCGGAACGGGCGCCTCCGGAAGGGGCGGCATGGGTTCGTCGAGCAAATAGCCAGCAAAAGAGGGAATGGGCATGCGGAGCCTGCCTTTGGGCGCCGATACGAGGAAACCGCTGTGCTCCGCCGCAACGAGGAAGCTGTCAATGCGATCATCAGACAAACTCAAGGGGGGAGCCTCCAGCAAATCGACGACCTCCGATTTGAGAGGCTCCCCATGTCCCTGCCTGAACAACGGGATGACTGCCTTGGCGAGGCGATCATGACGGGGGTGGCCTTTGGTCAGGCGCCGAATGCGCCGGTCGTAGTAATTGGCCCGCCCCTCATCCCCCATCGCAAGTGCATGGGTGAGGGAGGTGCGCCGGGCGTCGCCGATGCTGTCCGGTGACGGGGCGCTCTCCTTAAGCGTGGACAGAGCGGCATGCAAATAGGTGGCCAAATGTTGCGGCCAGTTGGCGCTTCGTTCCAAGACGGCTTGCTCCCACGCCTCGCCATGCTCAATCCCGAAGCGTGCGAAGCAGCGCTGGATCGCCATGCGAGACTCTCGGTCATCCAAGCCAGCCAAATTGAGGTCGTGATGGACCGAGGTCCGCGATATCCCGACATCGCCCAAGGCGTCCCATGTGCCGGGCAAGCCGAACACGCAGATCGAAAGCGGGGCGTCCACAGCCCCTTGGTGTATGGAGGACAGTGTGCCTCTGACATCGAAGGGGCCTCCGTTTGCAATCTCCTGACCCTCGTCGATGAGCAGCAGTATCTGCCACGGCACCCAGTCGTCGAAGCGGCGGTCAGCGACGGCTTCGATGGGGTCGGTCGGGGCGCGTTCCGCTGCGCCGACCCCGAGACCCCAGATGCGCACCCCGCGGTCGAGCACTTCGCGGGCGCGCCGTTTCATGTCTTGACCCGCCTTCTCGCCCAAAAACGCCCGGAAACGCTCGATGGCGGGCGCATCGTCATCGGCGGCTAGCGCCTCTTCGGCCAAGCGTTTCGCAATGGCCTTGTCAACGGCCTGCTCGATGGATCGCGGGGATTCGGCTCGCACGCCGTTGAGGAACACGGGCAACCACTGGCGGTCGCCCGATTCGGTGGGCGGATAGCTTCGCACCTCCTCTTGAAACTGCGCGAGAATCGCGGTTTTGCCCGCTCCTGGCGGACCTTCGATCACCAAGGTCGCGTTGCTTGTGTGGCCGAGGGAAAGGGCGTTTGCCACGGAACGGAAAGCATTGATCTCCCGCTCGCGGCCGGAGAAGAAGGGCTGGCCCCGTCCCGTGATTTGCGTCCGATCCTTGAAGGCTAGAAAGTCCTCCAGAGGAACTTTGTCCTGCTCGCGCAGGGCACCGTCATCAGTGTATTTTTCGTCGATGAGGGCCATTTGGGGAGCATACCACGGCGACAAAGCCCTTCACCGAATGAAGCGCCTTGAGGGAGTCGCGCCGTGGACTCCAGCAAATGGGTTGCCGGTGCCGATGAGGCTTTGATGGGACGAGCGTAAACACGAATTCCGATATTTGAATAGTATATCGTCATTTTTCATGTAAAAGTGACGACATGAATGACAGCTATAAACGTCTGATCCGCCCGCCGGAGCGCAGCTTCTTCTTGTTCGGCATGCGTGGCGTGGGCAAAAGCACTTGGGCTCGGGCCACGTTCCCCGAGGCGAGCTATCTGGACCTGCTTGATGAACGCCTCTATCAGGACTTGCTTGCGGACCCTTCGCTGGTCGCCCAGTCCATCGCCGACCTCAAGGCGGGGGACTGGGTGGTGGTGGATGAAGTGCAGCGCCTGCCTGCACTGCTCAACGAGGTGCATCGGCTAATCGAGGCGCGCGGCCTGCGCTTTGCCTTGCTCGGTTCGAGCACGCGCAAGCTCAAGGCCGCAGGCACTAATCTTCTAGCCGGACGGGCGTTCAAAAGACGATGTTTCCGCTGACTGCGGCGGAACTCGGCGAGGATTTTGACCTTGACCGAGTGCTTCAGTACGGGTCCGTGCCCCTTGTTTGGTCGAGCG
>CAZRBP010000023.1:0-33128 GCA_964598305.1 uncultured Pseudomonadales bacterium | reverse complement strand
AGCGCGATTTTGAGCGGGACTTGGCTCGCGATTTTGAGCGGGACTTGGCTCGCGACTTGGAGCGCGCTTTAGAGCGCATCGTGGTCTTCCAGTACGTCCAGTAACCGCGCTTCGTCCATGACCGGCACGTTGAGCTCTTCAGCTTTCGCCAGTTTGGTGCCAGCGCCAGGGCCCGCCACCACTTGCGTGGTCTTGCCCGACACCGAACCAGCCACCTTGGCGCCCAAGCCGACGAGCCTCTCCTTGGCCTCGTTGCGGGTCATCCGTTCCAGGGTGCCGGTCAACACCCAAGTCTGCCCGGCGAGCGGCAGGCTATCCGCCACCGCCTCAATGGCCGGCCAAGCAACGCCCGCCTCAACCAGTTCATCCACTACAGCAGAGTTGTCTGGATTGCCGAAGTAGGCGGCGATCTTCTCGGCAACGATGGGGCCGACGTCGGGAACCACTTCCAAGACCTCGGGCGTCGCCGCGCGCAGGGCGTCCAAGCCGCCGAAATGGTTGGCCAGGCTCTGAGCGGTTGCTTCGCCCACTTCGCGGATGCCCAAGGCGTAGATGAAGCGGGACAGGGTGGTTGACTTGCTGGCCTGCAAGGCATCAACCAGGTTTTGCGCTGATTTCTCCCCCATGCGTGGCAGCTCACTCAGGTTCTCGGCCTCAAGCCGGTACAGGTCCGCCGGCGTGCGCACTAAGCCCCTCTCCACGAATTGGTCGATCAGTTTTTCGCCCAATCCCTCGATGTCCAAGGCCAAGCGGGAGGCGAAGTGGCGCAACCCCTCCTTGCGCTGTGCCGGGCACAGAGTCGGCGCGGCGCTGCAGCGGGCCACGGCCTCCTCCTCGGGACGCACCACCGGGCTGCCGCAGGCTGGACAGGACTGCGGCAACTCGATCGCCGGTGCATCCTTGGGGCGCTGCTCGGCAATCACCGAAGCGACCTGCGGAATGACGTCCCCGGCCCGGCGGACCATCACTCGGTCACCGATGCGCAGGTCCAAGCGCGCGACTTCATCCATGTTGTGGAGCGTCGCATTGCTGACGGTGACGCCGCCCACAAACACCGGCTCAAGTTTGGCCACCGGCGTGATGGCACCCGTGCGGCCCACTTGGAAATCGACGTCGAGGACGACGGTGGTGGCCTCCTCGGCCGGATACTTGTAGGCTACCGCCCAACGGGGCTTGCGGGTCACCGCGCCGAGCCGTTGTTGCTGGTCTAGGGCGTTTACCTTCACCACCACGCCGTCGATGTCGTAGGCTAGGGATTCGCGGCGCCGGGCGATTTTGTCGATGTAGGATTGGCAGGCATCGAGGTCCACGGCCAGCGCAGCCTCCGGGTTGGTGCGCAGGCCCCACCCCGCCATGTGTTCAAGGGCTTCCATCTGCGTTTGCGGACGCCAGCCGCCTTCGGTCCAGCCCAAGCTGTAGCAGAACATCGTCAGTGGGCGGCTGGCCGTGAGCTTGGGGTCGAGCTGCCGCAGACTGCCCGCCGCGCCGTTGCGGGGATTGACCAAGGCGCGTTCACCACGCTCCCGTGCCCGCTCGTTGAAGGCGGCGAAGTCCCGCTTGGCGATGTAAACTTCGCCACGCACCTCGAATCGGGGCGGGATGCCGTCGCCACGCAGCCGCAGGGGCACGGCCGGGATGGTTCGCACGTTGGCGGTGATGTCCTCCCCGGTCTGGCCATCGCCCCGCGTCGCTGCCAAGGCGAGACGGCCATCCTCGTATATCAAAGCCACTGCCACGCCGTCGATCTTGGGCTCGCAGCAGAACGCCAAGGACTCCTCCCCGAGGCGGGTGCGGCAGCGATTCGCCCAATCCTCCAACTCGGTGGGAGTGGCAGTCTTCTCGAGGGACAGCATCGCCACTTCATGGGTGACGGCGACAAATTCGGCTAGCGGCGCGGCGCCGACCCGTTGGGAGGGCGAATCTGGGGTGATGCGCTCCGGATGCGCCGTCTCAAGGGCGATCAGTTCGTCAAAGAGGGCATCAAACTCAGCGTCGGCAATCTCCGGCGCGTCGAGCACATGGTAGCAATGATTGTGGTGGTCAAGCTGCGCGCGCAACGCATCCAATCGAGCCTGAACCGCCTCGCCCACGCCAATCTACCGGGCTCCGTGCAGCATTCGCCGGTCAGCGAAGCCCATGGCTCGGCTGCGGTAGCCTTCAGCCGCCGGCGCGGTGAGGGGATTGCGGTTTTCGTCGAGCAACTCCCCGCCCAAATCGTCCGCCATCGCCTCGGCGGTGTGCATCATGTCCTCCAAGGCCTCTTGCGCATCTCCTTGGCTGGACAATCGGAGAAACGCAATCAGGCCCGGCGCTGCGCAGTCCTCGAGGTTGGTCAAGTCGAAGCTTCCCGGTTCGACGGCACGGACCACACTGAAGACCGTCTCCCCGGTGGCGGCATCAATGCGATGGAAGATATCCATGTCGCCAAACCGCAGATCCTGGGCGCGCAGAGCACCGACCAATGCATCGCCATTAAAGGACTCACCCTGGGGCGCGAGGAGATGAATGACCAGCAGATCATCGGCGCCATCCTCACCTCGGGAATCCGCCTCGGTTTCGGCACCGCAGTCCGGATCATCAAACGACGTCACGGATTCTGGCATTTGCGCTGCGACCTCCGGCATCGCTTCGAACCCCGAATCCACCAACGCCGCCTCCTCCAAGGACGGCTCATCCACCTCAAGACCGGCGCGGTCCAAGTCCTGGGAATCCGCATCCCGGTCCACTTCGACCTGAGTCGAGGGCGTTGGCGGGTCCTCACGCACGGGACGCAACCGACGTTCAGGCACGATGGGTGCCAAATCCGGCAAGGGACTCCCAGCCGACGATGCCGATTGCGCAGCCTCGGTGGCGAGATCTGAATCCGAGGCCATACCGACTCCATCGACGCTTTGGGGACCGGCGGTTTCGAGCAGCACCGGGATGCCGTCATCGGCATGGCCGTCGGCATCGGCCGCGGCATCCTCAGCGTCCGCATCCAATGAATCGACGGCGACCACCCGAGCGCCTCCGTTGGGGAGTTCTGCGGACAGCCAATCGTCGTCATCCGCGTCATCGGGCAGCAGCCCGGGTTGAATCTTCATGCGCAGCGGGTCGCGGCCACGCCACCAAGCCATAAACAGGCCGTGCAGCACAATCAGCCCGATCAATGCCCCGCCGCCAATGATGATCCACTCTTTCATGTCCATGTGAGCATCCTCATATAACTCGCCTAGCTGTTAGGCCGCTGCCATCGCCGCCGCCTCAACCACGTCCACGGATACGATTCGCGACACGCCCGGCTCGCCCATGGTGACCCCCATGAGATAGTCGGCCATCTCCATGGTGATCTTGTTGTGGGTCACCACTACAAACTGCACGTCGCGGGACATGTCGCTGATCAACTCGGCAAAGCGGCCTACATTGGAATCGTCCAGTGGCGCATCCACCTCGTCGAGCAGACACACGGGACTGGGGTTGAGTTGAAAGATCGAGAAGATAAGCGCGATCGCGGTCAAGGCCTTCTCGCCACCCGACAGCAGATTAACGCTCGCATTGCGCTTTCCAAGCGGCCGCGCCATGACCGAAACGCCAGTGTCCAACAGGTCATTGCCGGTCAGCTCAAGATAGGCGCGCCCGCCGCCGAACACTTTCGGGAACAGTTCACCGAAGTGGGCGTTGACCCGCTCGAAGGTGTCCTTGAACCGTTCCCGAGTCACCCGGTCGATCTTGTGAATGGCCTGAAACAGCGTCGCCAGCGCCTTGCTCAAGTCTTCGTGCTGGGCATCGAGATGGGCCTTGCGCTCCGATTGCGCATCGTATTCGTCGATAGCCGCCAAGTTGATGGGGCCGAGCCTGCGGATGCGCCGGTCCAGCCCTTCTAGGCGCTCCGTCCAAGTCGATTCAACCGCTTCTTCCGGCAGTTGTGCCAAAACCGCTTCCAACTCGAAGCCGGCAGCAGCGACCTGCTCGGCCAGGTTAGCGGCCTGCACCCGCAGTCCCTCGCGCTCCACGCGAGCCGCCTCCAGGCCTTCGCGAACGTCGTTGACCGCCTGTTCAGCGCGGTTTCGCTCCGCTTGGAGTTCGCGCAAGCGGGCATCGACCACACCACTTTGCTGGCGCAACTCACCGAGCTGCGCCTCCACGGCCACCCGGCTCTGGAGATTGGCCTGCAAGTTGCGCTCCAACTGGGGCAACGGGTCCTCGCTGGCCACTTGGTCGTGTTCAATTCGGCGGCGGCGTTCGGCCAACTCCTCAGCTTGAGCCTCCAGGCGCTGACGGGCGGTTTGGCTGGCCTGCAAGCGCGACAGCAGCCCCTGATGCTCCGTTTGGCAGGCATGGAGCCGATCATGGGCGGTCCGGGCCGCGCGTCGCGCCCGCTCCAGATCGGCAGCAAGGCGCGATTTGTCGGCAGTCAACGTGCGCCTTAACTCATCCTCGCCATCCCGAGCCTGCTCCACACTCCGCAACGCGGCCTGTGCCTGCTCAAGGCGTTCGCGCTCCTTTTCGAGTTGGTCCGCGGCGTCCTGCCGTTCCCGCTGCGATCGACTGCGGCGGGCCAACGCCTCCTCCAGCCGCACCCGCCGCACGCCATGATCAGCCTTCAGTTCGCCGAGTTGGCCCTTCACCTCATCGGTCTGGCGACGCAGGTGTTCACGCTCCGCCTCCAAAGCCTGAATGCGCTCCTGCGCCCCGGCCACCACCTCTTTGCCAGCTTCAAGCGCCTGATCAGCCTCCGTCAATTGCAATTCCAAGGCTTCCATGTCCTGCGCCCTTTCGAGGATGCCCGCATCCTGATCGACGCTCGGCATGTGGCGCAGCCAGTCTCGGCCCACCCACAGGCCATTGCGGGTGACGATGCTTTCACCCGGCTTGAGATGAGCCCGGTGTTGAAGAGCAACCGCCTCGGATTCGGCGGCAAACACGCCATACAGAAGGGAGTCGAGCTTGAAGTCGGAGCGCCGCACCAAGGAGACGAGGCTTGGCAACTCGCTCTCCTTCTCAGCCTCCAGCCGACCTTCAACCAAGGCCAGCCGGCCAACGTCAGGCGCATCCAGCCCGGTGGTGTAGCGGTCCAAATCGTTGACCCGCAAGGCCTGCACGAAGTCGCCCAAAACCACTTCCACCGCGTGCTCCCACCCCGACACCACGCTGAGCGTCTCACCGAGCCGCTCCGAGCCATCGAGGCCCCTCTCATGAAGCCACGCCTGAACGCCCGCATCGGAGCGCCCCAAGGCGGCTTCCTGCACAGCCTGCAAGCGGGCGAGATCATGGCGCAGGCTCTGCACATCGGTGCGCGCGCGCTCCAAACGCTCTTGGTGTTCCGCGAGCGCCTCCTGCGCAGCAACATGCTCGGCGAGACAGCGCCCGGTGGCGTCCTCGAGCTGGTTGCGCTGCCGCTCAAGGGCTTCGATGCGCTGGGCCAGACCATCGACCTCGCCGCCGTCCGCGGGCGCCTGTCCCTCATCCTCAACTTGGGCCATGCGGGCCTCGATCCGCTCGATGCCTTGGCTGAACTGATCGATGCGCGCCGCCTGAATGCCGGCATCGCGCTCGTGGCGGGCCGCCCGTTGATTGAACGCATCCCAGTCCGCCTCCCACTGCTTGTAGCCTTCCTCCAAGCCCCGCAAGGCCGTCAACGCCTGGCTGTCAGCCGCTTCGGCTGCTTCAACGACCGGCCCCAACTCGGCGATGGCCTTGTCGAGCGTCTCGATTTCCGACTGGTCAAGGCCCAATTGATGGGCCGCCTCCTCGCCACGCTGCACCACCTGGGCGAGTTCGGCGCGCAATTGCTCAAGGCGCTCCCGATGGAAGCGGATGCTCTCCTCATCCCGTTCGATGTCGGAGCCGAGCTTGTAGAAACGCCCCTGCGTCTGGGCGAGCGCATCCGCCGCCTTGGTCTGATCGGCGCGAAGCTGCTCGACTTCCGCCTCGATGCGACGCTGTTCGGCCCGCTTGCCCTCAAGCGCGGCATCCCGGCGGTTGATGTCGCCATCCATGGTGTCCAAGCGGTTCGAAAGACTGCGGCTCTGGATGGCGCGCAACTCCGCGCTCAATTGCCGCTCCTCAGCCTTAAGTGTTCGGTACCGTTCCGCCGCCTTGGCTTGACGCTGCAGCCGGGCTAGCTGCCCAGCCAACTCCTCGCGAATGTCCTGCACCCGGTCGAGATTCTCCTGAGTGTGCTTGATGCGGTTCTCGGTCTCCCGGCGCCGCTCCTTGTACTTGGAGATGCCGGCGGCCTCCTCAAGATAGACGCGCAACTCCTCCGGGCGAGCCTTGACCAAGTCGCTGATCATGCCCTGCCCGATGATCGAGTAGCTGCGCGGCCCAAACCCGGTGCCGTGGAAAATGTCTTGGATGTCGCGCCGCCGGCAGCGGGTGCCGTTCAGGTAGTATTGGGAGCCGGCCTCTCGAGTGACCTCGCGGCGAATCGCAATCTCCGCATAGGAGGCAAACTCGCCGCCGATGCGGCCATCGGAGTTGTCGAACACCAGTTCGACGATGGCGATTCCCGCAGCTTTGCGGTTCGCCGCGCCGTCGAAAATGAGGTCGCCCTGTTCCTCGCCACGCAATTGGCGGGCGGATGACTCGCCCATGACCCAGCGCACGGCGTCAATAATGTTGGATTTGCCGCAGCCGTTGGGGCCGACCACGGCGCAACGATTGCCGGGGAAGCGAACCGTTGTCGAATCGACAAAGGACTTGAAGCCAGCCAGCTTGATCTGCTTAAGTCGCATTGCATTCCACGAGCGAGCTGGCTACGCCAACGACCGCTCATTCAACAACACTCTCTCGCATCCGCAACCGCCTCTATGGGGCGCACCCCGCTACGCTTGCAAACGCGAGCCCAAGAGCAGCAATGCGACGCGAAAACACGCCTTGCCACTCGTTGGAAGGCTAGTTTAACGCATATGGAAACAGGAATCCTAGCCCTGATTCACACCAAAATCAGGGCTTTGCGCAGATGTTTGTGCGCTGGGGGCCAATCAGCTAAGCGTCGGTGTGCGAGTGTCGATCCCAGAGCGCATCACCTTACCGGGCAGCGAGCCGGTGTGGCGCCCCTGATCGAGGATGCGCACCCCGTTTACGAAGACCTGGTGGATGCCCTCCGCCTCCGCGTACACCCGGGGTTCGCCGGCCGGCAAGTCCTGCCGAATGCCCACCGCGCCCGGGCCGACCGCATCAGGATCAAACACGACGATGTCCGCGTGCCAGCCAGGGCGTAAAGCGCCCCGTTCGCGCAGGCCGAAGAGCGCGGCCGGCACTTGGGTGAGTTGGCGCACGGCCTCCTCAAGGGTGATCACGCCCTGCTCGCGAACGCCATGCCGCAGCAGCGCCGTGGCGTAGGTGAAGGTGTCGATCATGTCGAGATGGGCGCCCGCGTCAGACGCGCCAATCACCGTGCGCTCATCGGCCCAAAGCTGACCGCGCCGCCGCCAAAGGCCCTCGTCGGTGCCACCGCCGAAGTCCAACGGGATGAATGAGGTGCGCAATCCCTCGGCCAAGGCCAAGTCCAGCATGGCGTCAAAGGGCGCCTTGCCTTGCTCGGCGGCGATGTCCTCGATGGTGCGGCCTTCAAAGCCCTTGTTGGCCGCATCGAAAACCGCATGAACCTGCCAGCGCCGCCAGTCCGATATGGACTGAAACGGCCCTCCGGAGCGGGCGCTCAAGTCCAGCGCCTGGCGGTGCGCCGGCGAAGCGAGCCATGCCATGCGTTCCGGCACCGTCAGCTTGAAGAGGTCCGCCCAGCCCTGCATGGCGTCGAACACCATGCCGCCGTGCAAGTTGAGCCGCAGCACGATCGGTTGGGGCATGGTCAGCGCGACCACCTTGCCGCCATTGCGGCGGGCGATGTCGCTGATGCCGAGTTGATTGTCCATCAGTTCCGGCGGCCCCGGATTGAGAACGTTCCAATTCACTGGCCGCCGGGACTCGGTGGAGATGTCCGACATGAGCTGGCGCACCTCGTCGCTGAACAGGCCAACGCCTGGCAGAAACTCGATGGAGGTGCCCTCGTGGCGGCCCACCACCCGCGCCAAGTCCAGAATCTCGTCGAACGACGCATGGCGCGAGGGCACCGGCTGGCCGTCGGCGTCGTTATGGGTGGTGGACAGGGTGGAGGAAAAGCCGATGGCGCCCTCCTTCAGGCTCTCCGACAGCAACTCCTGCATGGCCCGAACGTCGCTGGCGCTGGCCCGCTCGCCCACCGCCCGCTCGCCCATGACCACCCGCCGCAGGGCGCAGTGTCCGGCCAGGAAGCCCGCGTTGAGGCCCAAATTGCCGTCGAGTTGACCAAGGTAGTCGCCAAAACTGCGCCAATTCCAAGCCACGCCGGCCTCCAGGCAGGCCTCCGGCATGCCTTCGACCCGGGCCAGCATGCGCAACAGGTAGGGCGCGGCCTCGGGGCTCAAGGGCGCGATGCTGAAACCACAGTGACCCCCGAACACGGTGGTCACGCCGTGGAAGCAGGAGGGGCTTAGCGCAGGGTCCCAAAAGACCTGGGCATCGTAGTGGGTGTGCACGTCCACAAAGCCCGGCGTCACGGCGCAGCCGTCGGCATCCAGGGTCTCCCGCGCTGACTCGCCGACCTTTCCGACTGCCGCGATGCGGCCATCCCGAATGCCCACATCCCCGGTCGCCGCAGGGGCCCCGGTGCCATCGATGACGCGACCGTTTTTGATCAATACATCCAGCATGAAACGCCCCGCTTCCCTTCTCTTTCCTTATGCTTGAGTATAACCGGACATCGACCCAGCGAACGCGCACCACACCATCAGACCCATAACCTCATACTTGATGCGGGCCGTTGGCCTTGTCGTCCTGGCCGCCGCCGCTCCCGTCGCTTGGTCCCACGGCGTCGCCGGTGCGGATCAGGGCTTCATCGAAGGCAATGTCGGCCTCGCCGTCACGCCCTACGCCTACCTCGGCGCCAAGCACATGGTCACTGGCTACGACCACCTGCTGTTCCTGGCTGGTGTGGTGTTCTTTCTGCAGCGGCTTCGGGACGTCGCCGCCTACGTGACTTTGTTTGCCGTTGGCCACAGCCTCACCCTGCTCGCTGGTGTACTCGGCGGCATCGAGGCCAACCCCTATCTGATCGACGCCGTGATCGGCCTATCGGTGGCCTACAAGGCGTTTGAGAACCTCGGCGGCTTCAAGGCCCTGGGACTGGCACCGAATGCAGCGCTGGCGGTGTTCACCTTCGGGCTGTTCCACGGCTTCGGGCTGGCCACTAAACTGCAGGAGACCCACATCGCGCCAGAAGGCCTGGTCGGCAACATCATCGCATTCAACGTCGGCGTCGAACTCGGCCAGCTCACCGCCTTGGGCCTGCTGCTTGGGCTGCTCAGCCTGTGGCGAAGGAGCGCCCGCTTTCGGGAGCAGGCGGCCACCGCCAATTGGGGCATCATGGCGGCCGGCTTCACCTTCATGCTCTACCAACTGGCCAGCTACCGGCTGGCTTAAACGCCGCCCGGACGACTCCAGCAATGCCGACTCACGCACTAGCGACCCTCGCCTCCTGCGCTGCCGTGATGGCGCTCATCGCCTGGATTTCCTACCGCAAGTCCCAGGGCGGGACCGCAACAGCAACGGGCTACTTTCTGGCGGGGCGCGGCTTGACCGGCACCTTCATCGCCGGCTCACTGCTGTTGACCAATCTGTCCGCCGAACAACTCATCGGGCTGAACGGCTCCGCCTTCGCCTTCAATCTGTCGAGCATGGCCTGGGAAGTGACGGCCGTCTTCGCGATGATCCTGATGGCCATGGTGCTTCTGCCCCGCTACCTGACCGGCGGCTTCACCACGCTGCCTGAGTTTCTGGGCCGCCGCTTCGACGAGCGCGTGCGCCGCTTCACCGTGGCCCTGTTCATTTTGGGCTACGGCCTGGTCACCATGCCCGCGGTGCTCTATTCCGGAGCGGTCGCCGTGCTGCAGCTCTTCGACCTGTCGGCACTGCTGGACCTCAGCCCTAGCGCCGCGCTGATTATCACCATCGGCCTCATTGCGCTGGTGGGCGGGCTGTACGCCATCGCCGGAGGTCTCAAGGCAGTGGCCGTCTCCGATACATTGAACGGCATCGGGCTGCTCATCATTGGAACTCTGGTGCCGGTGCTCGGCCTCATCAAACTCGGGGAGGGCAGCTTCGCCGCCGGGCTTGGGCAGTTGCTGACACAGGACACCCACAAGCTGAACGCCGTCGGCGCGGCCACCGACCCGACCCCCTTCTCCACCCTGTTCACGGGCATGATTCTGGCCAACCTCTTCTATTGGGGCACCAACCAATACGTCATCCAGCGCACCCTCGGCGCCAAAAGCCTGGCCGAAGGCCAGAAGGGGGTGCTGTTGAGCGGCCTGTTCAAGTTGTTGATTCCGTTGTTCATGATGATTCCCGGGGTCATCGCCTTCCACCTCTACGGTGATCGCCTAGACAGCATGGACCAAGCCTACCCCCGCCTCGCGGCCGACGTGCTGCCCGCTGCCATGGGCGGCTTCTTCCTCGCCGTTCTGCTCGGCGCGGTGTTCAGCTCGTTCAACTCCCTGCTGAACAGCGCCGCCACCCTGCTGTGCGTCGATGTGGTCGGACCGCTTTGGGAAGCCAGGAGAAGACCCTTAAGCGATGCGCAGATGATCCGCCTAGCCCGTTGGATAGGCTTCGCCGCTGCGGTGGCGGCGCTGTCGATCGCGCCACTGCTGCACTTCGCCGACGAGGGGCTTTGGCAGGTGGTGCGCAAATTCACCGGCTTCTACAACATTCCCATCATCGCCATCATGACTGCCGCCCTGTGCCTGCCTAGGGCACCGGCCTCAGCCGCCATTGCGGCGATGGTCTTCCACCTGATCGCCTATCCGCTGGCGACATTCGTCTGGGACACCGGCATTCACTTCATTCATCTCTACGCCATTCTCTTCGCCATTGAAATGGCGATCATGTGGGCCGGGGGGCGCCTCCGCCCAGCGCCGGCGCCCGCTCCGGCCGCCAGCAGGGCCGCGCCAGTGGACATGACCCCCTGGCGTTGGACGCCTTGGGCGGCCTTGGGCCTGTGCCTAGCCGTGACGGGCCTCTATCTGCTCTTTTCGCCGCTTGGCCTAGCCGGTTCGTGATCGAACGAAAACGGCCCGCATGATGGTTTCTTTACTGTTAACATAAACAGTATTAAGGCAATTTCATTGGCAAGTAAACTAAAGGACGGTGGGCGTTTTAGATCCGAGGAAGCACTGGCAACAATGAGAGGCTATTTGGCCGCAACGGCCCTGTCGCTGCTTAGCGGCTGCGTTGCCGTGGAGGAGCGACCGGCGCCCTATGAGGACTTGCGCAGCGAAATGCACGGCGTGCGCAACGAGGTCGCCGCCGCTTCGCAAGCCGTTGCCCAGTTGGCTAACGCGGTCAAGGACCGGGATGCCAACTTCAGTCTCCGCTTGGAGGCCATCGAGCATGAGATGGCCCAACCCATCCATGTGCCGACGCCGATCTGCGAAGCGCCCGAGCCGGTCATTGTCCAAGCACCCGAGGCTTGCGAAGCGCCCCTCGTCCCCACTATAGTCGAAAGCGAAGAGAAAATAACCGTCGGCCAGTTGGAGCGGATCCGCATCGAACCCCAAGGCGCAGTGCTGACGGCCCGCATAGACACCGGTGCCAACTCCAATTCGATGAGCGCCGAAAACCTAGTGTACTTCGAGCGCGACGGCGAAGACTGGGTGCGTTTCGACGTCCGCACCGACGGCGGCGAAGTCAACACGTTGGAGCGCGAAGTGCAGCGCCATGTGCGGGTCATCCAACAATCCGACCCCGAGGGCAGCCGGCGACCGATGGTTTACCTGCGCGTGCGCCTCGGCAACGTGCTGGGCAACTTCGAGTTCAACCTGACCGACCGGTCGCACCTGAGACATCCGGTGATCCTAGGCCGGGAGTTCCTCGCCGATCTCATGCTGGTTGACGTTGGCCAAGAATTCCTGGTGCCGCTGCCCGTTCCGGGCTCCTAGGAGCCTGCATTCGGATGCAGCGATGGCCATACATCCTGGCTGTGGCGTTGTTGTTCCTAACTGGCCTTGGCATCGCCACCTACCGATACCTGGACACCGGCATGCCGCCGCTGCCCGGCCAGGAGCGGACCGTCTGGCAGGTCGAGGCGCGCATCGGCTTCACCGCCGACGGCGGCGCCGCCGAAGCGCTGCTGACCCTGCCCCCGGACCAAAACGGTTTCGAGTTCTTGAGCGAAACCGGGGCCTCCCCCGGCTTCGGCTTCGCCATCGACCGGGCCGGCCCGCAGCGCCGCGCCCATTGGACAAAGCGCACCGTTGAAGGCAGCCAGACGCTCTTCTACAAGCTCGACTTGGTTCAGGACACCGGGCGGCGAGTCACTGAGGATGAGCCCAATCGCCGCCGCGCCGTCTCCTTTGACGGGGCATACGCCACCGCCGCCAATGAGGTTCTCAACGCGCTTACGCCAAAGTCGGCAAACGCCAGGTCGTTGGCCGAGCAACTGATTCAAGAGATCAACACCGAACCCCAGGACCAGAACATGAGCCTGCTCCTGCAGCGCTACTCCGCCGTTCGCCTCACCGGCGCGCTGCTGAGCCAGGCCAACGTCAGCGCCCGCACCGTGAAGGCGCTGCGCCTGAGGGACGGCCGGCGCCGCCAGCGGCTGCGTGACTACCTGCAGGTCTGGGACAACGACGGCTGGCTGCTGTTCGATCCCCGGCGTGGGCTGATTGAAGACACCGCCAACATCCTCGTC
Organism: uncultured Pseudomonadales bacterium; assembly: GCA_964598305.1. Lineage (GTDB taxonomy): Bacteria > Pseudomonadota > Gammaproteobacteria > Pseudomonadales > Azotimanducaceae > Azophilus. Next base: position 20,413 of record CAZRBP010000023.1, on the reverse strand, counting down.
TGGCAGACAGGCAACCCCGCCGTCCTCGAGGTGATCGGCGGCAGCCGCAGCCGGGTCACCTTCTCCATGGTCAGCCAAACCCACTCCGCTTTAGGGCTGGCCCGGGAGCGCTACAACCCCTTCGACCTGTCGCTGCAGAGCCTTCCAATAGCCGAGCAGGGCATGTTCAAGCTCATCATGACCTTGCCAGTGGGCGCATTGGTGGTGGTTTTCATGCGCTTGTTTGTCGGGGTGCCCACCTCCGGCACCTTCATGCCGGTGCTGATCGCATTGGCTTTTCTGCAGACTGAGCTGCTCGCGGGGCTAATCGGTCTAGTGCTCGTGGTCGGCGCCGGATTGCTGCTGCGCTTCTATCTCTCGGCTCTCAACCTGCTGCTGGTGGCGCGCATCGCCACCATCGTGGTGCTGGTGATCGCCTTGGTCACGGTGCTGGCCGTGGTCAGCTACCGGCTGGGGCTGATCAGCGGGCTGGCAATTACCTTCTTCCCGATGGTCATTCTGGCTTGGACGGTGGAGCGCATGTCCATTCTTTGGGAGGAGGAAGGCCCGCTTGAGGCGCTGATCCAGGGCGCGGGCAGCCTGCTGGTCGCCGTGCTCGCCTACTCGGTGATGAACTTGGCCGCAGTTCGCCACCTAGCCTTCAACTTTCCCGAACTGCACCTGTGCGTGCTCGCCGCCATACTGCTGCTCGGACGCTACACGGGCTACCGGCTGCTGGAACTGCATCGCTTCACGCCGTTCCTGAAGCACTCCCCATGAACTGGCTCATCAGCCCTCAGGCCCTGCGTCGCCAAGGCGTCATGGGCATGAACCAGCGCAACCTGCACTTCGTTGGCCGCTACAATCCCCGCCAAGCCTATCCGCTGGTGGACAACAAGCTGCGCACCAAGCGGCTGGCTGAGCGGGCCGGCATTCCCATGCCAGCCCTGATCCACGAGGTGTCCCGGCAGCATCAGATCGAGGCGATTGAACCGGATCTGGGCCGGCTGGATGAATTCGTCATCAAGCCGGCCCACGGCAGCGGCGGCAAGGGCATCCTGGTCATCGCCAACCGGGATCGAGACGCCTTCGTCAAGAGCAGCGGCGAGCGGGTCGACCTGAACCACGTCAAGCACCTGCTCACCAACATCATCAGCGGCCTGTACTCGCTCGGCGGTCGGTCGGACGACGCCATCATCGAATCCCTGGTCCACGCCCACCCCATGTTCAGCAACCTCAGCATTGACGGAGTGCCGGACATCCGGGTCATCGTCTTCAAGGGCTTTCCGGTCATGGCCATGCTGCGCCTCGGCACCCACGCCTCCGACGGCAAGGCCAACCTGCACCAAGGCGCCATCGGCGTCGGCCTCGACCTCCAGACCGGCGAGAGCATTGGCGCCGTGCAGCGCAACCGGCCCCTGACGGAACACCCCGACACCGGCGAGCCGCTGCAAGGCATCACCATCCCCAACTGGCGCGACCTGCTGACCTTGGCCGCCCGCTGCCACGACGTGACCGGCCTCGGCTACCTCGGCTGCGACATCGTCCTCGACGCCGATAAAGGCCCACTGCTCTTGGAAATGAACGCCCGCCCCGGCCTGGGCATCCAAATCGCCAACGGCAACGGCCTCGGCGAACGTCTCAGAGCCATCGAGGCATTGGAACTCTTCGCTCCGAGTCTTGAGGAACGGGTGGACTGGGCGATGAATGGACTGGGCGCCTCGAGCAACTCATCAACTTATTGATTTAAAAACTCTTTCTGTTTGGGCTGGAGGATACAAAGCGGTGGAGAACAAGGACGCGTTTAAGCGCTGGCTTGAGAGTAGGGGGGCGAAGTCGAAACACGCGCAAAACAACCCTGTTTACGCCATTGAGACGATCGAACGGAAATTGCATGAGCTTGGAACGCCGTTCTCCGACTTGGGTACGGCTTGGCGAGAGGACGAATTCAAGTCCCTGCTTGACTCGCTAAACAAGATGCTTGACGACGCGCGCGGGGATGGTCAGGAATTCCGGGTGTTGTTCCCAGAGACCGAGAATCCCAAAGGGCGGATTAAGAACTCGATCTACCAACTAAAACGATATGGTCAGTTCCTCGACCGCAATCCTCCCGGAGCAGCCAAGGATGCAGATCCAATCGAACCGGGTGGTCGCATCGACAGTAGGGCTCTAGACGAATTGAAGCATCGGTTCGAAGCTGTCTGCCCAGATTTCAAGACCTTTGATAGTCCGGGAACTGGGCCGATTCAGAAAATGCTGGCACGGACGCGCGAAGCCTCCAAACAAGTTCGGCAACTCGTTGATGCATCAAATGAAGATGCTCAGACTCTCGGGGAGAGAGTCATGGAGATTCTCAGTCCCCACATCGTGGCACATCGCTGGGCAAATCAGGCCTCTGAATATCCTCAGATAGGCGCGATCATCGGGAGCTTGATCCGGTCCCGTCAAGCTACCGAAGAGGCTCTATCAGGGGCGTTTGATGCCCTCAAAGACTTGCACGATCGAAAGACCATAAAACTCTCGTATGCTGGGTGTCTCACCGTCGTGAGTTCTGCGCTCTCCATGGTGCGCCCCGGTGACGTAGCGCCAGTGGCGAAAGAGAAGTTCAACGAAGTTGGAGAACGGCTAACGGGAGAGTCGTTTTTCGAAGAGAACAGAAATCTGGCCTCGGACTATCGCCGTTTTGCTGAAGTACTCTCTGAGCTCTTCCGCGTGATGCGTGACAACTGGTTGTGGCATCCACGGGACTCACTCGACGTACGGGCATTCCTATGGATCGCTGTATCCGCGGAGGCGAAGGGCGCTATGCCACACAAGGCACCGGCCGGAAAGGGAATGACAGACGACGAGCCGAAGAACCTCCTCCTTTACGGGCCACCCGGCACAGGAAAAACCTATTCCACTACCAAGGAAGCCGTCCGCCTTTGTGGAGAGCAAGTGCCCAATAATCACGAGGATATCAAGGACGTCTATCAACGCCTCCGTGAGAAGGGCCGGATTGAATTCGTCACCTTTCACCAAAACTTCGCCTACGAGGACTTTGTCGAAGGTATCCGACCTGATCTTGACCCCGACAAAGCAGATCTCCGCTATAAACGCCGAGACGGGATTTTCAAGTGCATAGCGGAAAGAGCCCGCGACCGATCAAGCGAACGGTTCGTCCTCATCATCGATGAGATCAATCGCGGCAACATCGCCAAGATTTTCGGCGAGCTCATTACGCTGATCGAAGATTCACGCCGCCGTGGCGAATCCGACGAGACTTTCGTGACGCTCCCATACTCCCAAGAGCCTTTCGCCGTTCCGAGCAACCTCTATCTCATCGGCACCATGAACACGGCCGACCGTTCCATCCAGCTTCTGGACACCGCCCTGCGGCGGCGATTCACGTTTCGCGAATGCATGCCTGACCCAGAGCACAAATTGGTCAAAACTGACATCGAAGGCGTCGATTGCCAAAAGCTCCTGAAGGCCATGAACGAACGGATAGCCTTGCTTCTGGACCGCGAACACCAGATTGGACATACGTACTTTTTCATCGAGAAATTCGACCAGCTGGTACAGGTCTTCCAGAACAAGGTATTTCCTCTCCTACAGGAGTATTTTTTCGGCGACTGGGCGAAGATCAGGGCTGTACTCGGCAACAACGCCTTCGTCCAAGTCGATGAAAAGCCCGATAAGTCCTTTCTCAAAGGCGACCTCAAGGAGCTCGTTAATGAAAATATGAAAGTGTATAGCCGCCTTTCGGAAGGTGACGAAAAGTGGAAATTGCACGAACAGTACCGACGCATCTACGAACCAAAGAATGGGGGCACCAACGACGGATGATGCCGAAGTTTGTAACCGTCCGCGAACACCAAGGTCTGCTCGATGCCAAGGGGCCGAATGGCGAAAAACTAGATGCTGAGGAGCTTGACGAACTCGCGAAGTTTGCAGCCGATGTCTTCAAGTGGCAGTCCAAGGGCACTCTTGCAGCCAGCAAATTCGTGGGGGTGGTGACCACCAGCAAGGGTACCGTTGTTGAGATCCTGCCCAAAATTCACCTCGCCCAAGAAGTCAGCGAACGGAACGAACAAACCCGAAAACACTTCCTGGAGATGCTGCGTACTTGGCGAGGCCTTCGCAAACAACCCAGACAGCTTCCAGACAGCGATATACGCGCACTGTTCCGCTTCCCTTTGCTGGAGGTGTTCGTCCGGCAATTCCTCAACCTCCTGACCGGCCTCATCCGAGGCGGGCTGGCGCGCCACTACATCGATGTCGAAGAGAACCTGCCCTACCTGCGCGGACGACTGCTGTTCAACGACCACCTGCGCGAGAATGCTTCAAACCGGAGTCGCTTCTACACATCCCACGACGAACTGAGCGTGGACCGGCCAGCCAACCGCCTGATCCATGCGGCGCTCCGGGCGCTAGACCCACACATTCAGGAACACACCAATCGCCAACTGCTACGGCAGTCGTTGATCGCGCTAGCAGATGTTCCACTATCGCGAAATCCGCCCGCCGACTGGCGACGCCACCACATCGACCGTTCCATGACCCATTACCAAGCGGTCATGCAATGGGTGTACTTGATTCTGTTCCAGCACGGCCTCACAACGTTTTCCGGCAGCCACACCAACCTGTCCCTGCTCTTCCCCATGGAGGAGGTGTTCGAGGACTTCCTAGTCGCCAGCTTCCGCCGTCACCAACAACGCTACAAGGTTGTTCCACGGGGATTACGCGAACCTATGGCAACCACTGACAACACTGACAACACGCCAGTGTTTTCAACTGAGCCGGACATAGCACTTCGGGAACGCCAAAGTACTCCTTTCATCCTCGACGCCAAATGGAAGGAGGTTCACGCCAACTGGAAGGAGGTCGAGGCCACCGCATACCCGAAGCACGGCATTGCCCAGAGTGACGTGTATCAGCTTTATGCCTACGCGAAGCGCTATGGGTGCAAGGCGGTCGCTTTGGTCTATCCCCGCAATGCGAACTTCGAGTCGACCCTGCGTTACCGCTTCTTCGACAAAAAACGCATGCTTCTCGCAATTCCCTTCAATGTCACTCAGCCACAAAAGAGCGTGTGCCGCACTATCGGGGAGTTGGAGCAGTAGCTCCAGCACCCAACCCATGGCGCCCTCGACTGAAAACAAGCCTCCAAGGCAGACCGGGTTCGCCTACGCTTGTGCTTCCTAGTCCAAAGCGGCTAAGTCAAAGTCGACCGGATTGAGTTCCGGAACGCCGCCGTAGCGGCCATTGAGATAGTGCCGACCAATGGGCTCATCCCGCCGGGCTTTGAATTCGGCCAAAGAATAAAGGTGGGTCGCACCACCCGAACCTCGCTCGGTAAACCAGAGTTGGTCACGGCCGAGACGATATCGATGTCGGCTATCAAGAACATTCACGTCGTGGGCGTTGAAGATCAACTGCGCACAGTGGGGGTTGGTCAACTGACTCTGGAAAAGGTCTATCAGATTGGTGACCAAGTGCGGGTGCAGGCTGGCGTCGAGTTCGTCCACGAGCAGAGCGCAGCCCGTATCGAGGGCGTTGAGGACGGGGCCAACCAAACCAACCCAAACCTGGGTGCCCATCGACTCGTCTTCCAGTTCGAACAGAACATCGCCCTCCGCGCCACGGTGAATGAGCTGAACCAGATCCTCGATGATAAACTCATCCCCTTCCTCCTCGTCTCCCTGGAGGCTCTTCGCCACCCGTCTCAAGCGATCAAGGGTCTCGGCGTCCGGTTTGACGACCTTCATGTCGGCTAGCCCTAGGTCAGCGGCACGCAGCAGATCCAAGACGCGGCTCCGAGATGTCGCTTTCTTGCCAAGACTGGCGGTAAATGCAGCTCGCCCTGTGCGATTGTAGCTGGCTGCCAACCGCAAATTGTTCAGCCACCAGTCAAACAGCGGTCCAATTTGTGGGTTGTCCGCCGCTCCACAGATGGAGAGCAGCAGGGCGTTGTCCCTCAAGAGAGGGAGGAGGCTCCGGCCCGCGGAACGGAAGGCGGCACCAAATGACACCTCATCCGCGTCCCGCTCGAAGACCAGTGCCTGACGAGCCCGGGGATAGTGGTAAGCGAACTCGCGAACCACCTTCTGGCCATCGACTTCGAAGCCGTATTGCCACCACACGCCGTTCAAGATCAACTCGACCACGAACTCCGACGGGCTTTCGGATGCCTCAGCATCCAGCAGAAAGGGCCGACGACGGGAACTCGCGCCTTGAGCGCGGTTGACAAATGAGTTCAGCACCGTAGCGCGCATGTCCGCCATCGCCCTCAATACGTTGGACTTGCCGGACGCATTGGCGCCAAACACGCCAGCAGCTGGTAGAAGACGTTCAGGGGCAGCCGAAGCTGTGCGCAAATCGCGCACAACCTCCGCATTCGCCACCCGCGTCGCCTGTAGCGATAGCGTCACGGGCTCTCGATAAGACCGCACATTGCATGCTTTGAACGTCACAAGCGCGCTGGATTGGGCTTTTGCATCGCCTTGCATTCCGCCTTCCTCCTGATGGGCACCGCCCATGCCACCTAAGCCACTCTGGGCCATCACCGATCTAGCCAAAAGCCACTGTTCAGTGTGCTTATAGGGCAGTTTGCGCTAACTTTCCACAAAAAATAGCCTATGAGGCTTCGTGGATTCGCCTTGGGATGGATTCACCTAGTAGTGGCGCACATGGAGCAGAAGACTCTCGCTTGGATGGCCGGAAGCGGCAGCGACCCAGCCGACGAGATCCGGCCTGGGCCCGAACAGTGCGAAGACCTTGCCATCCCTCGGAGGGCCTTGCCGAAGCCCTCCCTCCACTCGCCAACCGTGTGCTGCCCCAGGGTTTAGCGCGGCCGACGGTGCGGTGATCCCAGCCTCGCCTTGGTTTCGCAAACGCCCCGCTTCGCGTTGGCAATCGGGCCAGGTGGCGGGTCCGCCCGCAAGCGTTTGCGGCGGCAGTTCCGGCAGAGCACCGGGTTCATCGCCGATCTCGACAGCCCATAGGTCGCGCCGAATGGTGAGGAGGTCTTCCGCATCGGAGATTTCCTCGTGCCGGAGGAACTCCGCCCAAGCACCGTCCGGCGTGTCGCAAAGGTAGTGAGTCACTTCGTTCTGAACGTTCCAACGCCCTGCCGTTTGAGGAATATGTTCGCGCAGGAAGGCGAATCGGGGATCTGTGTGTCGATAAGCGATCATGTCGCTGGCGAGATTGCAAGGCTGGCGGCAAGCTCGCGCACCTGGTTCGGCCGGTCGTCGTCTGGCCACCAAGAGCCGATGAGAAGCTGAGCCGGTGAGCTTCCGCCTAGCCGTTTTCGAGGACGCCCAAACCAGCGCCGAACGCCAATGTCATTGTATGCGCCCGCGAGGTCCGCGACGACCAAGGCAAGGAAGTGAAGGCGGATGGCAACCGCATCCGGCGTGGCGCGGACACCGGCGAGATACCGCTGCACACTCGATGCGGATATCCCGACCAGACTCGCCAGCAATTCCGCCCCTAGAACCTCATGCAGTGCCGGCCACTCGGTTGTTGGCACCGGGGACTCGCCGAGCGCGTCTTGCACCTCCTGCAGCACACCGGAGAGGTGTGCTGGATCCGCGCCCGCCCCGCGCCGAAGCTCTGGCAGGAAACGGCGACAGATGTCCGCGCGCTCCAGCCCTGTGCCCAAGCAACGGATGGCGGAATCGTCGAGGCAGGTAATCTTGTCAGGCAGCAGACCCATCGCGTCGGCGCGAATCAAGGCGGTTATCGCCTTCGACGCGATCTGCGGATCGTCGAATGGATGCCGAACGGATTCTATTTGGACATTTGACATAGTCCGAATCTTATCCGCAAGGTACGACCCGATCAAGTCAACTGTAGCGGTTCAGGACCATTTCCCTTCACATGGCTAACTCGGGTCAATCACGAAACTGCGGAAACAGCCCCGCAAACTCCTCCCGCAGTCGGTTCTTCTGCACTTTGCCCATGCTGTTGCGGGGCAGCGCTTCGACGTTGACCACTTGCTTGGGCTGCTTGAAGCGGGCTAGGCGGTCCTTCAGGGAGGCGATCACCTGCTCGGTGGAGACCGGGTCGCCTGATGGCACCACCACGGCCACCACGCCCTCGCCGAAGTCCGGGTGGGGCACGCCGATGACGGCGGATTCATCCACCTCATCGAGTTCGTCGATGAGCGCTTCCACTTCCTTGGGATAGACGTTGTAGCCGCCGGAAATCACTAGGTCCCGCGCCCGTCCGACGATCGACAGACGCCGTTCGGCGTCCATGACGCCCAAGTCGCCAGTGATGAAGTAGCCGTCCGGGCGAAACTCCTCGGCGGTCTTGTCCGGTTGGCGCCAGTAGCCCTTGAAGACGTTCTCGCCGCGCACCTCAATGCCGCCGACCTCGCCCGGCGGCAACGGCTGGCCGGCCTCCCCGGCGACTCGGACCTCAAGGCCCGGCAAGGCGAAGCCCACGCTGCCCGCAACCCGCTCGCCATGCAGCGGGTTGGAGGTGTTGATGATGGTCTCCGACATGCCGTAGCGTTCCAGGATGCGATGCCCGGTTCGGGCCTGCCAAGCGTCAAAGGTGGCTTCCGTCAAAGGGGCGGACCCGCTGATGAACACCCGCACCCTCCGGCAGTGGCTGCGGTTGAAGTCCGGATCCTGCAATAGGCGGGTGTAGAAGGTCGGCACCCCCATCATCACCGTGGATTCGGGTAGGTATTGCTTGACCGTCCGCACATCGAACCGGGGCAGGAAAATGGTCGGGGTGCCACCCAGCAGGGCGCAGTGCAGGGCGATGAACAGGCCATGCACATGGAACAGCGGCAAGGCGTGCAGCAGCACGTCGTCGTCCCGCCAGCCCCAACACTGGCGCAGCGCCTCGGCATTGGAGCGGATGTTGTGGTGGGTCAGCATCGCACCCTTGGAGCGGCCCGTGGTGCCGGAGGTGTAAACCAAGGCGGCCAAGTCATCGCCCTTGCGCTCGGCGACTTCAAAGCGGGGCCGGGCGGCGTCCATGGCCTGCACGAGGCTTCCGTCTCCTTCGCCCAAGGTCAGCTCAACCAGGCCGGCACCCTCACCCTTCAAGACTGGGCTGGCCGGATCCCGCACGAACACCTTCGGTTCCGCATCGGCGAGAAAGTACGTCACCTCGGCTGCGGTATAGGCCGAGTTGAGCGGCACATAGACGCCGCCGACCTGGAGCGTTGCGAGGTAGAGGGCCACCGCCTCGGGCGACTTGCCCACTTGGGCCAAGACCCGCTCGCCCGGCCCGACGCCAGCCTCAACAAGCACCGTGGCCAAGCGCACGGTTCGCTCGGCCAAATCGGAGTAGGTCCACAATGCCCCCTGGACCATGCGCAGGGCCGGCCGACTCCCATGGGTCGCGAAGACGGCTTGCAGATCGGCGGCGAAGTTGCCGTTCATTGGGTAAGGGCTTCGATGAACTCCCGATAGGCAACCGTCTCCGGGGCCAATTCCGCAGCCCGTTCGGCATCGGCACGGGCCGCCTCGCGGTCGCCAAGGCGATTGAACATCAGCGCCCGATTGTAGTAGGCGATGGGCAGGTGCTCGCCGGCGTGGGCGATGGCTTGCTCCAGATCCGCCATGGCATCGCGGTAGCGCTTGGCCGCAACGAAGGCGTTGGAGCGGTTGATGTACACACTGGCCAACTCGGGCGCCAAGGCCACCGCCCGGTCATGGTCCTTCAAGCCAGCCGCCAAGTCGCCGCTGCGCACGTACAGGATGCCCCGGTTGGAGTAGGTTGCCGCCAAGTCCTCCGGCACCAGCATCTGGTGCTCAATGGCCAGGGTGCAGGTTTCAATGTCCATGGACGAGCCACGGTCAGCCGCAGCCCGGTAGCAATCGCGGGCGGGGGATGTATTGAGCAGCACCGTCTCCCGAGCCGACGCCATGACGCTGAGGAATCCGGCGCAAAGGACGCACGCCCATGTCAACGCGGCTCGGTGTGATTTGGAAAGCGATCCCATGGGTTGGGTTTACACCTAACGACGGTCGGATTCAAGCCGTCCGTTCTTGACCGCCTGTTCCGCCAAATAAGGCGTGAGGATGTGCTTGAGGATGCCGCGGCCGTACTCGCCATACCAAACGGAAGGGTCTTGGGCTTTCACCGGCATGGCGCCGTCCTTGGGGATCAGCCGGGCGCTGCGCAGCATGGACAGGGCCAGGTCGAGCTTCGCCTCGTCCCCGAAGTTGACGCTGGCGAGGCTCCAGCAGCGCATCTCCTCGCTGACCCGGGCGGCGGCGATGACGCACTCAAGGTTGCGCCGAGTGTCCTCCAACAGTTCGAGCAAGCGGAAGTGCTGGTAGCGCCGCGACATGTACAGGCGGCTGCGCCGCCGGGTGTCGGCGTCGGGATCCATGCGCTGCAGTTCCGCCATCTCGTTGGCCACTTGGGCTTCCTGCTGGGGCGACAGCGGGGGGATGACGTCGGCCAGCAGATTCAGCCGCACCAGAAGATCCTCCGCGATGGCACGGCGATGGGGCCGTTCCCGCCAGTCGAAGTGGGCAGGGGAAATCAGCTCCCAAGCGTCGATCGTGGCAGCGGCGCCGGCTTCGGCGGGCAAGGCCGCAAACGCAGCCGCAGCGATCAGTCTCCGCAATCCCTTCATCAGGAAAGGCGCTGGTGCAGGTTGTTTGACTTGAGGCTTCCCTCCGGTTCGCAATCAGCCAATCGAACCCTAAGCCTAGCCGTCACCGGCCAGCACCAGGTCGCGCAGGGTGGCCATGCCGAGCAAGTTGCGATCGTGATCGACCACGATGGCCCGGGACAGGCCAAGGCGAACCAGCAGCCTAGTGGCGTAGCGCGCCTGCATGTCGGAGGGCAGGGTGAGCACCGGCTTGGACATGACTTCATAGACATGCATCCGCTCCGGCGCCCGGTTAGCCGCAATCACTTGGGCAGCGATGTCCGAGACGACCAGCAGGCCAAATTCATCATCGCTGTCGCGGCGGTTGACCACCAGCGAACTGATCGTGTGGCGGCGCATGAGCGCCATGGCTTCCTCGACGGTGGCAAGCCCATCCACGCTGTGCACGTCCGCCGACATGAGATCCGCTACCCGCATTGGCACGTCACCGCTCATAGAGCCTCCTGCGCTTCCTCAAGAATGGTGTGCATCTGGGTGCCGAGGCCGACGGCATCCTCGATGTTGAGTTGAAAGGCGATGCCCGCCCCGGGCTCCTCATCAAACCGGCCCGCCTGGCAGAGGCGTTCCAGAATCTCCCGTGCCCTGGTTTCCACGACCAGAAACAGAAGCAGGTCGCAGTGCGCGTCGAAGTCCAGCCCCAAAAAGGTCTTCGCCGGCTCCAGCCCTTCGCCGCGGCCGCTGCCAATGATCGTGACGCCCGTGGCGCCCGCTCCGCGGGCCGCAGCAACCAGCGCATCCGTCTTATCCTCTCCAGCGAGGGCGGCAATAAGTTTCAGTTTCATGTTTTTGACTCCCCGTCAGTGCCGATTGAACCCGCGCGCCGACGACCGATGTGGGATGAGACCATAGCGTAGCCCAATACCGACATGATCGGAAAGACGGCGGTGAAGGCGATCAAGCCAAATCCGTCGATCAGTGGGCTGCGCCCCGGTACCGTCGCGGCCAGCCCAAGCCCCAGCGCCGCCACCACCGGCACGGTGACGGTGGAGGTGGTGACCCCGCCGCTGTCATAGGCCAAGGGGATGATGCTGCGGCTCGAAACAAAGGTCTGCGCGATAACCACGGCATAGGCGGCGATGATGTACCAAGGCAGCGGCGTGCCCGTGACGATCCGAAAGCAGCCGAGCGAGACGCCGACCGCAGCCCCCGAAGCCACCGCAATGCGCAGGCCCCAAGCGCGCACCGCGCCCCCGGAAACTGCTTCCGCCTTCAAGGCCACCGCGATCAACGACGGCTCCGCAATCGTGGTGGAGAAGCCGATGCTGGCCGCAAAGGCATACACCAGAAGGTAATCCGTCCAATCCACGCCATCCGCAAGGCGCTCAAGGCCGATCATCTCCGGGGCGGTGAGTTGCCGCACCATGGTCTCGCCGATCGGGAACAAGGCCTCCTGCAGCCCGATCAGGAACAGCGCAAGGCCAGCCAGCACCAGCGCAAACCCCGCCACAATGCGGCGCAAATCCGGCAGCTTGCGGCGCAGAACCGCTGTCTGGAAGACAACGAGGATCGCCAGTATGGGTGCGACGTCAAAGAGCGTTGACCACAGCGAATCCGCCAACGTTGCCAGGAAGTCCCACATCAGGCGAGCATGCCGTAAACGAGCACGAAGATGATCGGCGTGAGGCTGGCGAAGGCGATCAGGCCAAAGCCGTCCACCATGGGATTGCGGCCGCGGATGGACTGCGCCAAGCCCACACCAAGGGCGGTGACCAAGGGAACGGTGATCGTGCTGGTGGTGACGCCGCCCGAGTCATAGGCGACGCCTATGATCTCCACCGGCGCAAAGGCGGTCATGATGGTGACTAGGACGTAGCCGCTGATGATGAATCGATGGAGGGGCCAACCCTTGATGATGCGCAGCACCCCCAACACGATCGCCGTACCCACGGACACCGCCACCACCATGCGCAGATTGAAGGCGTAGGCCTGCCGGGCGGCCTCGTCGGCGGCAATGGCCCCGGCCTCGGCGGCGACGCTGGCGGCTTCGGCGGCGATGGCAATCAAGGCCGGTTCCGCCACGGTGGTGCCGAAGCCCAAACCAAAGGCGAACGCAAACAACGCCACTAGGCTGCCTTTGCGTGCGAAAGCCCTCGCCATCGCCTCGCCAAGCGGAAACAGCCCCAGTTCCAAGCCTTGAATGAACATCGCGAGACCCGCCACGACGCACACCAGCCCAACCAGAACCCGGCCGAGATCCGGGAAGGGTTGTTGCAGAACGACGACCTGGAAAAAGACGATCACCGCGATGATGGGCGCAAGGTCCCGCAGGGCACCGCCAAAACGGCCCACGGCCGCGCCGAGAAGGGCAGTCAAGCTAGCGGCTCTGGTCGATGGGATGCGGGACGGCGCGCTGGGGCGAACCGAGGGCTCTCCAGCCCTCATCGAATGTTCGGATCACTGATTGATGCCTTCTGCGGTCCGGGATTCCAAGCTTAGCCCAACGCCCCCATATCAAGAAGCCTTCAAGCGGATGGCGGCGCGGGCAGGATTTGGCAACCATGCTAACCTAGTGTGCTCGCGGAAGCCTCCACGGCGTTGCTTGCGCAGTTTTCAGAGGAAATTCTCGGTCGGGGAGCGCGAGGGGTAACTCTCGCATAGGCCAAAAGGAGGCTCATTTGACGGATTCCCAAACAGCGAAGGACTATCCCCTCGCCCATCTAAAAGTACTGGACTTCTCCCGAGTGCTGGCCGGCCCCTTTGCCGGCCGCCTGCTGTGCGACCTCGGCGCTGACGTGGTGAAGGTCGAGCCCCCAGATGGGGACATCACCCGGCTCTGGGGCCGTGTGATCGGCAACCTTCCCGGCTACTACCACCAGCAAAACGCCGGCAAGCGCAACATCTGCATCGATCTGCGGTCCGATGGCGGGCGGCAATTGGCCCTCGACTTGGCGGCCCAAGCCGACATTTTGATCGAGAATTTCCGTGCCGACGTGATGCCGCGCCTAGGTCTTGGCTACGAGGCGCTGCAGGCTGTCAATCCGCGGCTGGTCATGCTCTCCATATCCGGCTTCGGACAGGGCGGCCCGGAATCGCACCGGCCGGCCTACGCCCCCATCATTCATGCGGAAGCCGGGCTCCTGGCCCGCCAAGCCCGCCGCGGCCGCATTCCCTACCGCGACCTGCCGCTGTCGGTGGCGGACACCAACGCCTCCCTGCACGGCCTGGTCGGGCTGCTCGCCGCCATCATCCAGCGGCAGCAAACCGGGGTCGGCCAGCACATCGACATTGCCATGATCGATGCCACCGTCGCCACCGACGACCAGCTTCAATACGACTTAGAGGACTCCGAGACAACCGGTCCGCTGCCCAGCGAAACCTGGGAAAGCGGTGCGGGCTGGGTTCTGGTCTCCGCCGATTTCCGCCACCTGTGGCGGATGCTCGCCGGCGAATTCGGCCTCACCGACCCCACACACAAGACGATGCCTCTGCCGGAGAAAATACGCCTGCGCCGGGAGTGCATGCAGGCCTTCTTCGCCACTCTGGAAAGTTGGGATGCGGTCGAAGCCGCCATGGCGCGAATGAACATCGCTTGGGGCCGGGTTCGGGAACCCGCCGACCTCGCCGAGCAACCGACCCTCGCCGCCCATGGCCTGATCCACTCCATGGACGACCGGGCCGGCGGACAACGCCCCGTGGTGCAGGCCCCGTGGCGCTTCTCCAATGCCGAGCACGGCGTGCGCGGCCCGGCACCCCATCGCGGTGAGCACAACGAAGCAATCCTAGCCGACTGGCTGGGCCGTTCGTCCTCCGAAGTCGCGGCGCTCACCGCCACAGGCGTCCTGCTACGCGACGAGGACGTCTTGAGCGCAGACTAGCGCACGCTGGTCTGGCCGCCGTCCACGGCGATCAACTGGCCGGTGATGAACCAGGAGGCGTTCGAGGCGAGGAACACCATCACCGGGCCCAAGTCCTTGTCGGGGTCGCCGTACTTGCCACCCATGAAGATGGTGCTCAGATTGAGCCGGTTGCTGGCCTCGCGTTGCTCGTCGCTGGCCTTGCTCAGCGCCTCGTAGTACATCGGGGTGGCCATGGCCGGCAAAATGGCGTTGACCCGAATGTTGTCCGCACCCCAGGTGCCGGCCGCAGTGCGGGTCCAAGAGTGGACCGCACCCTTGGCGGTGGAGTAGGCGGCAGCCGTCGGCTCCGGGCGCTGACCGGAAATCGAGCCGAAATTGATGATGGAGCCGCCCCCCGAAGCCTTCATGTGGCGGCGCGCAACCTGGTTGGTGAGCATGGTGCCGCGCACGTTGATGGCGAACATGAGATCCCAATCCTCAACGCTTACCTCGCCGGCATCCGAGGAACGGTGAATGGCCGCCGGATGGGCCAACGCGTCGAGCCCGCCCAATTGCGCCACCGCTTCGGCAAAGGCCTGCTCGACGCTCGCCTGCTCCGATACGTCAACGTGCAGGTAGCCCGCCGTGCCGGGCCCCTGCGCACTCGCCTCGGCGGATACCGCGGCGCCCTGCTCATCGAGCACATCCATGCCGACGACGTTCGCGCCCGCTTTGACATAGGCTCGAACGGTCGCCGCGCCCATGCCGCGCGCCGATCCGGTGACGATGATTCTCTTGCCTTCGAGTTCCATGATGGCCTCGCTCCTTTGGGGGTGATGATTGCTGGAATTGTAACGGCAGGCTGAGTGGGGCGATCAGCCGTTTGTTGGTTTGGGGGAACCGACACTCACGGCAAACTGTCACTGGGCTGAAGCACGATTGAGCTGACGCGGCTGATGGTTCGAAAATGGTCGTCAAAGGTGAGCACGGTTGCGCCAGCTTGAACGGCTGTCGCCGCGATCCAGAGATCGTTCGTTGGCAACGGACGTCCTCGCCCTCGTAGATCGGCAAATACCTCTCCATAGATGTGTGCGACATCGACGTCGGCCACCAGAACCTCCACCGCTGGATGAGCGAGGAACTCTTCGAGTTGCGCAACGTTCCTCTCGATGCGCTCGCCCAAAAGGAAGCCAGCCTGCAATTCTCCCAGAACAATTGTGGGAACGCCGACCCAGTGCGCTCGATCCAAGCGCTCAGCGACGCGCGGATCGCCTCTTTGGAAACTGCTGTATGCGGATGTGTCGAGACAAAGGCGATTCATCCCCAGAGATCGCCGTCGATTTCCCCAAAGGGGGCAACCGCATTCTCAAACTCCCGGAACTCATCTTCGCTCCAGTTGCCCGCAAGGCGTCGCAGCCCGTTGCTGCGGACTTTCCCGCCAACACCTAGGGATTCCTCCATCAACGCTAGGACTGTGCGGTTGAGAGACAAGCCGCGACGATACTTCTCGGCACTCAGCGCGGCGCTCAATTCCGGCGGGACGTTGCGTATCGTCATGGTTTTCATAGGCGTCGCCCGTTTGACTGCATCCACACACACTCTATGACTGCGTTTGTGTGATGTCAACGCAGGGCGTACTCACTGTTGGCAACAAATGATTCCGGGGTACATTGTCGACGGCGCTCCGAGAAGGCGACCGGCTTCGCGAGGCCTACTGCCACGGCCGGGTTGCTCATCCGGGGGAAGAGCCCGGCGAACCGCTGGGACACTACAAGGTTGCCATTCCCTCGTTCGGGAGCCTTTCTGAGGGGCGAGCCCCCGGCGTCGACTCAGCCGCCACGCGCCTAGGGCCGGTCCGAACGGGCCCCTTCCCACTTGCCTGTAGGGGTTCAAAACCTTTCGGAACTTTGGCTTTCGGGACAGGCATGCTCTTCGATCTGGACAAGGTACTCGTTGGGGGTTCGGCAATCCAGCGCCGTGTGCGGGCGCACGTAGTTGTGGAAGAACTCGTACTCAGCGAGTTGCGGCGTGACGTCGGCGACGGTGAGGGGGCCGTCGTAGCGGTTCCAGAACTCGATCTTGGCGGACCGGTTGGCGCGTTCGACGCACCCGTTCCACTGGGGCCTTCGCGGCGGCAGGACGCGGAGGGGGATGCGCCGGTCCTCGCAGGCCTGCTCGAAGTCGGCCCTGAACTCGCTGCCGCCGTCGACCTGGATGGAGGCGATCGGGAAGGGCATGGCCTCGACCATGGTTTGCAGGAAGCGCTTGGCGTTGTTGGCGGTGGCCCGCCGGAACACGCGGGCGACCATGTGCTTGGTGGTGGGGCAGATGGCGCGGAACTCCTTGAGGGCGCGGCCGTCCTTGGTGTAGGTCATGTGGTCGACCTGGACCAGCTCGCCGGGGGCCTGGGCCTTGTCGCCGTACCTCCATCGGTCTGCCCAGGCGCCGTCGAAGCGGCGTCGGCGCTTGGGCCTGAGCCGTCCCTCGCACAGGGAGGCGGGCTGGATCCGCCCGTCCGCGATTGCCTTGGAGAGTATCCGGCCGACGGTCGAGACCGACAGGGCCAGCCCGTCCCGGGCGAGCATCCTGCGCAGCCGCGCCTTGCCCATGTAGGGGTGCTCCTTGCGCAGCTTGAGCACGGCCTGGTCGTCGGCGTCCGTCCAGCGCCGCCGGCGGACGGTGCGGGGCCGGGTGCTCCTGGGCTTGAGCGCCCCGGTGCCGCCGCGGCGGAAGGCTCCTCGCCAGTCGTAGTAGGTGCTTCTGGGCAGGCCGATGGCCTTGGGCGCGTCGAGGCGGCGCATGCCGCCCGCGACCATCTCGTCGACGAGTTCGAGGGCGCGCAGGCGTTGTTCAGCGGTTCCGGCGGTCTCCGCGTCGATGCGCAGGCGCTTGCAGGACGGGGGGCAGGCGTGCAACAGTCTCATGCTCAGGCTCCTTGTTCAGTTGGTGAACCAAGCATGCCTGAGCCGGCGGCGGGGCGCATCGCGCCGCGCCGCCGGGCCTTGAACTGCGGTCGCTCCGCTCCCTCCGTTCAAGGCCCGGCGCCACCCTCCCCCAGCCGACAGGTCAAGGGCCGGAGCTCAGTAGGGAAGTTCCGAAATGTTTCTGAACCGCCACACGCTGGCCCCGCATCCCGAGGGCGACTAGCACCATCTGCCTTCTCGCGCTCAGCCGCCTTGAGTTGTGCCGACCGCTGAACTCGTCCACGTAGCGGTGCAGGTGCTTGGGGCTCATCCTCATGGCTAGCCCCTATGTGAATCTAAGGGCGGTTTAACCAAGTATATAAGTCCCCAAAAAAAGCCCGGCGAGTGCCGGGCCTTAATCAGTTTCCCGATGTAGACAAGGCGCTACAGCTCCATAGCGAACTCAAGTCCCCAAGTCGATCCTTGGGTAACTGTGCTGGCCGCAAACAGGGGATCGATGACGGCAGGCGTCTCGAACTGTTCATCTGTGAGGTTGCGGCCATACAAGACCAAGGACATGTTGTTCCAATGGTACCCGGCGGACGCCATCAGATTCTCCCTGGAAGCCACTTGGTTGAACGAAATGTTGACCAAGCTGGTCTCGATCGTGTCGATCCAGTCGTACTTGACGTAGACCTCGAACTCTCCCGGACCCACGGGCAATGTAACTGTGCCACCCAGTGCGTAGGTGAACTCCGGTGCGGAGCGTGGGATCAAGTGGGTGGCATCTTCGATGAGATCCTCGCCGTCATTGGGGTTCAGATCAGTCTCGAACTCCTTGTATTCAGCATCCAGCCATCCAAGGGAGGCGAAGGTGCTGATGTACTCCGAGACGACCCATTGAAGTTCTACCTCAACGCCCATGTATTCGGCGTCAGCCACGTTGTCGAATTTGGTGGCAACCGTGTTGGTCGTCGTGTCCAAGAACACGGAGGCTTCCTGCTTATCCGTGAAGTCGTTGAGGAAGAAGGTCGCGTTGAGCTGAACTCGATTTCCCATCAACTGGCTCTTTACGCCAGCCTCCCAAGACTGGGCGTACTCGGGATCGTACTGGTCACGCTCGAAATCAGCCCGGTTTTGGTTGGTGCCGAAGTAGCCGCCGGAGTGAAACCCTTCGGAATACGAGGCGTAGAACATGACATCATCAGTGAATCGATAGGACAGCCCCACCTTTGGCGAAATTTCATCCCACTTGTTGTTGAGATGAGCCCATTCACCTTCGGGGAACGCCATGATTCTCTTGCGATTCTCTGGCGACAAATAAGCTTGACCGGCGCTGAAGTCCTTTTTCTCTTCAGTCCAACGCAGACCCAAGGTGAGAGTCCAGTCCTCCGAAAACTCCCAGTCGGCCTGGGCGTAGAAGGCGAGCGATTTGGTGACTTGCTCTTCGTAGAGGCGTTGCGTGTAGGCGTCTCCCATGCCGGATAGGGGAGTACCGGTGTCGCACCAGACGTTTCCGAATACGATGGCGCGGTCCTGACTCCAGCACATTTCAAGAGGGGTGGGGTAGGGCGCGACAATGGGCTCAAACTCAGGCGAGACGGAAACCCATGTGTTATTCCTCAGATCGTACACAGCACCGGGAACGCCAAGTGCTTGCGTGAGCAAGCCAATTTGGCTCACGGAGTACCAGAATTCGCCTCCGGTCACCCAATCCCTCTCAAATTCGCTTCTCCAGTAATAGCCGCCGACAACAAAGTCAACGTTGTTCCAGCTGCCCTCCAAGCGGAGTTCCTGGCTGAACTGATCGTAGTCGTTGAGTTTTTCGATGGTGATGTGGTTGGCGGACGTGCCGTCGAAGTCGTATATGGTGTCTTCGATCATGTCTCGATATCCGGTCACGGAAACCAACCGCAAGTCGTCCGTCAGGTCGAACGACGCGTTCAGTGTGTATGCGTCAACTGCCGTCTTGGCATCGTTGTTGATGTCTATGCTCGTGGTGGATGGCAGGTCATCCAGGCTTTCCCGACAGGGAGTGCCCAACGGAAACCAGAACGGTTGGCTGCACGCCCACATGCCGCCGCTGTAGTTCGGTTCTTTGGACCCTGCCGGAGGCGCGGCGGCCACACCCGCAGGGATGTTCCAGTTATGCATGAATGCACCGATCTCGCTTTGGTCGTCAAACCGCTCGGCAGTGAACAGGGCCTCAAAGCGATCATTTGGGGTCGCCAGAAATGTAATGCCGTAGTTCTCGTAGTCCTTCTCCGGCATCCGCTTTTCGAGCGTGGTGTTGTACATGAATCCGTCATTCTGGATCGTGGTGAAGAAAACCTTGGCGGCAAGCTTATCTTGGACCAAGGGGGCATTCATGACGGCCCGAATTTCCTTTTGGTCGTGCTTACCCGTGGACAGTTTGAATCTCGCGCCCAACTCCCCCGTCGGTCGGCTGCGAATGGCGTGAATCACTCCACCGACAGTGTTCTTGCCGAACAGGGTTCCTTGCGGACCCCGCAGAATCTCCACACGCTCAAGGTCGAAGTTCTCAAGCACTTGCCCTGCCATGGAGCCGAGGTAGATTCCGTCGATCATCACACCGATCGGCGCGTCAAAGGAATTATCGTCGGTACGAACCGCACTGATGCCGCGGATGATGATGTTCGCGCCGTTGTTTCGCTGGATGCTGTCATCAATGCGCACGTTGGGAGCAAAGCCGTTCAAATCCGTGAGGTCCCGAATCGTTGACTTTGACATTTCAGCTGTAAGTGCGGTGATGGCCACTGGCACTTCCTGCGCCGACTCCTCCCGCTTTCGGGCGGTGACGATTATTTCCTCAATGACCGCTTCTGACTCCGCAGCGACTGCGGCGCCGCCGAGGCCGAAGTTCAGCAGCAGCATCGTTGCCGCCAGAGGCACCGAACTAAGGATGGCGCCAAATGCCTTGAATCTCATTGGAATCTCCCCTTGGTTTTGATTGAACCGGCTTGGCGACACTGCTCTAACCCCACCGAAACCGGAAAACTCCATGATATAGAGGCTTTTGCGCTAGTCAACCTCCAGTCTTGTCCAACCAGGGCCATCTTAAAGTCGTCGCCAACCCGTTGAACTGCTGACGGAATTTCCGG
>CAZRBP010000022.1:0-33141 GCA_964598305.1 uncultured Pseudomonadales bacterium | reverse complement strand
TGCGCTACCGGCTCGACGTCTATCGCCAGCAGACCCAGCCGCTGATCGCCTTCTACCGCGACTTAGCCGAATCCACTGAACTGCGCTACCTAGCCATTGAGGGATCAGGGACGGTGGAGGCGATTCAAGGCAAGCTGGCGTCGGCCTTGGCCATTGAGCCGAATCCAGCTTCACTTTAACGTCACATAAGCCTGTCACTCTGCCTGCCCGTCGCCGCCTGAGAGGGCGCGCTGGGTGCTGCTGAGTGAGCAAACTCGATCTGGTGCTTTCGGCCATCGCCGATGATCCTTGGACTTGGCTGCCGGTCCTGGCGCTGGGGTCGGTCGCGCTGTTGCTTTTGGTTCGCCGAGCGTTGCGCTTTGTGCTGTGCCTTCCAGGGGTCTCGCTCACGCCCAAGGCGTCGCGGCTGCTGGCGCACTTGGTGCGCAGCCGCGACCGCACCCTCGATGAGTTTCTCGGTGCCGATGGCTGCGATGAACGTTGGCAATCCCAGCGCGCCGCCGCCTTTGAGCGTCTGGCCCATGAGCTTGGCGAGGTGGGCGAGCAGTCCAGCCAATGGGCGGGACAGGTGCGCGACAAGATGTCGGACCTGCGTTTCGCGGATGCCAATCGGGTGCCGTTTCCCTTTGCCCGCCTGATGCGCGAGCACTTCAACTTGGCGTCGGTGGCGGTGGCCTCGGATGGGCCTCTGCTGCGCGACCTTGATGGCAACTGGAGCTTGGATGTGTCGGGCTCCTACGGCGTCAACGTGGCGGGATACGATGCCTACAAGGGGTGGATTGAACGGGGTTGGGAGCGGGTTAAGGACTTGGGCGCCGTGCTCGGCCCCCTGCATCCGGTCGTTGCTGACAACGTGGAACGGTTGCAGCGCATCTCCGGCAAGGATGAGGTTTCCTTTCACGTCAGCGGCACCGAGGCCGTGATGGCTGCGGTGCGGCTGGCACGCTTCAACACCGGACGCAAGCGCATCGTGTGCTTTGCCGGTGCCTACCACGGCTGGTGGGACGGGGTGCAGCCCGGCATTGGCAGCGAACGGCCCATCCCCGACTGCTGGACCCTGAAGGACCAGAGCCAGGCTGCACTTCGGTCCATCGCCCATCGTGCGGACCGCATCGCCGCGGTGCTCGTCAATCCCGTGCAGGCCTTTCATCCCAATTCCCCGCCGCCCAACGACGCCGTGCTGCTGACCAGTGAAGTGCGCAAGGCGCGGGACAGCGTGACCGAGTATGGCGATTGGCTGCGGGAACTGCGCGCGGTTTGCGCGCGGCATCGCATTGCGTTGATCTTCGATGAGGTGTACAGCGGCTTTCGCCTGGCCCCCGGCGGCGCCCAGGAGTTCTTCGGCGTCGAAGCCGACATGGTCGTTTACGGCAAGACGGTGGCGGGCGGCGCGCCCATCGGCGTGGTCTGCGGCGAGGCCGGCTTGATGCGCCGCTTTGATCCCAAGCGCCCCATGCGCATCGCCTACGTGGTGGGCACCTTTTCCGCCCACCCGTTGGCGATGGGCGCCATGAACGAGTTCCTGCGTTGGCTGGAGAGCCCGGAGACGCCGGCGCTCTACCGAACCGCCAACGCCCGCTGCCGGCAGTGGGCGGAAGGTGCCAACCGGACCCTGACGGAGGCGCGGCTGCCGGTGCGCATCGTCAACCTGGCCACCATCTGGACCGTTCAGTTCACCTTGCCGAGCCGCTACAACTGGCTGCTGCAGTACTACCTGCGGGCGGAGGGCGTGAACTTGAGTTGGGTCGGCACCGGCCGCTGCTTGGCGAGCCTCGACTTTGATGAGACCCACTATCAGACCCTGACCGACAGGCTAAGGAGAGCCGCAATGCGCATGACCGAAGACAAGTGGTGGCTGACCGACGAGGAGCAGCCGAATCAATCGAAGACCATCAAGAAGCGCGTCGCCAAGGACATGGTTGCGAGCCTGCTGCCGGGCGCCGCCTTCCGTGCCGAAGTGATGCAGCGCAAGCGCGATGACCACGTCGCTTCGCACAGCAATCGCATCAACCAATTCCTGCACTTGGTGAGTTCCAGCGTGTTCATCTTCTGCTATGGGCTGATCTTCACCGACCTGGTCACCGCCATGTGGCTGGGCCTCGCCGCCCTGTTCGTGCGCCAAGCCGGCCACGCGCTGATCGAGCCGCCCTGCCACGACAAGGAGCAGTTGCTGCTCGGCTTCGACACCCGCAGCAAGACCCTGGTGGTGCTCGGCTACCTGCTCATTCCGGCGTACCATCTCATGGTCGCCCCGACTTTCGACACGGCATCCATGCTGGCCGTCGGCGCCGCAGTCGCCCGGCAATGGTTCCTGTTCACCGGCCTCGTGGTGTTCGGACGGGTGCTGCTGCTCTGGGTGCGCTTCGACTTCCGTACCGCCATGATCTGGTTCGTGAAGCTGGTCACCGACCCCATCACGGATATCCGCGCCTACTACCGCAGCGCGCTGCCGGCTTGAGGCTCAAGGACGAAACTGCAGGACGCGCGGCGCAAGGCGAGCGGGCTGGGTGACGATCCGGTAGGCGGTTCGCACCCACTCGCAGATCATTCGGCGGGTGTCCCGGGGGTCGATCAGCTCCTCGATCTGGAATTTTGACAGCGGGCCGACGGGGCCGCGGGCGCTTTCGATGCGGGCCATGAGTTCATCGCGCAGGGCTCTGGGATCCTCGGCCTCGGCGAGTTGGCGCTTGTAGGCGGCTTCGATGCCGCCCTCCGGCGGGATGCCGCCGACATCGGCCGCCGGCCAAGCGACGCGCATCGAGGGCCTGGAGCGGGGCGAGGCGAAGTTGTTGCCGGCCACGCCGAAGCTGCGCCGCATGAGCACCGTGAAGATCGGCACGGTGGCTTGGGCGGAGGCGATCATCCACTCGCCACCGCGGCGAATGGTGCCGGCGGTTTCGTGCTCCAGGCCCACGGCGAAGCCGGGGTTGTCCACCAGGTTCAGGATGGGCAGATGAAACAGATCGCACAGATCCTGGTGGCGGGTGAGCTTGCTGCAGCCGTCTGCGGTCAAGGCGCCGCCGTTGGCGTGCTGGCTGTCCGATGCCAAGACCCCCACAGGATGGCCGTTCATGCGGGCGAAGCCTGTGATTTGGTCGGTGCCCCACAGCGGGCCGATTTCAAAGAACGAGTCCTTGTCCACCAGCAGCCGGATGGCCTTGCGCATGTCGAACGTGGTGGTGCGCTTGCGCGGGATGAGGGTGAACAACTCCTCGTCCCGGCGATCCGCGGGATCGTTCGGATCGGGCGGCTGCACCGGCGGCGGCTCGTACACGCTTGAGGGCAGGTAGGACAGGAAGCGCTTGGTCATTGCCGCCGCCTCCTCTTCGGTCTCGGCTAGGTTGTCCACCGAGCCGTTGCGGCAGTGAATGTGCCAGCCGCCGAGTGCCTCCTTGGTGATGTCGTAGCCCATGGCGTGGCTGACCACGGGCGGCCCGGCGACGAACAACTGGGCGATGTCGCGCACCATGACCGAGAAGTGGCCGAGCACCGCCTTGGCGGCGCCGATGCCCACGACGCTGCCGAGCAGCAGGTTGACCACCGGCACGGTGGATAGGTGCTCGGCGTACATCGAACTGCCGAGATGCGGCGGCAGGAAGGAGCCGCCACCGCCCGCCACCCGAGGCCGGCCCGCCTTGATGGCCCCAGAGCTCTCCTTGGCTGCGCTTTCGCCCGCCCGCCGCTGCTGCGGCACCATGGACGCGACGCTGCCGCCGCCGGAGGAGCCGTCGAGCAGGCGCACCGATGGGGTGCGCATTTCCAGCGACAGCCGGTCCAAATGGGTGCTCTTGGCGCCGATCGCGCCGTCGGAATGGCCGCCTCGGGAGGTGAAGTCGTCGGCACAGACCACCGCTGGCCGTCCGTCGATCCGGCCCCAGCCGCCGACGTGGTTGGCGGGGGTGAAGGCGCTGATGTTGCCGTCCTCGTCGTAGGACGGGAAGCCGGCGAGACTGCCCACTTCCTGGAAGGAGCCTTCGTCGAGCAGCAGATCGATGCGCTCCCGGCAGGTGAGCTTGCCCCGGCGGCGTTGGCGAACCACGCCCGGGTCTTCGGAGCCGGGCTGCAGCCGCTCGTGGGCCAACCGCTGGATGGCGGCGACCTCTTCCATGAGCGGTGCCCAGGTCTCGGCGTCGCGCCGTTGCCCGCTGGACGGCTGTTCGCCGGCGGCGGGCGTGATGGCCGCCAGCACTTGGCGGGCGGAGACCCCGTCGCCGGGCTGCAAGGCCAGCGCCTTGGCCACCACGCCGGCGCAGGGGGCTTGAACTTCCGACTCCATTTTCATGGCGGTGATCACCAGCAGGGTGTCGCCGGCGGCGACGGTTGCGCCTTCGGCGGCGCGCATCTCGACCACGGAGCCGGTCATGGGGCACTCGACGGCGACTTGGCCCTCCTCGAGAGCCAAGGAAGGCGCCTGGGACGGTTGGCTTGTCGCCGAAACGGGTGCCGGGTTCAGGCTGCTGGCCTGTTGTTCGAGCAGCGCCAGCGCGCCGTTCTGGCGGGCACCATCGGATGGCGTGGACAACAGGCCAGGTTCCTTCGCCAACAGCGAGGTCCGGGCGTCGCCGCCGAGCAGGTCGGGATGCGCCAGAATGGCCTGCAAGGCCGATAGATTGGTCGGCAATCCGGCGATGTGGAATTCCGCCAGGGCGCGCCGGGTGCGTTCGGCCGCGGCCGCAAAGGGCGCACCGAAGTTGGCTGTGCCGACCACCTTGGCCAGCAGCGGATCAAACTCGGGCGGCGGTGCATAGCCGAGATAGCCGGCGGCATCGACCCGCACCCCGGGACCGGAAGGCTCCTTGTAGGCGCTTATGGTGCCCGCGCCCTGGACCGTCACCCGGGCCTGAACCGCGAATCCGCGTGGCGCCCCGACCGCGGCTTGGCTTGCCAGGCCCAGGTCCTTGAGGGTGGCGCCCGCCGCGATCCGGAACTGGGCCTCGACGAGATCGACCCCGGTGACCTGTTCGGTCACCGTGTGCTCGACCTGAATGCGCGGATTGCATTCAATGAAGTAGTGCTCGCCGGCCTCCGGGGCGACGAGGAACTCCACCGTGCCGGCATTGAGGTAGTCAGCGCCCTTGGCCAATTTGATGGCATCGTCAAGCAGCCGCTGGCGCAGCGCTGAGTCAAGGCCGGGCGCGGGTGCCGTTTCGATGACCTTTTGATTGCGCAGTTGCACGGAGCAGTCGCGTTCATGCAGGTGAACCACGGAGCCGTCGGAATCCGCCAGAACTTGCACTTCGATGTGCCGGGGCCGTTGCACCAGCTTTTCGATGAACAGGCTGGGATCGCCGAAGGCGGCTTGGGCCTCGCCTTGGCAGCGGTCGAAGGCGGCGGCCATGTCGTCGGCCGAGTCGACGACGCGCATGCCCCGTCCGCCACCGCCGGCGGTGGCCTTGAGCATGACCGGGTAGCCGATCGCCTCGGCCGCCTCAACAGCGGCTTGCGCGTTCGTCAACGGCTCGCCGCTGCCGGGCACGACGGGGATGTCGAGCGAGCGCGCCAGCCCCCGAGCCCGCACCTTGTCGCCGAACAACGCCAGTGCTTCAGGCCGCGGGCCCACAAAGGCGACTCCCTGGGCGGCGCAGAGTGCCGCGAAGGGCGCGTTCTCGGCCAAAAAGCCGTAGCCGGGGTGAACGCAGTCGCAACCCGCGTCCACAGCGATCTCAACCAACGCCTCGGCGTCGAGATAGGCCTGCACGGGGCCGCTTGCGCCGCTGAGCTCGCGGGCCTCGGTGGTGCAGCGGGTGTGCAGCGAGAGTGCGTCAACCAGCGCATACACGCCCACCGACTCCATGCCCAGCCCCGCCGCCGCCTTGGCGATGCGAATGGCGATCTCACCCCGATTGGCGATCAATACCCGTTTCAATGCGCCCACTTGCCGCTCCCTTGGTTTGTGTTGAGGACGATGGCCGAAGGGCCAAACAGCGGATTAGTCTATGACGGCTGGCCAGCATTCCTCAATGTCAGGGCCGAGGAAGCGATCCAGAAGGGGGTTTAGCTTTGCCACCATCGCGTTCGCGCGAAGTCTGGGCTATGTCTTTGACTGGTCAGGCGAGTCGTCGTCCCGTCGCTGTCAGTTGTCGCTCACGCCCAGCACCGCAAGCAGGCTCTCCTCAATCTGGGCCATTTCGTCATTGGAGAGTTCCGTCAGTGGGCCTTTGCCGATGCGTCGGCGGTCCAGTGTGCGGGGCTGATCGGTGACGACCTGGGAGTCTAGGCGCAGCCCGCCCCGGGCACGGATGGTGTAGCGCAAGGGTTCGGCTTCGGGGCGGACATCGCTCGTCAAGGGCAGCACCACGACGGTGCGTGACTGCGCGGCACTGAGCCAATCCGCTTGGACGATGAGCACTGGGCGGATCTTGCCGATTTCTTGGCCGCAATTTGGGTTCAGGTTGGCGGTCCAGACTTGACCCCTTCGAATGGCTGCGGTCATTCGCTAAGGCCTGCTGACCACTCGTCGGCTGCTCCGGGGCGTTCCGCCATGGACAATGATTCGTTGTCCAGAGTCAGGGCTTCTTCGGCAAGCCCGATGGCGGCGTTGGCGTCAAGCGCGGCTGCGGCTTGCGTCAACCGGGCCAGCCGCCGATCACGGCGTTGGTTGGCCAAAAACTGCTCCAGCGCCCGACGCACGATGAGGGACTTTGGTTGATTGGAGAGGCGTGACTCCTCCATCAAGGAAACATCGAGGCGTTCCGGGAGTCGAATGCTGAGTATGGTCATTTGCAATGCACTCTGTAATGGGCAGTGACATACAAAATATAGCACAAAGTGGCATGCGCAAGAAGTGGCTAGCACGCTGCGGTTAGCGGCCCCAAATGGTGTCGGAGGTCAGCCAGTGCTTCCAGCCGTCGGGCATCAGGTCCGCTGACTCCACGGTCACCAAGCCGCTGCACGTTGGGACCGTCCTTCACGAGACCAGCCCCGTGAAGGGCAGCGTTTCAACCCAAGCGCCGGCTGGCAGATCGCCTTCGGTCTTGGGTATGCGGATCAGGCAGTTGGCGGCGGCGAAGGTGCTCATGCGGTTGGAGCTTTGGTCGCCGGTCGGCTTCACTTCGGCGGCGCCCGGCGCCGTTGTGGCCGCGCCGCGCAGGTACTCCTCCCGCCCCGGTTTGTGGCGCACGGCTTCGGTAAGTTGGCAGCGCAGGGTCAGCGGCTCCTGGGGCGCCATGCCGCACAGGGCCTCCACCGCGGGTTTGGCGAGCAGCAGGTAGGTGACGATGGTGGAGACGGGGTTGCCGGGCAGGCCCATCAGCCGCGCCTCGCCAATGCGTCCGAAGGCGAGCGGCTTGCCGGGCTTCAGGTTGAGGCGCCAGAAGTCCAGCTCGCCGAGGCGCTCCAAGGTGGATTTCACCAAGTCCGCATCGCCCACGGAGACGCCGCCGCTGGTGAGTATGAGCGGGCAGTCGGCGCTGGCCGTGGTCAGGGCGTCGGCGATTGCGCCGGCATCGTCGGCGACCACGCCCAAGTTCCGCACCTCCACGGGCAGTTGGTTGAGCAGGCCGGCCACGGCGTAGCGGTTGGAGTCGTAGATGTGGCCGTGCGCCAAGGCCGTGCCTGGCCTTTGCAGCTCATCGCCGCTGGAGAACACGGCGATGCGGGGACGGGTGAAGACGGTGGCCGCATCGATCCCTGCCGCCGCCAAAGTGCCGATGTCGAAAGCGTTCAGCCGCCGTCCCCGCGCCGCGACGGAGCTCCCCTTGCGCAGATCGTTGCCTCGCTGGCGCACGTTGCTCCCCGGGGCGGGCGCAGGGTTCAAGGTGAGGGCAGCGCCGCTCAATGAGCAGTCCTCCTGGATGGCTACCGTATCGCAGTCGTCGGGCAGGGCGGCCCCGGTAGTGATGCGCACCGCCTCGCCGTTCGCAATCGGGTCGGCGAAGGGGTGTCCGGCCAAGCTGGCGCCAACCACGCGCAGTTGCTTCAAGCCGGATCGCCACCGAAAGGCGTAGCCGTCCATGGCCGAGGCGTTGAACGGCGGCAAGTCGGTGCGGGCGTGGCAGTCTTCGGCGGCGACGCGGCCCAAGGCCTGATCGACTGGGACGCGTTCAACCGCCCGTGGCGAGGGAATCCGCGCCAAAATGCGCTGCTGGGCCGCGTCCAGATCCAAGGGGGTGGGCAGGCTCATTTCAGTCCAAATGGGGGTGGTAACATCGCGCCATGGTCCGCGTTCTCGGCATAGAAACTTCGCGTCAACTCTGCTCAGCCGCCCTGTTTCTGGACGGGACCGTGCATGAGGATACGCGAAAGATGGCACGGGCGCACAACGAGCACATCCTTGGGTTGATCGACGGCTTGGTCGCCGCGGCTGGCGTGACCCCCCAAGATTTGGACGGCATCGCCTTCGGCTGCGGCCCCGGCTCCTTCACCGGCGTTCGCATCGCCGCCTCCGTCGCCCAGGCGCTCGCCCTAGGAGCCGGCGCAAGCGTAGCGCCGGTTTCCTCCACCCTGGCCTTGGCGGTGGCGGCCATTGAGCAGCGTGCTGTTGAGGACGGCGTCGTGGTCAGCATTCGCTCGCGCCGGGACGCCTTCTACTTGGCCAGCTTCAGCATCGCCGACGGCGAACCGATTGCCCACCGGGCGGACCAACTGCTCACCGCTTGCCCTGATTGGGCGGATTTCGCCCAAGGTTGGCCCTTGGCCGGCGATCCGCCCCCCTGGCTGCCGGCCGATGCGCCGGTTCTCTCCGAGGTGACCGTGGGCGCCGGACTGATTGCCCGGCTCGGCGCCCGGGCATTGGCCGAAGGCCGCGGGCTTGACCCGGAACTTGGATTGCCCGCCTATGTGCAAGGCGACAGCCCGTGGCGCCCGGTTGGTGGCGAAGCAGCGGCTAGGTTGAATTGAGCGGCAAACCGGTTCTTCACCACCGGGTTCCCGCCCAGCGCTATGCGGATGCGTTTGCGCTGCGCCCGGTTGACCGTCCTCCGGAGGGTCCGGGCATTGCGCATTACTACGACGAGGACGGCATGGCCTTGGTCCACGGTGATGAGCGCCGGCTGTTTCGGCTGCGCTTGGATCGCATCAAGACCCGCGCATCCCAATCGCTGTTGCTGGCGCGGGCCTGCGGCGCCGGCAAGCGCCCGAGCGTGGCTGATTTGTTTGCCGGGTGGGGCACCGATGGCCTGAGCTTGGCGCTAAAGGGGTGCGCGGTGACTCTGGTGGAGCGCTCGCCACTGGTTTGGGCCTTGTTGGACGACTTGGTCGCTCGCCATGCCCTGCCCGCCACCGTGGTTTGCGCGGAGGCGGGCGCTTGGTGCCTGGCGCAACGGAAAGGCGTCGATGTGGCCTACTTGGACCCGATGTTTCCGCCTCGGCGCAAGCACGCCCTGCCCGACAAGTCCATGCAACTGCTGCGCGAGCTCGTGGAGCCGGACGGCTTGGATCTGGCCCAACGCTTGGAGCAGGCGAGGGCGGCGGCCCGGCAGCGCGTCGTGGTCAAGCGGCGCATTCACGATCCGGCGGTGGCCCGGCCGGCTTGGCAACTGCGTGGCGGGCGCATCCGCTTCGACGTGTACCGGGCCTGACGTCAATCGCTCAGGACGGCGTGGCGGAACTCGCTGTCGATGACCCGAACGGAGGCGCGCATCACCTCGTCGAGCACGGGGCTGTAGCCCAAGCGGCGGTTCTCGCCGTCGCCCTGTTCGAACACGACGCCGTCGTCGATAAGCTTGTCCACGAACCCGTCGAATAGGCGCTGGTCGAAGAACTCCGGGGCGTTGATGCCGCACAGGCGCGCCGTCTTGTGGGCGATGCGCTGGCTTTGCGCCTTGAGGTCGCCTCGGGTTGGCGCCTCGGCGCCAGTCCGGGTCAGCAGGCTCAGCACGATGTACTGGCGCTCCATGGTCTGGCGAATGATTCCTGCCAACAGGTGCAGGCGCCGGCTTTCCGGGCTGTCGGCTGGCGGTGGCCGCAGCCCGGCGGAGCTGTTCCGGATCAGGCCGCAGGCGGTTAGATGGCCGACCCACCGTGCCGTGTCGCCAGGTGCCATGCGGATGTGCAGTTCCCAGGCGGGATAGGGAAAAATCGTCGCGACCATGCGCTCAAGCCGCTCGATGCCGAGTGGCGTGCGGCGGTTTTCCACCAGAAACGCGATCAACGACGGCAACGCCAGAACATGGGCGGTGTTGTTCCGGTACCAAGTCATCAACACCGCCGCGGCCGGTTCGGCGGCGACCACTTCGCCGAAGGACTCGGTCTCCTGGGACAGCAGGCCGAGATGGGTCAGGCGCGCCACGACCTCGGCGCCGTTCAGGGGCGTGATTCGGTAGTCCTGATGAGCCGCATCGCGGCGCAGCAAATCCAGGCAGCAGTCGATCTGGGCGGCGAGCTCGGAGGCCTTCATCGCCAGTTGCGGCGCGCACAGCAAGGTCATGGCGGTCAGGTTGACCGGGTTGACCGATGCCGAGCGGTTGACCCGCATCAGCATTTCCCGGCCGAGTGCGGCGGCGTCGCCATTGGTCCGCTGCGCGCTGCGCCATTCGTCCAGGCCCAGGGGTTCGCCGATGTTCACATCGACTCGCCCATGGCGTTGGCGGATGAAGCGCAGCCCCCGGAGGATGTCGCCGAACGATTCGCGACGCTTGGCTGTGCCACGCAGTTCATCGACGTAGGCGCTGCCCTCGACCAGCCGCTCGTAGCCAAGGTACACAGGCACGAGGGCGATGGGCCGTGGCAGGCCGCGCTCGGCGTGGTCCAGCGTCATGCTCAGCAGCCCGGTGCGGGCCGGCAGCAGTCGGCCGGTGCGGCTGCGCCCGCCTTCGGGAAAGAACTCCACGCAATGCCCGCGTCGATACACCTGATAGAGGTATTCGGAGAAGACGGCGGCGTAGATCGGGTCGCCGTGGAAGCTGCGGCGCATGAAAAAAGCCCCGCCGCGGCGCAGCAGCCCGCCAACCACCGGCAGGTTCAAGTTCTCCCCCGAGGCGATGTGCGGCAGCATCAGGCCGCGGTCGAACAGCAGCAGGGACAGCAGCAGATAATCCGTGTGGCTGCGGTGCGAAGGCATGTAAACCAAGGTGTGGGTCTGCGCGAGTTCGGAGACCCGCTCTAAGCCATTCAACGCCACTTCATCGTAGATGCGCTTGAAGAAGGCCCGAAGCAGGGCCGCCAAGGCCACGATGGTGGGGTAGGACATGTCCGAGGCGATTCCTAGCGCCGCTTGACGGGCGCGGTTCTGCAGGCGCCTTGCACGCTTCCCAGCATCGTGTTCGGTCCGGGTCAGGGCTTGCACCGCCCGCCGCCAGCGGGGGCCCTGACCGCTTGGCGCCGCCGCCGCTTCGTTGGCGAGGGTCCGTTCGATCGCTGTCTGGACTTGGCGGCTCTTCACCACTTGGTCAACCAAGGTGCGCCGATGGGAGAAGTCGGGGCCCAAGGTCGCCAGCTTCTGCCCGTGCAGCCGCACCCGCAGCAGCCGGGCGCAGCGGCGGAAGCGGCGATTGTCGTCGCCGTCGCCCGCTTCGGCCAGATTCAAAGGGGCGCCCAAGTGGACCACGATGCGGCGGCGGGCGATCACTAGGTTGATCAGGCGGCGCAGGCGGGTGGTGACCGCCCAGTTCTCGGAAAACAGTTGGGCGATCAGCGAGTGTTCGCGCTGCGTCGTGTGCCCCCAGAATATCTGCACCGGCAGCAGCGCCACGTTGGCCAGAGCCGCTTCGGGATCGGCGGTCAGCCGCATCAACCGCGCCGAGTACGTTTGCATGGTGTTGCGCCGCTGCCAGCCGGCGGGGCGGGCTAGGAAGACGAATCGGCGCTTCTCATCGGTTTCGCCAAAGCGGATGGCTCCCAAGGGGTCCGGCCAGCCGTGCGCCGCGCACACGATGTCGAGGACGATCAGGTCGGACAGGGAGCGCAGGGGCAGCACGTAGACGGTTGCCGGTGGCAGCGACTCCGGGACGGCCCCCGCAATGCGGGGGCGAACGATCCAGCGGATCAGGCGGCGGGCGAGGCGGTAGCGGAGGGGCGGTGGGGGCTCGTCGCTCGAAGGCTTTTTGCGTTGGGCAGGCCGCCGCTTGCCGGGCGAATCCTCCGCCCGGCTATCCGGACTCCCCGACGTGCTGGCCTTCGAAGAGGCCTTCGATCTGGCCTTCGACGGGGCTGGTGATTTCGACTTCCCAGATATCCCGGTACTTGCGCTCTGCGGATGACTCGACATCTTGCACGGTCTTGATCACCGTTGGCCGCAAGAATACCAGCAAGTTGGTCTTGGTGCGGCTGTCGCCGGTTGAACGGAAGAAGAAGCCGAGGCCTGGAATGTCGCCGAGCAGCGGCACCTTGCGCCGGGTTTGGGTCACGTTGTCCTGAATCAGGCCGCCAAGCACGATGATCTGCTGGTCCTCGGCCAGAATGGTGGTCGTGATCTGCCGCTTGGAGGTGACCACGTCCGCAAAGCCCGCGTCGCCAATGGGCGTTTCGACGATGTTGGTGATCTCCTGGTCCACTTCCATGCGCACCGAGGTGCCTTCGTGGACGTGGGGGGTGACCTTCAACGTCAGGCCGACATCCTCACGCTGCACGGTGGTGAAGGGGTTGGAAGAGCCGTCGCCGGTGGTGGTGAAGCTGCCGGTGCGGAACGGCACCTGTTGGCCGACCACGATGACCGCCTCCTGGTTGTCCAAGGCCATGATGCTGGGCGTGGACAGCAGGTTGGCGTCGCTGGAGGTGGCCAGCGCGGTGATGATGCCGCCGAAGGAGATGCCGTCCGGGTTGATTCTCGCCGCCGCCAGCGTGGGGCTTGAAACGCTCGCCAGCCCGGCGAGCACGTCGATGTTGACGTCGCCACCGTCGGCGCCTTCCTCGGTCAGGTTGTTGAGCAGTTGCGAGACCACGCCGCTCAGGGAGGTGCTGGCCAAGGGCACCGTATCGCCCTGGCCGTCGGCGATGGCCGTTTCCACGCCGATGTCCTCCCGGTCGGAGAGATTGACTTCCACCACGGCGGCTTCGATCAGCACTTGGGTGCGGCGCACGTCCAGCTTGGCGAGGATTTCCCGCAGCTCATTGATGGTGCCCGGGTCGGCCCGGGCGACGATGGCGTTCAGGGATTCGTCCGCTTGGATAGTGGTGGCCTCGGCGCCTTCATCGTTGCGCTCGTTGCCGGCGAGAAGGGCGGAGAGGATGTTGGCGACATCCACCGCGTCGGCGTGGTTTAGGCGGAACACTTGGGCGCCGCCAGTGGTGGTGGCAGGCTGGTCGAGCTTGTCGATCAGCTTGAGTATCTCCGCGGTGGGCCGCGGCTTGCCGCGCACCACGATGCTGTTGTTGCGCTCGTTGGCGATCAACTGAATGCGCTGCGGCCCAGTGGCGCCCTGCCCGATCTGCTCGGGCGCGAGCTTTTCAAGCAGCGCCACCACGGTGCCCACCCACGCTTCGCGCAGCGGCACCACGGTGATTTCGTCCTCGTCCGCCACGTCGATCTGTTCGATCATCCGCGTGAGGCGGGTGATGTTGTTGGCGTGGTCGCTGATGATGACGATGTTCGGCTGCGCAACCGCGGCGATGTGGCCGTACTGCGGAATTAGCGGACGCAAAATCTTGACCAACTCGCCGGATTCCACGTTCTGGGCGGCAATCACCCGGGTGATGAGTTCCTCCGGGGGCAGTTCCCGCACTTCGCCGTCGGGGCCGGGGCCCTGCTTGCCGGTCGCCGTGGTTTGAATGCGGATCACGTCGCCGGACGGGGAGGCGGTGAAATTGTGCACCCGCAGCACCGAGAGGAAGAGTTCGTACACCGCGTCGGCGTTCATGGGCACGCTCGACACGACCGTGACGTTGCCCTTCAGGCGCGGGTCGATGACGAACGTCTTGCCGGTGATCTGCGCCACTTGGGAGACGAACTCGTGGATGTCGGCCTCCTTGATGCTAACCACCCAGGTGTCGTCGGCCAATTGCTCTGCGGCATAAGTCGGCGCGCCACCAAGGAACAGGCCGCACGCCAGCGCCACAACGGCAGCCGCAAGACGCACCTCTAACAACTGACGCATTGGATTGCTATCCCCTTGGATTCTGGAGCGATGTGGTGACGAAGAAGCGGCGTTCGCCGCGCTGCACCTCGATGCGCACGGAGCCGCTGGCCAGCAGGTTGTTGAGCGATGAACGGTCGTTTTGCACGTCGCCGACCGGACGGCCGTTGACCGACAGGATCAGGTCGCCGGCCAGCAAGCCCGTTTGACTCAAGTAGGGCGCCTTGGCCAAGTTGCCGACCCGGTAGCCTGCGGCCTCGCCGTGGCTGACTGGTGCCATCGCCAGCTCCTCCAGCACTTGCTCCGGATTGTCATTCAAGCGATCGCGGTAGCGCTCAACCAGTTCATCGGTGCTTTCCGGCGGACGTTCCTGCCCGGTTTCGGGGTCGGTTGGCGGGGTGGGCGATGGGGAGGCGTCGGCGGTGGCGTTCGGGGGCGGGACTGGCACTCGGCGGAAAGTCTCGCCTTCCGGGAAAGTCAGGGTTTCGTGCTGGCCGGCGCGCAGCAGAATGACCTGCTCCGCCTGCACCGCCCGCAATGTGGCATTGCCGGGCAACTCGTCGCCGATGGCGTAGAGTCGGCCGGGATTGCCCTTTCTGGCGATTATGGCGGCGGAGTCGGAGGGCGGTTCGGTCACGAACACCCCCTGCAGGGTCAACGGCAGGCGGGTTTTCGCCGTTGGCTGCAAGGCCGCCGCCCCGGCATCCTGGTCGTTGGGCGCGCGGCCAAACAAGCCGGCTTTGAGGACTGCGCCGAGATCGACGCTGGCCGCTGCCCTGTCGCCCTCGCTGGGTGGGGGGACTTGGGGCGCTTTCGGCATGGCGGGGGCCCCGGAGACGAAGAACATCGCGGTGCTCGCCAAGGTGTAGGCGATGCCGACCACGAGGGCCCACCGAAGCGGCCCCACAGCCTTGGCGAGCCATGCGTTGATGTCGATGTCCTTCATGTCGCTCAGCGGCTCCCTAAAAGACCGCCTCTTCCACGGAGATGACGATCTCATCCTCGGCGCCGCCGCCCGCCCAAGGCTGGTTGAGCAATTGCAGCAGGCGCCTTGTGACGCCTATTCTCACATATCCGCTTTCCATGATCTCGGCCTCGATGAGCAGCGTGTCCCCTGCCTCGGCGAATCCTCTGGCCTCGACCGGCGCTGACTGCGCCTCGAGCCGCATCGGCGGCAGCAACGCGGCGTGGGTTCGGCCGCCGAGGGCGTAGCTCACCGCTCCGCCGCTCCAGCGTCCGCCGCCTTCCAGGCGCGTCAAGCCGCCGGCCGCTACGGTGGCGTCGAGGCCTTCGATGTCGAGCGTCCCGTCGAGGCGGATGTCGTAGGCGGCCAGCCCGGCGTTGACCGCTGCGGCGGCCACCGCGCCGCTGGCGGACAGCTCGATCGCGTCGGTTGGCAAGGCCATGCGCCCACGCAGGCTGAGGCCGTCGCCGGTCAGCCGCCAAGTGTAGCCCGGCGCAAGTTGCGTCAATGTGACGGGTTCAAAGGACCAGTGCAGTCGGCCTAGGCTGACGCCCTTTAGACGCAGTGCGCCGCTGCCCGACCAGATGGTGCCCGCCGTTGCGGTCAACGAGGCGCCGGTGAGCCGTTCAATGAGGACGGCAAACAGCCCGGCCGGTGCCAAGGCGCCGCAGAACACCGCGAAGGCCAGGCTACCGACGGCGATGGTTCTCATTGCACGGCAAGCAATTCCGCCAGGATGCGCTCATACACCCGCGCCAGCCGGTCGAGGTCGGCTACTGCCACGCATTCATCGATCTTGTGAATGGTGGCGTTGATCGGGCCGAGTTCGACCAGCTCGCAACCGAGTGGGGCGATGAAGCGGCCATCGGAGGTGCCTCCCGAGGTGGACAGCGCGCAGTCGAGGCCGAGCTCATCGAAGACGGCCCTACGCACGCATGACGTCAGATGCCCCGGCACGGTCAGGAAGGGTTCGCCGGACAGATGCCAACGCAGGGTGGCGTCGAGTCCGTGCCGCTTCACGAGCGCTGCGATTCGGTCCTTGAGGCCGTCGGCCGTCTGCTCCGTGCAGTAGCGGATGTTGAAGTCCATGACCAGTTCGCCCGGAATGACGTTGACCGCTCCCGCGCCAGCACGGATGTTGGCGACCTGCAGGCTGGTCGGCGGGTAGTGGGCGTTGCCCTGGTCGAAGGCCTCCTCGCTGAGCGCCTTGAGCAAGGGCGCGGCCTCGTGAATGGGGTTGCGCGCCGCGTCCGGATAGGCCACATGGCCTTGGATGCCGCGAACGGTGAGGGTGCCGGTGAGCGAACCGCGGCGACCGTTGCGCAGGGTGTCGCCCAGCGCCTTGCTCGACGAGGGTTCGCCGACGATGCAGTAGTCGAGGCCGAGGTCGTGGGCGCGCAGGTGCTCGACGATGTGGCGGGTGCCGTGGCGGGCCTCGCCCTCCTCGTCGCTGGTCACCAGAAAAGCGATGCGTCCCGCAGGCGTCGGCTGGCCGGCGAGAAAGCGCTCGGTGGCGACGATCATGGCCGCAAGGCTCGACTTCATGTCGGCGGCGCCGCGCCCGAACAGCAGGCCGTCACGGATGACCGGCTCGAAGGGCGGGCTCTGCCAAGCGTCCAAGTCCCCGGGCGGCACCACGTCGGTGTGGCCGGCGAAGGCCAGACAGGGCTGTCCCGAGCCGAGTTCCGCATAGAAGTTGCGCACGCCGCCAGCGTCCAGAGTGGTGATCGCAAACCCCAAGCGCTCCAGCCGTTCCATGAGCAGCGCTTGGCAGCCGGCATCCTCCGGCGTGACCGACGGGCGGCGGATCAAGGCTTCGGTCAGTTCAAGAACCGCGTTGCCGCCGCGCCCCGAGGCCTCTTCTTTCATGTGAATTCAGTTGTGCGCGTGCAATTGTTCGTTGAGGGCGATGGCCTTGCGGTTGACGCGGCACTGCACCTCGCCGGTTTCGCTGTGGCGGATGAACAGCAGGTCGGACTGGCCGGCCAGCTCCCGCGCCTTCACTGGGCCGGTGCGCCTGCCGTCTTCGTCGATCACGGCCACGCGGGTGCCGGCGGTGATGTAGAGGCCCGCCTCGATGGTGCAGCGGTCGCCCAAGGGGATGCCGGTGCCGCCGTTGGCGCCGATCAGGCATTGGCGGCCGATGCTGATGACGATCTCGCCGCCGCCGGCCAGGGTGCCCATGATGCTCGCGCTGCCGCCAAGGTCGGAGCCGTGCCCGAGCACGACGCCTTGGGAAATCCGGCCCTCCACCATGTTGGGGCCGAGCGCCGCAGCGTTGAAATTGATCGCCCCGTAGGGCATCACGGTGGTGCCGTCGCCGAGGTAGGCGCCGAGCCGGATGCGGCTTGAGTCTGCGATGCGCACGCCGCTCGGCACGATGTAGTTGGCCATCTTGGGGAACTTGTCCACCGAGAGCACTTCGAAGTGGCGGTCTTGCACCCGCGCCCGGATTTGCCGGGCGGCCAGCTCCTCGAGCGCCACCGCGCCTTCGGTGGTCCAGGCGACGGTATGCAGGTGGGCGAAGATGCCGTCGAGGTTGAGGGTGTTGGGCAGCGCCAGCCGATGGGAGAGCAGGTGCAGCTTCAGAAAGGCCTCGGCGGTTGAGCCGATGGGCGCATCCTCGGTCAGCAACACCGCGATGAGGGGCCGATTCGCTTCGAGCAGGGGCGCGGCCTCGGGTTGGTGGGCGCTGATGAAGGCGCTGGCGGCGTCCGGCTCGATCATCGCCTCGCCCGCTGAAAACTGGTCGCGTATGGCGGCGTCGAGCGCCCCATCCGGTGCCTTCAGCGGCGCTGGAAAGAAGCAGTCGATGCACTGGCCGGCGCGGCTCAGGGTCGGCAGGCCGATGGCGAAGGCGAATGTGGGCATGGAATCTCCTTATGGCATCAAACTAGCAGCGTGAGCGCCGCCAATCAACGAGGCGCTCGACCGCTTCGACGCACTCCGCTTGGGGCGCCACCAACGCGATGCGAACGTGATGGGCGCCGGGATTGCCGGCTGTGGTCTCCCGGCCCAGGAAGGAGCCGGGCAGCACGGTGATGTTTAGGTCCTGGTAGAGGGCGCGGGCGAACCGGCGGTCGTCCTCGTCCGTGGGCAGCCAGAAGTAGAACCCGCCGTCCGGCAGGCGGGCGTCGAAGGCGGTGTTCAACAGGGGCGCCGCGGCCTCGAGTTTGGCCCGGTACAGGGCCCGGTTTTGGCGCACGTGGGCCTCGTCGCGCCACGCTAGCGCACTGGCCTGCTGCACGTGGACGGGCAGGGCGGCGCCCTGGTAGGTGCGGTGCTGGTAGTAGCGCTCAAGCAGGCTGGCATCGCCGGCCACGAACCCGGAGCGCAGTCCCGGCAGGCTGGAGCGTTTGCTCAGCGAGTGGAAGACGATGCAGCGGGCGTAACCGGGATTGCCCAAGGCGTCGCTTTCGCGCAGCAGGCCGGTCGGCGGGCGGTCCTCGTCGAGGTGGACTTCGGAATAGCATTCATCGGCGGCGATCACGAAGTCGAAGCGGTGGGCCTGCTCGATCAGCCAGCGCTGGGTGGCGGAGGGGACCACCTTGCCGGTGGGGTTGCCCGGTGAGCACAGGTAGAGGACTTCGGTGCGCGCCCACACGGCATCCGGCACCGCTTCGAAATCGGGTTGGTAGCCGTTGTCGGCCTCCGCGTTGAGGTAGTGGGGTGCCGCACCGCTGAGAATCGCCGCGCCCTCATAGATTTGGTAGAAGGGGTTGGGCAGCACGACCAGCGGGTCGGGCTTGGCGCCCACCGCCGCCTGGGCGAAGGAGAAGAGTGCCTCCCGAGTGCCGGACACCGGCAGCACGCCCCGTTCGGGATCCAGTTCGGCGCCGAAGCGGCGCTCTAGCCAAGCGCAGATCGCCTCACGCAGTTCCCGGCTCCCGCGGGTGGCGGGGTAGGCGCCTAAGCCCTCGGCCAAGCGTTGGCGATCGGCCAAGCACTCGACCACGGCGGCTGGCGGCTCGTGCTTGGGCTCGCCGATGGACAGGCTCACATGCGGCC
The DNA here is from genome assembly GCA_964598305.1 of uncultured Pseudomonadales bacterium. Taxonomy (GTDB): domain Bacteria; phylum Pseudomonadota; class Gammaproteobacteria; order Pseudomonadales; family Azotimanducaceae; genus Azophilus. The sequence goes on along the minus strand of CAZRBP010000022.1, from coordinate 14,220 downwards.
GGTGCGCGGCCGGCGAGATGCCGTCAAGCAAGGCTTCGAGGCGCTGGAAGGGATAGTCGTGCAGTTGGCTTAAGCGTGGATTCACGTGGGCACGCTGTCGAGGGATTGGCGCAGGGTGTTCTCCAGTTGGTAGATGGCTTCCGGGTTGGTGATCGGCTCACCGGCGCGGGTCTGGATGTGGAACACATCCTCAACCCGCTCCCCTAGGGTGACGATGCGCGCTTCCAGCAGGGCCACTTCCAGTTCGAAGAACAGCGCCCCGATGCGGGCCAGCAGCCCAGGCCGGTCGGTGGTGTGGATCGATAGCGTGGAGTAGGCGTGGCCGGCGCCGTTGTCCAAGCGGACTTCGGTGGGGCGATGCAGTTGGCGAAGCTGGCGCGGCAGGCGTTGCGGACGGAAGGGCTTGATGCGGGGTTCGTGGATCGCCCGGGCCAGCGATTCGATGACCGCGCTGCCGTCGCCGCGAACCGGTTGGCGGTTTTGGTCGAGCACGACGAAGGTGTTGAAGCATTGGCCATCGCCGGCGGTGTGGATGTGCGCGTCATAGACCCGCAGGCGCAGCCGATTGATGGCCGTCACCGTAGCGGCGAACAGGTTTGCCCGGTCCTGGGCGTGGACGAACAGTTCCGTGGCGCTCTCCTCGGAAACTTCGCTGGCCAGGCGCCGCAGCAGCACCAGGGGGCCGTCGGCCAGATCGTGGTTCGCCACCGCGACGGTGATTTCCGCCACGTCGCGGGCTGGATGGCGGAGCATGAAGTCGTCGCCCATGAGCTCCCAAAGCGCGTCGGCACGGGCGGCGGGCAGGCCCAGCGCGGCGGCCTGCTCGGCGGCGCTTTCCCGGCAGGCGCGCACGGTCGCCTGGCGGTCCACGGGTGATTCGATGCCTTGGCGCAGCAGCTTCTTGGTGTTGGTGTAAAGCTGGCGCATGAGGGTCGCCCGCCAACTGTTCCAAAGCGTTGGGTTGGTCGCCGTGATGTCGGCCACCGTCAGCGCGTAGAGGTAGTCCAGACGCCGTTCGGACTTGACGAAACGGGCGAATTCGAGCACCACTTGGGGGTCGTGGATGTCGCGCCGCTGGGCGGTATCGGACATGACGAGATGCTCGGCCACCAGCCACTCGACCAATTCGGTGTCGTCATCGTTCAGGCCCAGGCGGCGGCAGAACTGGCCGGCGAATTGGGCGCCGATCCGCGAATGGTCACCCCCCCGGCCCTTGCCGATGTCGTGGTAGAGGCCAGCGATGTAGAGCAGCTCCACCTTGGGAATGGCCTTCACGCAGTGGTGAGCCAACGGCAAGCGCTCGGCCTGGGCCCGGTAGCGGAACAGCCGCATGTTGCGGATCACCATCATGGTGTGGGCGTCCACCGTGTAGATGTGGAACAGGTCGTGCTGCATCTGGCCGACGACCTGCCCGAACTCGGGGATGTAGCGTCCAAGAATGCCGTAGCGCCGCATGCGGGTGAGCTGGGTGACTAGGGTGTAGGGGGCCTTCAGCAGTTCCAGGAACAGGCGGCTGTTGCTTGGATCGTTGCGGAAGCCGTCATCGATCAAGGTCAGGTGCTGACGGATCAGGCGGATGGTGGCGGCACGCACGCCGCCGATGTCGCGCCGGTTGGCGAGGATGACGAACAGTTCCAACAAGGCGCTTGGCGTTTCGGCGAAGACCCGGTCGTGGACCGCCTCGATGGCGTCGGCGTTGATCTGGAATCGCTCGTTGACGCGCTCACGCTTGGGCCGGGCGGGTGCGAACGACTCCTCCAGGCTCTGCAGGACGATGTCGTTGACCTCCCGCAGGGAAAGCACCCATCGGTAGTATTCGTGCATGAAGCGCTCAACGCCTGGCCGGGCGGTGGTGTCGGCGTAGCCGAGCTGTTGGGCGAGGGTGCGTTGGTGCTCGAACTGCAGCCGGTCGTCCTTGCGTTCGGCGACCAGATGCAGGCCGTAGCGCACCCACCACAGGTAGCGCTGGCCATCGTTCAGCCAGCGCCGCTCCTGGCTGGTGAGGACGCCGAGGCGTTCCAGCTCAGCGGCATCCGCCGTGCCGTACTTGCGCTGGCAAACCCAAAGCACGGTCTGCAGGTCGCGCAGGCCGCCGGGAGAGTCCTTGATGTTGGGCTCGAGGTCGGACTCCACGTCCTCGAAGCGTTTATGACGCCGCTCCTGCTCCGCGCGCTTGGCTCGGAAGTAGCGGTCGGCCGGCCAGGTGCGCGGGTGGTCCATGAAGGCGTCGAGCTTGTGGATCAATCGCCGCAGGGCCGGGCTTGCCGAGTCGGTGAGCAAACGCCGCTCGATTAGGGCCGTGGCCGCGGTGAGGTCGGCCTTGATGGTGGCCTTGCAGTCCGCCAGGTTCCTGACGCTGTGGCCGATTTCGAGGTTTAAGTCAAACAACGCCCGCACAAAGGGTTCAATCTCGGCCCGGTGCTTGGATGGCTTCACGCCCAAGATCAGCAGGTCGATGTCGGAGCCGGGGTGCAGTTCCCCGCGCCCGTAGCCGCCCACGGCGAACAGTGCCAGGTCGCGCTGGGCGGCGGCGCTGAAGTGGCCGCGCCACATCTCTTGAAGCAGCCCGTCAAAAAAGGCCGCGCGCGCGCTGACGATGCCGCCAATGTCCTCGCCGGCCCAGTAGCGCTTGGCCAACGCCGCATCGGCGGCGCTCAGGCGCTGGCGCAGTTGCGCGATGGATGCGGCGTTCAAGCCGTTGCGCCGACGGCGTTGCCGGCGGTTTGCCCGAAGGCCTCCTCCGCCCGCCGCGTCAGCACTTCGGCACCGTCGCGGGTGACCAGGATGGTGTGCTCCCACTGGGCGGACAGCTTGTGGTCGCGGGTCACCACCGTCCAGTAATCGGGCAGTATTTTGATGTGCCGCCGCCCGGCATTGAGCATCGGCTCGACAGTGAAGGTCATGCCCTGCTCGATGGGGAGACCGGTGCCCGGGCGGCCGTAGTGCATGACGTGGGGGTCGTCGTGGAAGATCTTGCCAATGCCGTGGCCGCCGAACTCCTCCACCACCGAGAAGCGGTGGGCCTTGGCGTGGGTCTCGATGGCGTGGCCGATGTCGCCCAGGGTGGCGCCGGGGCGGATGGCTTCGATGCCGAGGTAGAGGCACTCCTGAGTGACCCGCACCAGCCGTTCGGCGAACGCTTGGGTCTTGCCGACCATGAACATCTTGCTGGTGTCGCCGTGGTAGCCGTCCTTGATGACGGTGACGTCGATGTTGAGGATGTCGCCGTTCCTGAGCTTTTTCTTGCTGGAGGGGATGCCGTGGCAGACCACGTGGTTGACCGAAGTGCAGATCGAGCGCGGGAAGGGCGGCACGCCGCGGCCGGTGGTGTAGTTCAGCGGCGCGGGCACGCAGTCGATCTCATCGACGATGTAGCGGTGGCAGAGGTCGTTGAGCGCGTCGGTGCTCACGCCCGGCTTGACGTGCTCGCCGATCATTTCGAGCACGCTGGCAGCCAGGCGCCCAGCGCGGCGCATGCCTTGGACGTCGGCGTCGGTGGTGGCTTTGGCGGACATGGGAATCTATGGTATAAAGCCCGCCGCTTGGGGGCAATGGCCACGGTCACGCTGCAATAGCAGCGCTTGGGCCGCAAAGTTGCTCAATCAGGCTCATGCTGGCGGCCGTCTTGGCGGCCGGACAACACAACGCACGCAGCTCGTCGCAAATTCACGGGTGCCGGCAACCCTCGGGTCCGGTCTGAATTGAAGGTGCTGCGGAGGCTCAACCCGGAGACACAATTGAACATCAATATGCGCGACATGTTGGCCGCGGGCGTCCACTTCGGCCATCGCACCCGGTACTGGAATCCGAAAATGGCCCCCTTCATTTTCGGCGCCAGAAACAAGATCCACATCATCAATCTCGAACGGACCGTGCCCGCCTTTGAGCAGGCACTGACCGAGATTCGCAGCATGTCCACCTTGGGCAAGAAGATCCTGTTCGTCGGCACCAAGCGAGCGGCCGCCAAGGTCATTCGCGAGCAGGCGGCCCGGGTGGAGATGCCCTTCATCGACCAGCGCTGGCTTGGCGGCATGCTCACCAACTACAAGACCATCCGCCAATCCATCGAGCGCCTCAAGGAATTGGAGCAGCAGGCCGAGGACGGCACCTTGGACATGCTCACCAAGAAGGAGGCCCTGCACAAGCGCCGCCTGATGGGCAAGCTTGAGCGCAGCCTCGGCGGCATCAAGGACATGGGCGGGCTGCCCGACGCCGTGTTCGTTATTGACGTGCAGCATGAGCGCATCGCCGTCACCGAGGCGCAGAAGCTGGGCATTCCCGTGTTTGCCATCGTGGACACCAACAGCGACCCGGACGGCATCGACTACGTCATCCCGGGCAACGACGACGCCATTCGCGCCATTCGGCTGTACGTCACCGCCGTGGCGGACGCGATCGCCGAAGGGCGCGAGAATGCCGGTGGGACGGTCCGGCTGGATGAATTCCTCGAGGTTGAGCAAGGGGCGTCCGCCGCCGCTGAGACGGCGGGCGAAGCTGTCGAAGCTCCTGCGGCCGTAGAAGCCCCCGCAGCCGAAGAAACGCCAGCAGCCGAAGAAACGCCAGCAGCCGAAGAAACGCCAGCAGCCGAAGAAGCGCCTGCCGATGCGCCAGAGGCCGCGACCGTGCCCGCCGCTGTCGAAGCGGCTGCCGCCGCCGACGCGGCCGAGACCACCAGCGAAGCGCCAGCGGAGGACTAAGCCATGCCCATTTCCGCCAAGCAAGTCAAGGAACTGCGCGACCGCACCGGCCTTGGCATGATGGATTGCAAGGCCGCCTTGCAGGAGGCCGACGGCGATCTCGAGCAGGCCATCGACGCCTTGCGCCGCAAGAGCGCATTGAAGGCCGCGAAAAAGGCCTCCCGTACCGCGGCGCAGGGGCTGCTGGGCTTGAAGGTGGCAGCGGATGGCAAGCGCGCCGCCTTGGTTGAGGTCAACATAGAAACCGATTTCGCGGCCCGCAACCCGAAATTCATCGCCTTCGTGGACCGGGTCGCTGCGGCCGCCTTGGAAGCGGGGGCCGATGGTGCCGAGCTGGCTGGCGCCTTCGCGGATGAGCGTGAAGCCTTGGTGCAGGAGATCGGCGAGAACATCAACGTGCGCCGAGCCGAGACCTTGGCCGCCGAGACCGGCTGCATCGGCACCTACCTGCACAATGACGGCCGCAAGGGCGCCTTGGTCGAGCTGTCCATCGACGATGCCGAACTCGGCCGGGATCTGGCCATGCACGTCACCGCCCATGACCCGACCCCCTTGGTGGTGCGCAGCGCCGACCTCGACGCCGCGACCGTGGCCAAGGAACGGGAAATCTTCGTCGCCCAGGCGGCGGACAGCGGCAAGCCGCCCAACATTGTGGAGAAGATCGTCGAGGGCCGGGTGCGCAAGTTCCTCGCCGAGGTGAGCCTGGTTGACCAAGCCTTCATCAAGGACGGTGAGCAGAAGGTCGGCAAGCTGCTGGGCGCCAAGGGCGCCGAGGCGCGCCGTTTCGCGCGCCTTGAAGTGGGCGAGGGCATCGCCGTGGCGGAAGAGGACTTCGCTGCGGAAGTGGCTGCCCAGGCCGCTGGAGGAAGCTGATTGACGAGGCTGCTGTTGAAGCTGTCCGGCGAGGCATTGGCCGGCAAGCCGGGGTTCGGCATCGATCCGGACGTGCTCGACCGCGTTTGCCGGGAGTTGCGCGAAGCACGTCGCCTCGGCGCCGAGATCGCCTTGGTTTGCGGCGGCGGCAACCTCTTTCGCGGCGCCGCCCTGGCCGCAGCGGGCATGGACCGCGTGGTGGCGGACCAAATGGGCATGCTGGCCACCTGCATGAACGGCTTGGCCATCGGCGACGCGCTAGCCAGAGCGGGCGTTCCGGCGCGCTTGTTTGGCGCGGTGGCGATGCCCGGTGTGTTGCCCGCCTACAGCGTGCCTAAAGCCCGCGCCGCGCTCGCCAACGGCGAGATCGCCATACTGGCCGGGGGGACCGGCAATCCGTTCTTCACCACCGACACGGCCGCCTGCCTGCGCGCCGTGGAACTCGACGCAGACTGCGTTCTCAAGGCCACCAAGGTCGATGGCGTCTATTCCGCTGACCCGATGCTCGACGCCGCTGCCGAGCGCTTTGACACCCTCTCCTTTGACGACGTGCTGCAACAGGGCCTGGGCGTGATGGACCTCACGGCCATTTGCCTGTGCCGCGACAACGCCTTGCCGGTTGTGGTTTTCGACCTGGCGGCGCCCGGCGCGTTGACCCGGCTGGTCAAGGGTGAGAAGGTTGGCACCCGCATCGCGTCCGAAGCCCACCGATGATTGAGGAATTTACCGCCGATGCCGATGAGCGCATGGGCAAGACGATTGAGGCCATGCACGCAGCCTTCGGCCGAATTCGCACGGGCCGCGCCCATCCAAGCCTGTTGGACGGCATCGAGGTGCCCTACTACGGCAGCGATGCGCCGCTCAACCAGGTGGCGAGCATCAGCGTTGAGGATGCCCGCACCTTGCTGGTTTCGCCTTGGGAGAAGAGTCTGGTTCCGGCCATCCAGAAAGCCATCTTGAAAAGCGATCTCGGCATTACCCCGGCCGCCAGCCAAGACGTGATCCGATTGCCGCTGCCGGCCCTGACCGAGGAGAACCGCCGTGAACTCGCCCGCCAGGCCCGCCAGGAGGCGGAGGCGGCGCGCATCGCCATCCGCAACATTCGCCGCGATGCCATCTCCGACATTCGCGAACTGCTTCGGGAAAAAGAGGTGGCCCAAGACGATGCGCGGCGCGGCGAAGAGGCGGTTCAACAGGTCACCGACCGTCGCGTCAAGGAAGTGGACCAAGCCCTTGAAGCGAAGGAGGCCGACCTCATGGCGGTGTGAGCCGTCCGCAAAGAAGGTTTTGTCCAAATCTGGCGGGGTGCGCGAAAAGTGAAGGCCGCCATCCGGGAGATCAGCACATCTTGAACCCTCGCAATGTCAGAACTGCCGCTTAGCACTGCCGACAAGGAGCCGGGCGGGACGCCCTTCCACGTCGCGATCATCATGGACGGCAACCATCGGTGGGCGAGGCGCCGGCGTCTCCCCGGCGCCGCGGGGCATCGGGCGGGCGCCAAGAACGTCCGTCCCATCGCCGAGGCCTGTTCCGACTACGGCGTTCGCTGCTTGACGCTGTTCGCCTTCAGCACCGAAAACTGGCAACGGCCCAAGCGGGAGGTGAACCTTCTGCTGGACCTCATGCGCGGCCTGCTCGACCGGGACTTGGCGGACCTCGACGAACGCAACGTGCGGCTGAACATCATCGGCGACCGCTCCCGCTTTCCGGCTGATCTGCAGATGCGCATGAACCGGGCGGAGACGCTGACCCGCGACAACACCCGCATGACCCTCAACATCGCCGCCAACTACGGCGGCCGCTGGGACATCGCCGCGGCGGCCCGCGCAGCGGCTCGGCAAGTGGCCGAGGGCCGCATCGACATCGACGACATCGACGAGGACCGCTTCGCCTCCCTGCTTTCCCTCGGCCAGCTGCCGCCGCCGGATCTGTGCATCCGCACCGGTGGCGACCAGCGCATCAGCAACTTCCTGCTCTGGGACCTGGCCTACACCGAACTGCACTTCGTCGAGGCGTTCTGGCCGGAATTCGAGCCGGCGCACCTGTTGGAGGCCTTCTCGGCCTTCGAGGAGCGCCGGCGCCGATTCGGCTGCCGGAGCGCACGGCCTTAGGGCGCGGGGAGGCACATGCTCAAGAGCCGCGTCATCACGGCGGTTGGCTTGGCCTTGGCTGCGCTGGCGGTGATCTATCTGCTGCCGCCCTTGGCTTTCGCGTTGGCCATCGGGCTGGTGGCGTTGCTGGCGGCTTGGGAGTGGGCGCGCTTTGCCGGGCTGAACGCGGGATGGCAACGCCTGCTCTACGCCGCCGCCATTGCCGTTTTGGGGATTGCCGCCTTGGCCTGGCCTGGCCTGCAGTCCGTCGCGCTTTGGGTTGGGGTGACCGCTTGGGCGGCCGCCATCGCCGGTATCCTCAGCCACCGGGCGGGGAGCACCTTCGGGGGCTGGCCTTGGATCGCAGCCCTGCTGGGCGTCGCCGTCCTCTGGGCGGCGTGGATCGCGGCGGTGGCCGTGCGCGCGGCGCCGAACGGCGCTCACTGGCTGGTGTGGCTCTTCTTCCTGGTTTCGGCGGTGGACATCGGCGCCTACTTTGCCGGAACGGCCTGGGGCCGCCTGAAGCTCGCGCCGTCCTTGAGCCCGGCCAAGACTTGGGAAGGCGTGGCGGGGGGCGCCGCGCTCAGCGTGCTCATTTGCGGCGGCGCCTTGGTGGTGCTGGGCCGCTTGGATGCGGCGGCTTGCGCAATCATCGCCCTGCTGATTGCCATCTCCGTGTTCGGCGACTTGCTGGAGAGCCTGCTCAAGCGCCAATCCGGCGTCAAGGACTCCGGCACCCTGCTGCCCGGCCACGGCGGCCTCCTCGACCGCTTCGACTCCGATTTGGCGGCGCTGCCGGTGTTTGCGCTGCTGCTGCCGTTCCTCCAACCCGCATTTGGGAGTGGTTGATTGAACACTCAACGCGACAACTTGCAGGATGAGCCGCTCAACCGGGCACTGGAGCCAGACAACCCGGTTGACTACATCGCCCGCACCCGTGAGCAATACGACAAGCTGGGCTATCCGCCCTACAAGTGGGTGCGCAATGAGGACCCGCCGCCGTTTGCGCCACTGGCCAAGCCCCTTAGCAAGGCGAAGGTTGGCTTGGTGGCCTCGGGGGGCATCTACCGGACCGGCCAGGTGGCCTTCCACTATCGGGATGACTTCAGCTTCCGCGAAATTCCCGCCGACACGCCGACGAGCGAACTGCGCGCCACCCACTTCGCCTACGACCTGACCGACGCCCGCCGCGACCCCAACGCCGTCTTTCCCTTGGCCACCCTGCGCAACCTGGTTGACGAAGGACGCATCGGCGGCTTGGCCCCCCATGCCTACACCTTCATGGGCGGCATCTACTCGGTGCGCAAAGTGCGCGATCAGCTCACCCCCGCCATCGCCGACCGCCTGCAGCGCGATGAGGTCGATCTCGCCCTACTGGTGCCGGTCTGACCCGTCTGCCATCAGTCCGTCGGACTGATTGCACGGGAACTCGAAGGCCGCGGCCTGCCCACGGTCTGCCTATCGAGCGCCTACTCCATCACCCGCTCGGTCAATCCACCCCGCGCCATCTACTTGGACTTCCCCTTGGGCCGCACCGCCGGCAAACCCAACGCCCCCGCCTTGCAGCGCCAAATCATGGTCGATGCCTTGGACGCCTTCGAGACCATCCGGCAACCGGGCGGGATCATCACCCTGCCGCACCGCTGGAGCGACGACGACGGCTGGAAGGACCGCGCCATGCGCCCCAAACCCCGTAAGGACGGCGGAGCGGCGGATGATCGGGTTCAGCGCTTTGATACGCCGCAATATCAGAGCGAAGCGGATCAGGTGGCGGCGGAGGTTAACTTGGCAGCGGGGGAATGTCCGGGCTGCGTGTTTTTGGGGGAGCACACCATTCGTCCTACACCTCATATTTAATAAGCCACTGAAAATATTGAAAATTTTCCTCCTTGTGTACCGTCATGAGGCGTCCGTGATATCGTACTCAGCGCCCCGGTTGGTTGTTAGGTAGGTCGGTTTACCGATGGTGCGATCGGAATCCGGGGTGATGGCGCGAGGCGCGATAGGCGCTACCTTGGATTCGCCGGTAGAGAGGAGCCGCACGAGATGACCGAAGGTGTTGATTCACCGATGCCTCCGCTTCGGGAGGTGGCCCCTGTGTCCGTAGACCGCCTAGCGCTTGATGGACGGAATCCGCGGTTGATTGGACTCGATCCCGACTCGCCGGACGAAGCGATCATTGCTCAGCTGTACCGAGACGAAGATCTGAGCGAATTGCTGCAGTCGATTGCCGCCAATGGCTACCTAGACATCGAGCCTCTAGTCGTAGTGGATGAGGACACGGGCGCATTGACGGTGCTTGAAGGAAACCGACGGCTCGCCGTGTTGCGACTGTTTCGAGACGCAAATTTGGCGAGTCGAGTACGGGAGGAGTGTGGGGTCAGGATTGTCGTGCCCGAGATGCCAGATGAGCACAGGCCGACACTGGAACGCGTGTCTGTCTACAGGGTCGCGCACAGGAAGGACAGTTGGTCGTTCATAGGATTCAAACACATCAACGGGGCCGCGAGATGGGATTCCTACGCGAAGGCGAAGTTCGCCGCAGAATGGTATCGATTAGATGGAACATCGCTAGATGAGATAGCACAGCGGATCGGTGACAAACACGACACGATCAAGCGGATGGTCAACGCGATTTATGTATTGGAACAGGCGCGAGATAAAGGCGTGTTCTCCATCGAAGACCGGGTAGCGCCACGGTTTAGTTTCTCTCACCTCTACACGGCGTTGTCCCGTGCGCAATACATGGACTTCCTAGGCTTAGAAGCTGCTTGGTCCCGTTACGACCCAGAACCAGATCCAATTCCGGAAGACAATCTCAGTCGGCTAGTGGAGGTTCTGCATTGGATTTACGGTTCGAAAAGCGAGGGAATTGAGCCGGTCATCCAGTCTCAAAACCCTGACATAAAACGCCTCGCGGAGGTTCTGGCCAGCGGCGAGGCATTAATGGTGCTGCGGCAGACAGGGTCGTTGACGAACGCGCATTCGAGTACGCAGTCCGTGGCAAAGAAGTTCTCCGGTGCGCTGTTGAAGGCGCGTGACGAGATACGGGAGGCGTCGAACAATCTGCGAGGGTTCGATGGGAGCGACAGCACTCTGGTCGAAATCGCAGGGGACGTATCCGAGATTGCGCAGGCGGTTCATCAACGCTTGAAGAAAAGGGTCCAAGAAGCGGCTGAAAGCGAAGAATGATTTCTTCGGTTTACCTTCCCACCGACGAGTTCGGTGGCACGAAACCTCCTAATCTTGATATGGCGGCAGACTACCTCGAGTTGAAAGCCGCGTTGTCGCCGGTGGGTCAGTCCTATAGCGCCGAAATCGTGGACGCTTTGGAGATAGCCGCGGACAGAGAGTTCGAGGGTGTCGAAGAGGAGATCGAAACTCGGGAGGTGGTTGCAGCAGAAGCTGTGGAGCGAATCAGATTGCGGCAGCGCGCGTTGGGCGCTGCGTATCCCTTTGCGACTGATGAGGAAGGTAGCACGGTGTGCTTTTTGGCGGAGACGCCTAATCTCAGTCAATCGGCGTACTTGGTTTCGCTCATACTGTCCAATCTGCGGGCGATTACCCCACTGCTCGACCAACCTGGCCTGCATCCCTCGAAAGACGACGTCAAGGCACTTCGAGAGCACTTTCAGTATTTCGCGACTGCCGCGCTTGCTGCAGAGATTCGGGGCCCAGCGTGGTCCTTTGGGTTTCCACGGCCAGACGGAAGCGGATTCTTGGCCAAGTTGACCATGATCTGGTCCGTGCTGAAGGACGGAAGAGTCGAACCCAACCCATCTGCTCCAGCGTCTCCGAAAGACGACAAGGTGGACGTTTTCGCGTGGCGCGAACACGCGGACGGGCTACCGGGTTTCCTGCTGGCTGTAGCGCAGGTGGCAACCGGAAAAGACTGGAAGGACAAGTCCATCAAGAGCCAGGTGAAAGACGTGTTTCCCAAAAGGTGGTTCAGCCCAGTTCCAGTAACGGAGTGGATTCCCTATCATGTGGTGCCATTCGCGAGGCCGGATGATGAGTTTCGTGATGATGTCTTAGTGCTTGGCAACGTACTGCATCGCATCAGAGTCCCTAAGCGAGTTCTGGAAGCCGAGATGCTCAAGGGGCAAGAGTTGGCGATCGAAGCCTTCGATCAGCTAGAGGCTGCGGCGGCCTGGGTCGCAAGCTACTTCAAGAATGCTAGAGCGCAGGCATGAGACATCGCTTTCACTCGATTTGCCCCTACTTCGCGATGTTCCCGGAGACCTTCGTGGAGAAGCACTTGGCGGCTTCGAAGTTTGACGGCGTGGTGTTTGACCCGTTTTGTGGGCGAGGAACGGCAGTCTTTGAAAGCCTCATTCGGGGACGCCAGTCGGCGGGTTGCGACATTCATCCAGTGGCGGCATGCGTTACCGGTGCTAAGTGTGATTCGCCGACGTGGTTGGAAGTGATTCATCGGCTGTCGGATTTGGAAGCGGAGTGCCCAGAGTCGCAGATCACATCCGATCTCGGCGAACTTGAAGAGTTTTTTTCGCTGTGCTTCGCACCCGACACGTTCCGGCAGGTGCAGTTTCTCAGACACAAACTAAATTGGCGATCAGACAGGACGGACCGCTTCGTAGCGGCTCTGTGCTTGGGCGCGTTGCACGGGGAGTCGCACCGGAGCCCGAACTATTTCAGCAACAGGATGCCAAGGACGATTAGTACCAAGGCTGCCTACTCGATCCGGTGGTGGAGTCGGCACAACTACGAACCGCCAGACAGGGACGTGTTCTCAATACTGAGACACATGACCGGGTATCGGTACCGGACGCCGCCGCCTGCCATGCGGGGCGAGGCAGTGCTAGGCGACGCGCGGGACGCCGGTTCAAAATTTCGACACTTGAAGGGCAAGGTAACGGATGTCATTACGTCCCCACCCTATCTTGATACGACGAACTATCGGGAGGACCAGTGGTTACGGCTTTGGTTCTTAGGCGAGAAGGCTACAGACAGACAAAGCGGAGGGGACGGACGACATTACCATCTGGATAGGTATTGCTCATTCCTGGAAGAGGCGTGGGCCGGCATGAGGCGGCTGCTTGACGAGGCTGCGAGGATCGTCATCAGGATAGGCGGCCGCCGACTCTGCAAGGGAGAGGCCAAGGATGTGCTGCAACAGTCGCTGAGCATGGGGCTCGGACGGTCAGTGCATTTATTGGACGCGGGAGTGTCGTCACAACCGAAACGGTCGCAAGCCAACGCGTTCAGAGGGGCGAAACCGTCGCCTACCATGGAGCACGATTTTTGCTTCTCAGTGGGTGGCTAGACTAGGGTTCAGATGGACGGGCGTCGCTAGGGGTTGCCAAAGAGAGTGTCCAACGCAGTGAACCGTTGTGAGCACTCTGGATGCAGAAGATTGTTGCGCTAGCCCCCAACAACAGCCTCAAAGCTAGCTAACGCCGACCGCAGGTTCTCAACAATCTCATTCGCCAGCACCTCCGGCTCGGGCAGATTTTCCAGATCGGTCATGGATGCGTCTTTCAGCCAGAATACGTCGAGGCTGGCCTTGTCGCGCTGTAGAAGCTCTTCACGCGAGTAGGCCCGCCATCGGCCGTCGGGGGTTTCCTCGCTCCAGGTCGGCTCCCTGACATGGCGGTTCTCGGGCTTGTAACACGCAACAAAGTCCTCAAGGTGGGCGTAAGTCAGCGGCTTCTGCTTGAGGGTGTGGTGTACGTTGGTGCGGTAGTCGTAGTACCAAACCTTAGAAGTCTGTGGACCGGGGCTGGCTGGCCGGTTGTCGAAGAAGATGACGTTCGCCTTGACGCCTTGGGCGTAGAAGATGCCGGTGGGGAGCCGCAGAATCGTGTGCAGGTCGGTGGTTTGGAGCAGCTTGCGGCGGACCGTCTCGCCGGCGCCGCCTTCGAATAGCACATTGTCGGGAACGACGACGGCAGCGCGTCCCGTGGTTTTCAGCATCGTGCGGATGTGTTGAACAAAGTTCAGCTGCTTATTCGAGGTCGTTGCCCAGAAGTCCTGCCGGCTGTAGGTCAGATCGTCGGTTTCCTGCTCGCCGTCGGCGTTCGTGAAGCTCATCGAGCTTTTCTTGCCGAACGGCGGGTTGGCCAGCACGTAGTCGAAGGTGCCGGGGGGTGGGGAGATCAGGGCGTCGGCGGGCGAGATGGCGGTGTCGCCAGTGATTTCGCCGATGCCGTGCAGGAGCAGGTTCATCAGGCAGAGGCGGCGCGTGCCCGCCACGATTTCGTTGCCGTGGAAGGTCGCGTGCTTGAGGAATGCCTTTTGGTCACGATCGAGCGCGTAGTTCTCGGGGTTAGCAAGATAGGCGTTGGCAGCGAGGAAGAACCCGCCGGTTCCACAAGCGGGGTCGGCGATGGTCTTCCCCGGTTCGGGGCGCACACAGGCGACCATGGCACGGATGAGGGCGCGGGGCGTGAAGTACTGACCCGCGCCGGACTTCGTGTCCTCGGCGTTGCGCTCCAGCAGCCCCTCGTAGATATCGCCCTTCACGTCGGCGTCGAGCATCACCCAGTTCGTGCCGTCCACCATGGCGATTAGCCGGGAGAGCTTGGCCGGATCGTTGATCT
>CAZRBP010000021.1:0-35317 GCA_964598305.1 uncultured Pseudomonadales bacterium | reverse complement strand
CGCCGCTCCCGAATCCGTACCGGTGCAGCACCTTCGCGAACCGCACATGCTTGACCCCCGGGGCCATGCCAGCAAACCGCGGATCATCCACGCCGCCACCGAGAATCGTTCCGGTGACATGCGTGCCGTGGCCACCCGCATCGATCCAGAGATCCTCTTCCTCGACTCGGGCATCCTCCTCGTGCTGGGCAAAGGGGAAGTGTGCTACGCAGATGCTCTCGCGGTTCTCCCGGATGTCGGGGTGGTTCAGGTTGAGCCCGGTGTCCATCACCCCGACCGGCACGGAGGCGCCCGTCCTGCCGGTGAACACGCCGACTGATCCGGTCGGCGTGTACAGCGCGTCGGCGCCCATGGCGGGGACGGCGGTGTCGTTCATCGCCCTCACCTTGCCTACCGGTTCGACGGCCGCCACAAAGTCGAGTCCGGCCAGCTCAAGGACGACCTCCGCAAGCGCGGTGGCCGTCCAAGCGCGCGTGTCCGCGTCGTAGGCGGTGAGCGCGGCTCCCGCCGCTTCGAGTTCCCGCCCCCACGCTCCGCCGGCGTCGTCCTCCATGAGCGTCACGAATACCTGCAGATCGGCGCTCGGCTGCCCGGCCACCGGATTCCCACCGAAGCCGGCGAGCTTGACCTCCCGCGGCACGGCGCCGAGCCCGGAGACCTCGTCCAGTGCGGCGATCGCCTCCAGCGCTTCGACGTTTCCAGGCAGGCGTGCCCGGACCAGGCGGCCGGACGATCCGACGACTTCGGCGCCGGCGTCGGCCAGCGACCGTTGCAGCGCTGCCCGCCGGCCACCTGCCGCCAGTTCGACGTAACCGAACGTCCACGACCGGCCGGCAGCGGCCGCGTTGGCCGCAAGGCGCTGCGGTCCATCCGCCGCGCGAAGCCAGCCCGGTCCGCGCCCCGGGGCACCCGGGGGCCGGGCCATCGTCCCGCCTTCGACCATCGGTCCTTGGTGTCGGACCACCGAATAGCCGTCTGGCGACGGCACTGCCGCGGGAACCGTTCGCGGTGCGCGGGGGCTGCCACGCTCAATGCCGGCGTTCGGTGCGGCGGACATCTCGTCCATAGTCTCGGCCGCGGTTGGGGCGACCGCAATCTCATGTGCGTCCAGAGGCCCATCGCGCTCCGTCGGCCGGTCTTCGCCCCAACGACCGACCACCAACGCCAGCGCAACCCCCGCGACCGCCGCCAGTCCGGCGGCGAACCGTCGCGACCTGACTCTCACGCCGAACTGCCCCCGAATCGCAAAGCGTCCACTCAGGGCTTGGGATCGACGTCTTCGATCGTCCAGCTATTGTCGTTGTTATGACTTGCCACGAACGTTATGCGCACGCCATTTAGAATGGCGTTCCTCACGTTGAGGGTACCGCTTCCACTGCAGTTTAGGATTCCGCCGGCCCGCACACAAGCCCGGCCGTTCGCGTCGACGTCGAAGGTGATCGTGGTGCTGTAGATCTCGCACTCACCACCCGGTGGGATCACGTCGTCTGGCCGACAGTACGAGTCGCCGCCCGTACCCCCGCCCGTCACATCAACCCTCACGCCGTCGGAGCAGTTGTTGGCGGTGCTGGACTCCCCGGACACGGCGTCGACGCAGGCGCCGTAGTAGTAGGTTCCGGCGCTCGACGGCGCGGTCAGCGAGATCGACTCGGCGCTGGTCGCGGCCGCCGCCAACCGTCCCACCGGGTCGGTGCCGACCTCGCTGTCGGTGGTGGAGATTGTCGAGTTCGAGGAGCGGTAGTAGCGCAGCGTCGTCGAATCGGACTGCCCGTCGCCGCGGTTGCGGACGGTCGCCTTGAGCGTGAACGATGCGCTGGCGGCGGGCGCGTTGTCGTCCACGGAAGCCGACTCCACCACCAGGTCCGGCGCACCCGATGCGGGAATGTCCGCGACGCGCCACCGGACCGTCACGTCCAAGCAGGTCGAATCGGCGGTTCCCGAGGTTGCCGTCTCAAAGGTGATCGTTACGACACAGCGGTCGCCGTCGTCGTAGGCGAAAACAAGCTCGCCGGTGTCGGCTCCGGTGTTCCGGTAGGTGTAGCTTCCCGTGTAGGTGCTGCCCCCTTCGGTTTCCCGGAAACGGCCAGCGGAAACGAAGTCCAGGGAATAGCCCGCCAAGTCGGGGAGCAGTAGCTGCTTGCCCACGAATCCGGCGTCAAAGGCCGCTTGGTCGGGCGGCGCCAATCCCGACACGGTGGCTCTGCCGATGCGCGACCAATCGCCCGGCGAGCCCGCGCCGCACGAGGAGGCGTTGCGGTAGCGGTAGCGCGCCTCGATGACGGTCCCCGCTGACAGATCCGAGCGGGTTGACAACTCGGCCACTACGACATCTTCCATGGTCTGGCTAAAGGTGACCGTAGGGCAGTCGCCGCCAAACAGAATTTCCTCCCAGGCGCCGCCATCCAAACGGGCCTCCAGCTCGAAAGCGTAGGTCTGGCCCGCATTGCCGGACCACTTCCAGCTAATCTCAAACTCCCGCGCACCCGTCACCTCGACCACCGGAGCGGGAAGCCGACCATCCGGGGGCGACTCGCCCGGATCGGTCGACAGGTTCGTCAGGTGCCCGGTCGGCGTCGCCAGCAGGCTCATCACCTGGACCGGCACGTCCGCCTCCACCCGCAGGCGCCACTTGCCCGCCCCGTCACCGAGCGCGCCGCTCAAGCCCGTGGCGCCGTCCTCAAGGTCCGCCGCGCTCAGGGTGCGCGCCGCCCGCGGCGGAATCGAGAACCGGACAGCACCGCCAGGCGCGGCATCGCCCCCGTCGTCCACGCCGCCAACGGTGACGGACGCCGCGCCGCTCCCCGGGTTCACCACCCGCAGCAGGCTCTGCTGGCGGTTGTTGCTGCCCGGATTGAAGAACGCGACCCCGTGGACGTTGGAGTCGACGGGGGCCACGTCATGCATCGAGGTCACAAAGCCGTCCGAGGTGCGGATGTAGGAGAGGACCTTGACGTCCAGGTCGCTGGCCAGTTCAAGGCGCCAGTCGCCCTCGGAAGGCGGGCCCACGCCCACGGGCAGCCCCTTGCCCGTGTTGCCCTGCTCGATGTCGCCCGAGTTCAGGCCCTGGGTCTCCAGGGCGTCTAGCGTCAGCGTGATGGGGCCGCGCGACTGCCCAGCGTCGTCATAGGCGGTGATCGAGGCCGTGCCCCCTTGATTCTCTAAATTGACCACCCGCACGAAGCCCTCCCGGCCGAGCGGGTCGGAAGCCGATGGGAAGTAGGGTACCGAGCGGCCGGCATCCGCAGCCGCGGCATCCGATTTGGACGTTGCTGCGGCGCCATGTAACCCGGCGAGCCGGATCTCGCCGGATGAAACCACCCAATTGGAATCGGAGGCGGCCGCAGCGGCGGCGAGCAACGCAAGCGCCAGCGGCAACACGGACTTGACAGTGTTCAGCATTTGGAAACCCTTCCCCAACCGTATTGCGAGGAACCTTAGCATAGAGAAGGGGTGTGCAGTGCCCGGGAAAACGTGTAGCTGGTGGCTGCCGACCCTGCGGTCAGGGACTGTCCTCACTCAAGCCGAGTTCCGCTGCCCTTTGGAGCAACTCGGATCGGTTTGAGGCGCCCAGCTTGGCGAAAAGCTTGCGCAGATGGTAGCGCACGCCGTGGATGCTGAGCCCCAGAGTGGTTGCGACCTGCTTGATCCGGCGGCCCGGCAGCAGGGCCAGCACCTCCCGTTCCCGCTCGCTGAGCGCCAGGTTCGAGCCGTCGTCCATGCGGCGCATCGTCGCGAGAAGCGAACGGGCGGCAGGGCGATGGGGCGAGTCGGGACGCAGCGCCAGGAACCGCTCGACCAATTCCGCGCATATGGTCCGTTCCCGCACCAATGGCCACGCGAAAGGGGAATCGGCGAACAGCCCCAGATACTCCTCAAGATGACGGATGGCCGCCTCCGTCTCGCAGGCTTGGCATTCCATGGTGATCGACAAAGCCAAGGCCCGCATTGCCACCCGCCCCAGACGGCGCCCCTCGGCAACTGAACGCAATTTGCGGAGCAGGGATCGAGCGTCGCCAAATCGCTGGCGGGCAATCAGCAGACGCACCCGCGCTTCAGATACGGCCTCCATTTCCCTCAGGCTCTGGGTCGCCAGGTCCACACAATCCGCCGGAGCTTCCGGCAGCGCCTCTCGCCGATAGGCGCGGTCGGCATCCTCGATCCGCCCATCGCGCACGAGCAACGATATCCGCAACGCAGCCAACAACCGCACGAACGCCGCCAATCCGGCCCGGCGCTGATAGCCGAGCACCTCATCCGCCACCGCCAACGCTTGGCTGACGGTGGCGGACTGCAACTTCATGTCAATCAATACGTTAATGCCGGTGGCAAAGAACGAGAACGGAACGCCGAAATTCAGCAGCGCCCTGCGCAGTCCCGGAAGTTCGGCGGCTGTCGCAGTGGGATTGCATTCCAAGTCCATTTCCTTCGCGGCGACCCTGTTGCTGGTCATGGCCACGGGATCGAGTGACAGATGGGTTCTGGCGATCCGTCCGCTTCTGCGGAGGTGCGACTCAGCGACCGACGGGCGGCCCCGCATGAATTCGATCTGGCCGCGCAGCAGTTCCCCGTACACGGCGAGGTACTGGGTTCCCGCAAGCCAGTCCGACGATAAGGCGAGCCGTTCCAAGGCCGGTTCGAATTCCCCCCGGAGGAAGTGCAGAACGGCAAAGGCGTACTCCAAGTATCCCCGGGTCAGGGCATCGATCTCCGGCGAGCGCCCCAGCCTCGCCATGTCGCGGGACAGGTCTTGTGTCCAATCCACACCCACCGGCTCCCCGGCGTACAAGGCGAAGCAGCCGCGAACCAAGCAATCGTCCACCAAGCGCTCAATGTCGGCGTATTCGCCGTCATGCAACTTAGGAGCGCAGTCGCGGTAGAGCACTCTAGCCTCATGGGGGTTCCCGGACAGCGCCAAGGCGGCGCTGCGCAGGAGTTGCAACCGGGGTGACTGTGCGATGACTTCTTCGCTCAACAGCCGGTGCGCAGCCTGCAACTGAGTCACCCCTTGCCGAACCCACAGGCGAACCCCGCCTGCCTGTTCAA
This sequence comes from uncultured Pseudomonadales bacterium, assembly GCA_964598305.1. Taxonomy (GTDB): domain Bacteria; phylum Pseudomonadota; class Gammaproteobacteria; order Pseudomonadales; family Azotimanducaceae; genus Azophilus. The sequence goes on along the minus strand of CAZRBP010000021.1, from coordinate 30,274 downwards.
GCAGGGTGCCAGCTAGGAACGAATCGCCGCCTTCAACGGCATGGCCCATTGCCTGCACAATCTGGCCGCGCCTTGCCAACGCGATGGCGATGCGCCGATGGAGGGCGTCGGAACGTTCCGGCGCCTCCCGAAGGCGCTGCTGGGCACAGTGCCGCCGCAACAAAGGATGCAGCCGCCAGATCCGGGTCGCGCCATCGCGAACTTGCTCGATCAACCCGGCCAGCACCGCCATAGACTCTATGCGGCGCACCGAGCCGGCTCGCTGCAGGACCTCGTCCAACAACGCGGAATCAATCCAATCGAAGAGCCCGAGATCCAGAACAAAGTCCCGGTCGTCGCCACCCAGATCGGCGAGCAAATGGGATTCAATCCAGTTGCCGACGAATTCCTGCGCGACGCCCTGGCGCCGTTCGGCTCCGCGACCCCGGTTAATGAGCGAAATGCGCAACGCAAACGGCCATCCCGCCGAGTGGTCCATTTCCTCGGCCAACGCACGGCGCGAAAGGCGCATGCCAAAGAACCTAGCGGTTTCCGCAGCGGAAAACCTTAGGTCTTCGGTGTCCAACACCTCCGCGCGGCCCTCAAGCAGCACGTCCGCCAAATTGAGGCCGTCGGGGATGTCCCGGCAGGCAATTGCAAGATGCAGATTGGAAGGCCCGCGTTGGAGGAGGAACGCGACCAGCGCAACGGCGGCCGGGTGCTCAAGGCGCTCCACTTGGTCAAAAGCGATAACGAACGGCTCGCCTAGCGACTCGATCTCTTGAGCCATCGCGCCCATTCGGCTGTCGGGGCCATTGGCCGGTTCTTTCCCGCTCGATGCATTGCGGTTCAATCCGGCTTGGGCGCACGCCACCGCGATGTAGGTTTCGAGCACGGCAGGCTCGTCGCGCTCATCGAGCGAAACCCAGGCAACGGGAACCCCTTCCTGGCGGAGCCTGCGGCCGCACTCGGCGAGCAGCGTGGTCTTGCCGAATCCAGCGGGCGCCTTCAACACCGTCAGCCGACGACGCGTCGGCATCGCCCGCTCGACAAGTTGCGGACGGTGGGTATGCCCCTTCATCGGGTCTGGGAGGGTGATCTTCTGACGCAGCAGCCACGGAAAGGCCTGCGTATCCGGGGGGCTGCCCGGTGGGTCGGAAGCCTCTTTCGCTGGACTGTTGTCGGCCATGCTGTGCCCTCGTGCAGGCGCTGACATTCTCTGTTCAAGCCTAGATTCAGTCAACGCGGCTCAAGGCCCCCAACGCGCCGGGGCCGTGCGCCGTCCCGGTCACTGGCCGCAGTGTGGACGAGGACGCCTTCGACCCGGCTTTCCGTGAGATTCGCGAGGCGCTCGCCGCCAGCGACCTGCTGTGCATCTTCCCCAGGTGGCGGCTGGCGAGGCCTTGCAGCCGGAGGGCGTAACGGCCAACGTTCTACAGAAAAAGGTGGCGTTGTTGAGAGGGGCGAACGCTTAGGGTGAGACGGAACACCGAAACAACCCGTGCTAAGATTCCCCAACCAAGCGAAACAGTGAACGACCCTCAATGGAGCAAAATGAGCATGATTGGCTCGGCGCATCCTCCCGGGATGTTGCCAAGAGCTTGCATGACTTCTCTCGATCCTCTGAACTGCTGTCGAATGACCACGAACTGGTGGAAGAGTATGCGCAGAAGTGGGTTGGCGTATGCTCCGGCAAAGTGAAGGCCGCTCAGGATGACCTGCTGTCACTGCTCAAGGAGTTGGACGATCAGGGATTGTCCCGATCGGATACGGTTGTCCGTTTCATCGAGCGGGAGCAGAGGACGTTAATTCTGTAGCTATGCTGTAGGACGGCTGGCGAGTTACGTACGACAAATCGGCGGCTTCGATCACCGCATCCATTTGCGTCAGGACGTCATCCACAGTTCGCACACCTTGTTCAGCAACCTCCTCGAGGGTCTCGGCCACCATGGCATCGAACGCCTTCTTTTGTCGCTTCCGTTCCTTCTCCAAATAGCCCGAATCTCGGACCAAACTTCTACTCAATGGCATCGCGGATTTCGCTCGCTAGCTGGGCTGCCAGCACTGGCGGCACTGCGTTGCCAACTTGCGTGAATTGGCGGGCTGTGGGGCCGACAAATACGTAGTCGTCTGGAAAAGACTGCAAGCGGGCGCATTCCCTCACGCTCAGCGTACGGGGTATCTCAGGATGCAGATGGGACCGGCCGCCACCCCCTGATCCACCTGCGATGACGGTTTTCGCAGGCAACGATGGGTCGAGTCGATCAACACGGCCCAGATGATCCCTAGCGCCGTAATCCAACGCCATGTAACGCGCCACGGAACTTGCCTTGTGCTTGCGGGTTTCGTTGTTGGGGGCGGAGGGGACCCGATTGGGAAGCACCGCGCCGCAACCGACATGGCCCTGTTTTGCGGGGGGCAATTGAATCCACCGCGGCAACCGAGTACCGATGACAAACAGCCGATTCCGACGCTGCGGAACGCCAAAGTCCGCTGCATCGAGCACCACGGGTTGATTGATGTCATATCCCGCTTCCGAGAGCGCCCGAACCGCCGAGGACAACTGCGCCCCCCCATCGATGTCGCGCAACCCAGGCACGTTTTCTATCACGAAAACCGTTGGTCTAAACTCAAGGATCAACTCTATGTAATCAAACAGAAGGCCGCCATTGCGTTCGTGCTCGAACCCCACTCGCTTGAAGTTGTCGCCAGACTTCGAGAACCGCTGATTTGAGGCAATGGAAAACGGTTGACAAGGCGGGCCGCCAATGAAGACGCCTTCGAATGGACTCGAAATTCTCCCCGCAAGCGCTTCAACAGTCTCTTCGATCTGCGAGACATCACCAGGATGAAAGGGCGGACCGAAGATCTGCCATTGAGGACGGTTTCGGCGGAGCGTACGGCAGAACAGTTCATTGAATTCGAAGGCGCACTGGTGTTCGAAGCCAGCAGCCTCAAACCCCAAGTCCATGCCACCGCAGCCCGCGAAGAAGCTGACTACAGGCACATCTGTAGGCTCCCGCCGCAGGTTGTCCAACGTCGTCGCCGGGCCACCAATCCAAACTCTTTCACCGCATCGCTCGTACGCGAGATCTTCATAGGTGGCGCTATTCCGTTCCAGAACCGCGCTAAAGTGATCCGGCCCATCTTGCGCCTCCTGAATCATCTGTTGCTGCCATTCGAAATGCCTAGATGACAACGGGCTCGCTTGAACATTACTGCGCATAGCCCGCCTCAATTCTGCTTTTGGCGACGCCATAGACTTCTCGTGCCTGACCGATGCTCTCAAAATCGGACCGGCTTTCATCCCTGAGCCACACGTCGTAGTAACGATGGACTGCTCGATGACAAGTTGGGCAAAGCGGCGCCAAATCGGAAAACACCGTTCCAGACTGCTCCACACGCGTTCCGGATGACAGAGGAAGAAGGTGGTGCAGATCCAATATTCGAGCTGCCCAAGGATAGCGTTGGGCTGTGTCCATTTCGCAAGCATCACAGATGGCGGAAGGATTGGCGGCAAAGTAGGCATCCCTTAGTTTCGAGTTCCTCTCAATCGTAATGTGGGTTCGCTTGGCCTTGTTTCCCTCTTGAAATCCGCTGTTCTGAGCCTCGGAGGTGACCGTGTTCTTTAAGTCATAGGTATGAACCGCGTCAACGTCAGCGTAGAGCGCTGCCAGTCGAAGCAACTCCATATCTGGATCCTCCTCAGGGACCCCTTTGATAGGATGCACTTGGCCAAAGACGTGCTCGGCATCCCGCCTGTCCAGCGAAAAAGCAAGCGCTTGGCCGTCAAAGTGCAAGCACGAGATTTGTGATATCGCCTTAAGGCTCTCTCGGGCCTGTCTCGACTCGGAAGAGTCGAGCTGCTCTTCCTCAGCCTGACCTGAGATCACAAGGGCAGCAAACCGAGGAAATTCCTCGTCGCCGAGAAAGTCCGAATTGCGGGTAGGCCCACAGGATTTCATCCAATGTGACTTCCGCGACTCCTATTTCGGCCAACTTCGCCAATCCATACCGCAAAGCGAAAATCAGTGGGTAGCGTCGGGGAGTTGCCGGGGCCCAGCCTTGAAGCGCCGGAGAGGGATCGGTGAACGTCTGTGCAATGAAGTGAAAGTACTCGTCAGCAGTGACCAGTCCATCACCGGCGAGCATGTGAGCTAGCGGCGTTGGCACAGCCCTGTCCCCGTCGTCGTACACAATCATGGCGCGCTTTAGAGTTCGCGAGTAGTTCCGCCACAATTTGGGGTAGCTATCGGGCAGGAATGGCAGTCCCGTTGCTGATACGGCAACGGATTTGTCCACGGACTTCAAATTATGGGCCAAGGCCAGGCGAGCAATGGCCTTCAGACTGTCGAACTGAAAATACGAAAGCCTGCCTTGGTCCCAACGCCACATGGGCCTATCTCGTCAGTTTGGGGAAAGGTAACCCAATGCAGCTTGGCTGCCAACAGTCAATTCGCTTTTGTCAATTCGCTTTCCGGAGATTCCAATAGCGGCCTTAGGGAGCCCGATGGCGGATTACGGGCTATGTGCTGCGAAGCACCTCAAGCCGCTCGGCGACGGCGGCGACGGAAAACTCTCGCTGTGCCCGTTCCCGACCTTCGCTGGGTGGTGCTACGAGGGCGGCTTGCATGGCGGCGGCGATGGCCTGGGGTTCGGAGCCGTCGAAGTAGTGGCCGAGATCCGCGAGGATGCAGAGCGGACCGGGTTGCCGGGGAGCGACTACGGGCACGCCTGCCGCCATGGCTTCCAGCAGCACCATCCCGAAGGGTTCGTTGCTTGAGGCCATCAGCAGGGCGTCGAAGGCCTTCATGAGCCGCGCCGCCCCGGGGGTGAAGCCGGCGAACGTCACCGGCAGGTCCCGGCTGCTCAATTCCAAACGCTCGCGCAGTGCGCCGTCGCCGACGAACGCCAAGTGGGCGTCGCGCTCACCGGTCCGTTCGAGGAACAGGCGGAACGCCTCCAAGGCCAACTCCGGGCGCTTTTTGTAGTGCAGGCGCCCGACCACGCCAATGACCAAACCCTCCCGCGGCAGGGCGAGCGCTTGGCGGGCGGCCGCGCGGTCAAGGGGGGCAAAGGCATCGAGGTCCATGGCGTTGGGCCAGACCAGGGCACTGCCGACGGCTTCCTTGAGTTCCTCCACCACGCCGGGGGAGACGCCGGCGAAGAGGGCGTCGCGCCGGGATAGACGCCGGGCCCACCGGCGGCGGCGGCGTCGAAAGAAGCCGTATTCGTGGGCCACGGCGACCAATCGGGCGGCGTCGAGGCCGGTCGCCACGAAGGACTTGTAGGCTCGGTAGCGATGGCAGACCACTAGGCTGTCGCCGGTGTCTGGCAAGGCCTGGCGCAATCGGCGCGCTAGGGCGGCGGTGTTCTTGAGGTCGTCGCAGTCGAGGTGGTGCGTATCCCCGCCGCCGGGAGAATCCGCGGCGGTGCCTCGCTGGGGAACGCTCTCAGTCCCCGGAGTTTCGAGGGCAGGATGCCCTCGCTCCGGGGGGCTTAGGAAGAAGTCCGCGCCGCCCAAATCCAAGCTCAAAGCCGCCTTGCGGTATACACGGATGATGTCGAGGAACGGCGGGCCGTCGTTGGGGCAGATCTGGATCAACTGGTTGAAGGCGGGTTCAGCCACGGCGCTTGGTCACCAGGAAGTCCTCCATCACCAAGAACTGCAGGCCGGAGCCTAGAAACATGTCCAGGGCATCCGCAGGCGAACAAACCATCGGTTCGCCGCGCCGGTTCAGCGAGGTGTTCAGCACCACGGCATCGCCAGTCAACCGCTCCAAGGCTTCGAGCAATGCATAGTAGCGGGGGTGCGCCTCGGGTTCGACGATCTGCACCCGCGCCGTGCCGTCCTCGTGCACCACCTCCGGGATGCGCGCCTTCCAAGCCTGTGCCACGTCAAAGGTAATGGTCATGAAGGGCGCCGGATGGCGGCTGCCGATGATCTCCGGCGCCACCCGGTCGAGCACGCTCGGGCAGAACGGGCGCCAACGCTCCCGGAACTTGATTTGCTCGTTGATGCGGTCGGCCATGCCCGGCACGCTGGGGCAGCCGAGGATGCTGCGGGCGCCAAGAGCGCGGGGGCCGAACTCCATGCGGCCCTGAAACCAGGCCACCGGGTGACCGGCAGCAATGAGCGCCGCAGCCTCTTCGGGCACGTCGTCCAAGGCGCGATACTCGACCGCATCAGCGGCGGCCTCCAGCGCCGCGCGGCAATCGCCGTTGCCGTACGCCGGGCCGAGGAAGACGTGGGTCATCCGGTCCAGCCGCTCGCCCCGTTCAGCAGCGACGTGGGCGGCGGCGCCCAGGGAAGTGCCGGAGTCCCCGGCGGCCGGCTGCACGAACAGCTCATCCACGTGCTCCAGCGCCACGATGCGCTGGTTGAGCTTGACGTTCAGCGCCCCGCCGCCGGCGAAGGCCAGCTTGCCGGTCTCCCGCAATATGCCGCCCAAGTGGGTTTCGAGCAGCTTGAGGCACCATTCCTCAAACAGCCTTTGCATGGCGGCGGCGTAGTGGACGTAGGGTTCATCAGCGTCTTCATCCCGCCGCCTCGGCCCCAGCCAATTGACCAGTTTGGGACTGAAGTAGTAGCCCACACCGTTCTCCTTGTAGCGGCGCAGGCCCACCGTGTTGACGTAGCGCGCATTGACTCGGAAGCCGTCCCCGCGCGGGCGGATCAACCGGGAAAAGTCGAAGCGCCGAGGGTCGCCATAGGGCGCCATCCCCATGACCTTGTACTCCCCGTCGAGCATTTCAAAACCGAGGTACTCGGTCATTGCGCCGTACACGCCGCTCAGGGAGTCCGGGTCGTAGAACTGTCGAATGCCGTGGATGCGCCCGTTCTCGCCGTAGCCGAAGAAGGTGGTGGCGTACTCGCCCTTGCCGTCCACCCCCATGATGGCCGTCTTCTCGGCGAAACCACTGCAATGGTAGGCGCTGGCGGCATGGGCGAGATGGTGCTCGACGGGGACGAACTCGGTCTTCGCCCAGTCAATGCCGAGACGTTGCCCCGCTTCCATCACCCGGCGGCGATTGCGCCGAAAGCGGCGGTTGCCGTTGGCCAGCGCATCGAGCGCCCTATCCGGCGCGTACCAATGCCGCTGGGCGTAGCGCCAACGAGCCGCGCCGGCAAGGCTGATGGGCGCATAGGGAAAAGCAACGGCATCGACATCCTCCCCGCCAAGGCCAGCCGCCTCCAAGCAATAACGGGCCGCCTCGACCGCCATGCGGTTCTTGGCGTGCTTGTCGCGCACGAAGCGCTCCTCCTCGGCCGCCGCCACCAACTCGCCGTCCACGAGCAGCGCCGCGGATGGATCGTGGCCGAGGGCGCCGGAGAGGCCGAGAACGATCATGAGCGATCCGATGCGCAACGGGAAGCGCCTACTATAGCCTGTTGCCGGACGGCTCGATGAGCCACTGCCCGCGTCGGGGCAGTGGGGTTGCGGCAGGGCCTTTCATGCTAAACTGCGGCGTCTTTTCTCAAGCCACGGCTGCCACTTCACAACCAACCATCGGAGAATCAACGCATGAGCGAGAACATCGTGCACACCACTGACGCCGAATTTGAAGCCGATGTGCTTCAATCCGACAAGCCCGTGCTCGTGGACTACTGGGCTGAGTGGTGCGGGCCCTGCAAGATGATCGCGCCAATCCTCGACGAGGTGGCCAACGAGTACAGCGACCGGGTGAAGATCTGCAAGCTCGACATCGACTCCAACCAGCAGACCCCGCCCAAGTACGGCATCCGCGGCATTCCCACCCTCATGCTGTTCAAGGGCGGCGAAGTGGAGGCCACCAAGGTCGGCGTGCTCAGCAAATCCGCCTTGGAAGCCTTCCTGGACAGCAACATCTGATCGCAAGGCTCCGTCAGGCGGGATGAAATCACCTAATCATTCCGCTTGACGACGCCAACCAAAACACTAAACTGCCCCTTGGGTGGAGGTCGAAAGCAGTTCCCCACCCCGCCGTTTCCAGCCCCAACAATTCCAACCCAGCCGACCGGCAACAAATTTGCGGGCCGCGGAATGGCAAGCCAAGGCGCCGATTGAACCCATCCTCGAATGCCCGGTGCCTTTTTTGGAACAACCGGAGAAACTCTCCCCAATTCAACCCTCGCCGCTTCCCGGCAGCCGACGCCCCGCATCCATGCAAGCCGAAGGCGGCAGTGCTCCCAACCCCAACCCGTTTGAGAAAGAAACCACGATATGGCGATGTACCTGAAAGACCTCAAGGCCAAGCCCGTCAGCGAGCTTGTGGACATGGGCCGCGAACTCGGCCTCGAGAACCTAGCCCGCTCGCGCAAGCAGGAGGTCATTGCGTCCATCGTGCGCAAGCAGGCCAAGGCGGGCGAGGACATATTCGGCGCCGGCACCTTGGAAATCCTGCAGGACGGCTTCGGCTTCCTGCGCTCCCCGGACAGTTCCTACCTGGCCGGCCCCGACGACATCTACGTCTCGCCCAGCCAGATTCGCCGCTTTAACCTGCGCACCGGCGACAGCCTGGCCGGGAAGATCCGGCCACCCAAGGACGGCGAACGCTACTTCGCCATGCTCAAGGTTGACGAGATCAACTTCAGCGAACCGACCTCCAAGAAGCACAAGATCCTCTTTGAAAACCTCACGCCCTTGTTTCCAACCGAGCGCTTCACGCTCGAGCGCGGCAACGGCAGCACCGAGGACTTGACCGCCCGCACCGTCGATCTGATCGCCCCGGTGGGCAAGGGCCAACGCGGCTTGATCGTCTCACCGCCGAAGGCCGGCAAGACCCTGGTGCTGCAGAACATCGCACAGTCCATCACCGCCAACGATCCGGATGTGGTGCTCATCGTGCTGCTGATCGACGAACGCCCCGAGGAAGTGACCGAAATGCAGCGCTCCGTGCGCGGCGAAGTAGTCGCGAGCACCTTCGACGAGCCGCCCTCCCGGCACGTGCAGGTCGCCGAAATGGTGATCGAGAAGGCCAAGCGGCTCGTGGAGCACAAGAAAGATGTGGTCATCCTGCTCGACTCGATGACGCGCCTCGCCCGGGCCTACAACACCATCGTCCCCTCATCGGGCAAGGTGCTGACCGGCGGCGTTGACGCCCATGCCCTGGAACGGCCCAAGCGCTTCTTCGGGGCCGCCCGCAACATCGAGGAAGGCGGCAGCCTCACCATTCTGGCCACGTCCCTGATCGACACCGGATCGAAGATGGACGAAGTGATCTACGAGGAGTTCAAGGGCACCGGCAACCAGGAACTGCACTTGGAGCGCAAAATCGCTGAAAAGCGCGTTTATCCGGCCATCAACATTCGCCGCTCCGGCACCCGCCGGGAGGAGCTCATCGTCGATGAGAAGGAACTGCAAAGCGTGTGGATTCTGCGCAAGCTCCTCCACGACATGGACGATCTGGCCGCCATCGAGTGGCTGATCAACAAGCTCAAGGACACCCGCACCAACGAGGAGTTCTTCAACTCCATGCGTGGCAAGTAGCCGCGTGCCTTCGGTCCTTCGGACCGAAGGCACGTTTGGAGTTTGGCTGCGCCAAACTCCGCCTCGGCCGAATAGGGACAGGGTTGCCGAAACCGAGCCGTTCCTGCTACAGCTTAGCCCGAGCGCTGGGGCAGCGGCAGGTCCGGCAAGCCGGTCGGTGCGCCAGCCGCTTGGGTCAACAGCTCACCCCCGCGCCGGGTCTCGCCGAGGGCGATCAGCAGGCGGCCGAGTTCCGCGCGGCATTCGGAGTTCGGCTTGCGGTGCAGGCTCGCCTCAAAGTAACGCCGCGCCTTGGGCCAGTCGGCATTCATCAGCGCCAGACGGCCTGCGGCGAGCAACAGCTCGCCGTCATCCGGCCGATCCTCCAGCCATTGTTCGGCCGTGGCCAGTTGATGGTCGGGCGCCGGCGACTTGAGCTGGCCATAAAGATTGACCAAGTCATCGCGCCAATTGCGGCCCAATGCCTCGCGAAGCAGGCTTTCCGCCCCCGCGGCATCTCCGGCCGCCTGCCCGCCCAAGGCGGCGGCCAACGCTAGGTCCAAATCATCCTTAAGCGCCTTGGGGCGCTTCTCCCAGAGCTTCAGGCCATCGGCGGTGGCCAGGCGGCGGCGCCACGCTTGCCGCTCCATGGCGATCAACGCCTCGGCGTCGGCCGCACCGGCCTTGCGCAGCGCCGGCGCGAGTTCGATGAGCGCCTGCCAGTCCTCCAGCGCCTCATGGCAGCGCCACAGACGCTCCAGTACCCTAGGGTGCTTGGGGGCCAACGCTTGCAACTCACGCAACGAAGCCAGCGCTTCGCGCCATTGCCCCGCCGCCATCCGCAAATCGACACCGGCCAATCCCGCCGCCGGGGCAGCCTTCGAGTCCTGCTGCCGCGCTTGGCTGAGCAATTCATCGCGCTCGTCAAACGCGCCCAATTGGTGGGCGGCTCGAGCGGCGTTCAAGTAGTTGATGGCGGGCGCTGCAACACCCCGCGCGGCGTTCACCAACAAGTGCTTCGCCTGTGCCCAATCGCCTTCCTCAAGCAGCAGCAGGCCGCGGTTGGTCTGCCGTTGCGCAGCGCGGGCGCGCCAAGCCGTGAACAGGCCCTTGCCGCGCAACAGGCGCCCGAGCACAACCAACAGCAGGCGCACGGCGACATAGGCAGCCACCAGCAGCGCCAGACCGAACCACAGGCTCGTTTCCAGCATCGCGCCATCGTAGGCGAGCACGAGATACCCCGGATCACGCGCCATGAACAGGCCCAGGAACCCACCAATAACGAGGACGGCGCACAACAGCAATGCGCGGGCCTTCATTCGCCGCCCCGGCGCACCTGCAGGAGCGCGTTCAAGGAAGCGGACAGATCCGGCAGCGGAACGTCGAGTTGCACCTGGCGCAAATCCGCTAAGGCCACAAGGGTGTCCTGAACGTCCGGGTCATCAAGGGCCAGATAGTTGCGCGCCCACTCCAAGGCCGAGCCGAGGCTGGACTCGAACACCACCTGATCCCGTTTCAGCGCAGCCAACTGCGCCTGCTCCAGCATGAGGCGCAGATTCAATTCCAAGTAAACCGCTTCCTCCGGCGCCAGCAGCGGCTTGGCGGTGGTGTCGATGCGCCGAAACTGAACAAGCTGGCGAAACTCCGCAGCCACCGCAGCCAAGACGCCGCTGGGCTCGCTGGGGATTTCCTGCGGTTCCGCGAGACGGTATTGGGGCCTGGCCAAGGCCAGGGTTTCGAGTTGGCGCTTGAGTGCGTCTAGGCGCAGGTAGAGGCCTTGGACATCGGCGCCCTCAGACCGGGAGAGCGCGAGCATTTCATCGGCCAGCGCGGCGCGAACGGGATGCAGGGCCAGATCGTCGAGCGCCTCGAGAACACCGTCAGCCGCCTGCAGCAGCCCCAAGGCCGTGGCCACATCCTGTTCCATCAGCAGGCGGTGATTGGCGACGCGCAGCAAGTACTCGACTTCGGCCAGTTTCCACTCCCGTTCTGACGGCGGAGCGGCCTGAGTGATTTGATTCAAACGCTCGGTTAGTGCCGAGTCTGCCGCCGCCAGCCGCTCATCGACCTGTGCCGCCCATTCAGCCTGCGCTTGGCTGCGACCCTCCTCCGAAAGCCGCAGGTGCTCCTCCGACTGCCGCAGGCGCTCCTCCAACTGATGCACGTCATCGCGCAGCGCGGCCCGCTCGCCGGTCGCCTGGGCCAAGCCGCTAGCCAACCCAGCGTTCGGATCCAAATAGACCAACAGGAAGTAGAGATAGGCGACCGCCGCCAAGGCGCCCACCGCGAACAAAAGGCCAAACGCCGCCAGCAGGCGCCCCCGCGCCCTTTGAGGAGCGGCCTCCGGTTCGGCGACAATCGACTCCGCCGCCTGTTCGGTCACCTCAGCCACTAAGAGTTTTCCAGATCATCTAAACCAAGTACTCCCTTACTCACTGAACGTAGGGCGGCGAGCACGGCTTGCGAATCGGCTCCGGCGCACTCGACTACGTTGGCCAAGCCCAACTCGGGGCCGAGTGCCCCGACCCGCGCCGACGGCACCAGGACAGGCAGTTCCGGCGCACCGCCTGCGGCAAACCATACCCCTGCCGCTTGCCGGAATCCATCGCCGCTTGATGCGACCGCGGCGGCGATCTCGGCGCAATCAACCAACGGGGAGACCGGCACCCGCCGATAGACCTCCAGGCGCTCCACATCGGCGCCTCGACGTTCGAGGCCAGGGCCCAAGACATTGCGCCCGCCAACCCCGCTCACCAAGAGAACGCGCTGATCGGCCAAGTCCGGCAATTCGGCGAGCAGGCCCTCACTGGACTCGGCTTCGGCGGCCGTCGCTTCGATGCCTGATTCAAGCAGAACCTGCCGGGTCCGGCGGCCCACCGCAAAGGCCCGTCGGAAACGTCCCTCGACCGTTTGAGCGGCCAAGCGCGCAGCGTGCGCGGACAAAAAGACCGCAACGTCGAAGCGGTCCTCGGGCGGTTCAAAGGCCAGGGATTCGATGGCCAGAACCGGCGCCTTGAACGGCTTGAAGCCCGCCCCTTCGATGGCTTCGGCCAACGCCGTCGCCCCTGGTTCCGAGCGGGTGATCCAGATGCTCACTGCTCTCTCAACTGGCTCAACAAGTCTGCCGCACCCAAGGCGTTGAGGTCACCCACGACGGATTCCACCACCGCACGGGCCGACGCATCCCGCGCCTCCGCCCTCAGCAGAGTCCTGCCGTCGGGGGACGCCAACAGGGCACGCAGCCAAATTTGATCGTCCCGGAATTCCGCGTATGCCGCCAGCGGCAGGCTGCAGTCGGCGCCCAAGGCGGCGCTGACGCCCCGTTCCGCGGTCACGCGGGCGGCCGTCACCGGATCACGCAAGGGAGCTAACAACTTGATGATGGGTTCATTGCCGCTTAAGGCCTCGATGCCCAGCGCCCCCTGTCCCGCTGCCGGCAGGCAGCGGGCGACGCTGATGGCCTCGTCGGCCCGATCCGCCCAACCCAACCGGCTTAAGCCCGCCATCGCCAACACGATGGCGTCGAACTCGCCCGCATCCAGTTTGGCCAGCCGAGTGTCCACATTGCCGCGAATGGGCCGGACCTCAAGGTCGGGACGCACCGCCAGTATCTGCGCCTGGCGCCGCAGGCTTGAGGAGCCGACCACCGCCCCCGGGCGGATGTCGTCAAGCCGCCCCTGGGGGCTGATCCAAGCGTCGCGCACGTCCTCCCGATAGGCGATGACGGGCAAGGCGAATCCATCGCTCAATTGCGCGGGCACATCCTTCATCGAATGCACCGCCAAGTCGGCGTCCCCGCGCCGCAGGGCGGCTTCCAGTTCATTGACGAACAGTCCCTTGCCACCCGCCTCGCTCAGGGGCGCATCGAGCCAGCGGTCGCCCGCGGTGGACAGGCCGACCAGCGCTACGTCGAGACCGGGATGGACACGCTCCAATTCACCCTTTACGAACGACGCCTGCCAAACGGCGAGCTGGCTTTTGCGAGTGGCTATGCGAACGTCAGCCATGGGTCACCATTCGCGATCTTGGTCCAGACAAGGCCTCTATTCGGCGACGCACTGCCGGCGCATGCCGCCGACTCACCGGAACGTGCCAATCCACGCCCGCCAGCCGTAGCTGATGGCGCCTCGGGGCGGCGCGCTCGAAGCCCTCGATGAACCCGACGCTGACCAAGGCGTTGCGATGCACGCGCAGGAAGGCGTCGGCGAACTCCGCCTCGAGGTCGCGCAACGATTCGGTGATGATGGTTTCCCCCTTGCCGTGGAAGGCGGTGACGTACTTTTGGTGCGCTAGGAAGCAACGTACATCCAGCACGGGCACCAACTCAATGCCGCGCATCGACCTAGCGGCGATTCGGCTGCGTGCGGTGCCGTCGCCCGGACGGCCAATTAGCCCCCCGGCAGGCAACAGTACATCGCCCCGGCGTCCTGTAGGCAAGCCCTTGCCGCTATAATTCATCCATGAACCATCCATCCGAGGGCGCTGGGGCCAAGTTGCTTCAGGGCCGCATTCTCGAAGACACCGACCAGTTCGTCGAGGTGTTCACCGCCTCTGTGTCCTTCGACCAGCGGCTTTACCGCCACGACATCCGCGGCTCGATCGCCCATTGCCGCATGCTGGCGCACGTCGGCGTGCTGTCCAGCGCCGAAGCCGAGCGGATCCAAGAGGGACTTGGGCAAATCGAGGGCGAGATCGATGCCGGCGACTTCCAATGGCGCACCGGCCTCGAAGACGTCCACATGAACATCGAGCACCGGCTGATCGAGTTGATCGGCGAGACCGGCAAGAAGCTGCACACCGCCCGCTCGCGCAATGACCAGGTCGCCACTGACCTGCGCCTGTACCTGCGCGACGAAATCGATGCGCTGCTGACCTTGGAAAACGCCTTGGCAAGCGCCCTGCTCGATCTCGCGGAGCGCTACAGCGAAGCGGTCATGCCGGGCTACACCCATCTGCAGGCGGCGCAGCCCATCAGTTTTGGCCATCACCTGCTGGCTTGGTTCGAGATGCTGCTGCGTGACCGCGACCGCCTCCTGGACTGCCGCCGCCGAGTCAATCAGATGCCGCTCGGCGCCGCCGCCCTGGCGGGCACGACCTTCCCCATCGACCGGGCCTTCACCGCCCGGGAGCTCGGTTTCGAGGGTGTGGCCGCCAATTCGCTCGACGCGGTGAGCGACCGCGACTTCGCCATCGAGTTCACGGCCGCCGCCGCCCTGACCATGATGCATCTGAGCCGCTGGTGCGAGGAGCTCGTGCTCTGGACCAGCCAGCCGTTCGCCTTCGTTTCCTTGCCGGATCGCTTCTGCACCGGCTCCAGCATCATGCCGCAGAAGAAGAACCCGGATGTGCCGGAACTGGTGCGCGGCAAGACCGGCCGCGTATTCGGCGACCTGGCCGCGTTGCTGACCCTGATGAAGGGCCAGCCGTTGGCCTACAACAAGGACAACCAAGAGGACAAGGAGCCGCTGTTCGACGCCGTGGACACCCTCGGGAATTGCCTCACCGCGATGCTCGGCCTGCTGCCGCACATCGAGGCGGACACCAGCGCCATGGCCCGCGCTGCCCGGCAGGGATTCGCTACGGCGACGGACTTCGCCGACTATCTCGTGCGCCGGGGCGCGCCCTTCCGCGACGCCCACGAGGCCGTGGGCAAGGCCGTCGCCTACGCCGTGCAGCAGGGCATCGAATTGGACGAAATCCCCTTGGCGCAGCTCAAGACGCTGGCCGGGGAGCGGGTGGAGGCCGACGTGTTCGACGTATTGACGGTGGAAGGCTCGTTGGCCGCCCGCAACCACATCGGCGGCGCGGCCCCGACGGCAACCGCCCAAGCCATCAGGGCGGGCCGCGAACGAATCGCTGCAGCCAGCCCCTAGCAACCTGCGCTTCCCATGACAAGCGAGCGTTTCGATGCCGATTTGGCGCTCCTCAAGGCCGAGGCCGCCTACAGAGCGCACCTTGAAGCCGCTGCAGCCGGTCGTGCCGGCGATGGACGCCATGGGCGCAAGGTGTTCCGCGCCATGCTGCGCGCCTTGGACACCCTGCCCGCCCGGTGTTTGGACCCCGACATGGAAGACAGACAAAGCACCGTTTGGGTATGGTCGGACTTGCATTTGGGCCATGAGAACATCATTCGCTACACCAATCGGCCCTTCGCCAACGCCTCCGCCATGGACAGTCAGCTCTACGCCAACTGGGCAACCACCGTCAGTCCCGCCGACACTTTGCTCTTCGTGGGCGACGTGGCAATGCGCAAGGCGGTGGGCGAGGCCACTTGGTCGCGCATTCGCCATGCGCCGGGGCGAATGAAGCAGTTGGTGGTCGGCAACCACGACCTGACCGGTTCCGGCGCCTTGCGGGTGGATGGCTTCGACGACATCTGTTCCCTGCTGTGCGCCCCTGGGGACCCGCCGCTGCTGTTCACCCACATGCCGCTGTCCGACGTGCCGGCAGGGTGGGTGAACGTTCACGGCCACACCCATGCGGCGCCCGTCACCCGCTCCGCGCACATCAACGTGTCCGTTGAGCACATCCGCTACCGCCCCTTGGCGCTGCCGCGCATTCGCACCCTCGCCCAGGCGCTGGCCCAAGGGCGCTACCCAGCCGGCAGCAGCACGTTGGAGCGGATTGAAAGCCTAGAAAGCTGACCATAGCGACTTTCAGTTGTACTCCGTGCCGCCTTTACGGGTCAGGTAGTCCCCGGATACGCTCTTGAGGATGACGCGCCCGAGCTCGGGCGACTCCCGCTCGGCCACCGGCCGCACCACCACGCCCTCGCGCAGGTGCCGGCCGGCCAAGGCCGTGGGGCCTTCCGTGTGGACCTTAAGCGCCTGTTCACTGAACGGCCCCTTGTACACCACGGGCGCCAGCGTAAAGTGCTTGCCGATCGACGATGCAAAGGCCGCCGGGGAAAGGTAGCAGCCTCTGCGGGGTGCCCCCAAATAGGCATCAAAGGCGGCGAAGGTTGGGTTGCGCTGACCGTAGTGCAGGTCCTGCACCCCGCGGCCAAACACCTCGCCAAGCACATAGATCGGCCCGCCTTCAGGCGCTAATTTGGCGCGAGCCCCTTTGAACGCCGCCTCGTGGTCACGCCAAGCGCTGACGTAGAGGTTGTCCCGATTGGCTGGGTTGAGCTTGAGGACCAACCCTTTGTCGGATAGGCCCTTGGAGGTGACGATGGGACCGTAGTCGGGATGCCAGCCGAGGCAGCACCAAGTGCCGTGCAGCTTCTCGGTGAAAACCACCCGCTCGCCGGGGCGCAACGCGTCCGGGAACTTCTTGATGTCCTCGATGTCGTAGTGCAGCGTCGCGCCATGGGCGGGTTCCACGTCACCCTGCATGGTGACGGGAATGGGCGGTTCGTACTTCTCCAACTCCAGCAGTTCGGTGACGTCTTCGCCCTCGGACACCAGCTTGCCGCGAATCCGGCCATCCTTGAGCGGATAGATTAGGCCTTCCGAAAGCACGCCACGCAACCGGACTGCCTTCACCCGATTTCTGCCGCTGCCCGCCAGCTTATCGACTAAATCCAAGTGGGCGATCAGCCAGCGCGGGCAAATGGCGCCCTCTGGAACGTAGGCCGCCAGCTCGCCGTCGGCGAACTGGCCCTTGGCCACCACGCACCGGTAACCACCGATTGCGGCCAACTCCAAACGGTCGGCATTTGGATGCGGTTCAATCCTGAGCGCATGGATGCGCGATTCGAAGGTGGCCATGGGATGTCTTCCCGTTGCAGCAACTTAAGCCCGCATTATTGGAAGGGATCGAAAGGCTGTGAACCGGGCTTACAGAAACCAACAGGCATCTCGCACGGCGATCGGTGAGATCGTCCCAAAGATAATGTCAAGGTGATATCAAAAAGTAGAACGTGGCTCAGCGAAACTCCAATTGCGGCCATCGAGCTGCGCCCCACGCGGAGTTTCGCGCCAGCGAAACTCCAATCGCGAACCGAAGGTTCGCGCTTGCGCCTACAGGCGGCTGACCATTAAAGTCACCGTTTACCCATTCGCGGCGGTGGCTTGAAGTGCGTTGGTTCCTGCTTGCCTTGGCTGTGTCGCTGGTAGCCACCTGCGGCCAGAAAGGCCCTCTCTACTTGCCCGGTGAGGAATCCGTGCGGACCCAAGCCGAGCAGCGCCTGAGAGCAACCTAATGTCCTTCCAGATTCAAGGCGGTGCGCTCTGTGCAGGCCCGGTTTCGCTCGCCCGCATTGCCGAAGCCGTGGGCACGCCCACCTACGTCTATTCGGCGGACGCCATCAGCGCCCAGTACCGGCGGCTTGAGGCGGCATTCGCCGACTTGGCCGCTGAAATCTGCTATGCGGTCAAGGCCAACTCAAACCTCGCCGTGCTGGGTCTAATGAATGACCTCGGCGCCGGCTTCGACATCGTATCCGGCGGTGAACTGCAGCGCGTCATCGCCGCCGGCGCGCTTCCTGAGACCGTCGTGTTCTCCGGGGTGGGCAAGTCCGAGGCCGAAATCAACCTGGGCCTGAAGCTGGGCATCCGCTGCTTCAACGTCGAAAGCGCCGCCGAGCTTGAGCGCATCGCTCGGCAAGCGGAACGGCTGCAGCGAATTGCGCCGGTGGCGTTGCGGGTCAATCCCGACGTGGACGCCCGAACCCACCCCTACATCGCCACGGGACTCAAGGAAAACAAGTTCGGCGTCGAGGCCAGCGAAGCGCTTGAGCTGCTCGTTGAAGCCGAGCGCCACCCGTGGCTTGAAGCCTCGGGCGTCGCCTGCCACATTGGCTCTCAAATCGAGGAGGTCGGCCCCTATCTGGAGGCCCTGGACCGGCTGCTCGACCTGCTCGACGAATTGAAGGCCTTAAGGATAGAACCCGGCCACATCGATATCGGTGGCGGCTTTGGGGTCACCTATCGGGATGAGACGCCCTTCGAGCCGCTGGAACTGGCCGCCGCCGCCAAGCCGCGTCTCGGCAACCGGCCGCAAACCCTGGTCCTTGAACCCGGCCGCTTTCTGACCGCCAACGCCGGTGTGCTGCTCACCAGGGTCGAATACCTCAAGCCGAGCAGACAGGACGGCCAGCACAGCTTCGCCGTGGTGGACGCCGCCATGAACGATCTGTTGCGGCCCGCCCTCTACCAAGCCTGGCATCCGGTGGAGCGGGTGTTGCCCGCCGCCGACGGCGCCTTGACCGCCTGCTGGGACATCGTCGGCCCCGTTTGCGAAAGCGGCGACTTCCTGGCCCGGCAACGGGAGCTGCCCCTGGCGCCAGGCGATTTGCTGGCGGTAGGTTCGGCGGGCGCCTACGGGATGGCGCAAAGCTCCAACTACAACGCCCGGGGCCGGCCCGCAGAGGTGCTGGTGGCGGGCGAGGGCTTTCGCGTGGTGCGCCGCCGCGAGCACATCAACGACCAACTGGCCCTTGAACGGACCGAAGCCGATGGGTGAGCCGCTCCGCTTCGCCAAGATGCACGGTCTCGGCAATGACTTCATGGTCATCGACCTGGTGACCCAGGACTTTCGGTTGACGCCGCCGCTCATCCGCCGGTGGGCGGACCGCAAGACCGGCATCGGCTTCGACCAGCTACTGGCCGTGGAGCCGCCGACCGCCCCGGATGTTGACTTCGACTACCGCATCTTCAACGCCGACGGCAGCCCAGCCGAGCAGTGCGGCAACGGCGCCCGCTGCATCGTGCGCTTCATTCACGACCGGCAATTGAGCTTCAAGCCCTGCCTGACGTTGGGCGCTGATGGCGGCCGCGTGAGCGGCGCGCTGGCCGGTCGCGATGTCGAAATCGAACTGCAGGCTCCTTCGACGGATCCGGATGCGGTGCCTTTCAAACCGACGCAAAGCGACGTCTCACCAGCGGGACGAGAAGGCGTTTGGCATGTCAACGCGGCCGGCGGCGGCATGGACCTAACGCCCCTGTCCGTGGGCAACCCGCACGGCGTGATCTTTGTCGATCGCATTTCCGCCGCACCCGTGGCCGAGGCCGGCAGTGAGCTCAGCCGCCACCCCTGCTTCCCCGAGGGCGCCAACATCGGCTTCTGCGAGATTGTCGATCCGGGCTACGTTCGGCTGCGCGTCCATGAACGCGGGGTGGGGGAAACCCGGGCCTGCGGCACCGGCGCTTGCGCTGCCGTGGTGGCTGGCCGCCTGCACGGCCGGCTCGACCCCAAGGTCAAGGTGTCCCTGCCCGGCGGCAAAGTCTGGGTTCACTGGCAGGGCGCCGGTGCGCCGGTTAAAATGGCGGGCGCCGCCACCTTGGTGTATGAAGGCAGCCTAACGCCGTGAGCGAGCCGCAATTGGTTGAAGTGGTCGAACAGCAGGTTATCGACTACCTCAAGCGCTATCCCGACTTTTTCCAAACCCACCCCGCGCTGCTCTCCGAACTGGCGTTGCCGCACCGGTCCGGGGGCGCGATCTCGCTGATCGAACGCCAGGTTGAAGTGCTCCGGGAGCGCAATATTCGGGTGCACCGGCAGCTCAACAACCTGATCGAGACCGCCCGGGCCAACGATGACCTGTTCGCCAAAACCCGCTCCCTGACCCTGGCGCTGCTCGACGTATCCGGCTGGCATGAGCTCAACGAGGTGCTGGCCACCCATCTGCTGGTGGACTTCGATGCCGACTTCGTCTGCTGCCATCTGCAGCGCGAGCACCTGAACCTCGACCATCTGCGCGGCCACGCCGACGCCCTCCCCACCGCCGACTTGGTCCACAACTCGCAACCGCTTTGCTCCACTCTGCGGGCCGGCGAACTCAAGGCCGTGTTCCCTGTTCAGGACCACGAAGAGGACGGCAGCGCCGTGCTGCTGCCCTTGGCGCTGAAGGCTGGCGAGGGCTGCCTGGCCGTGGGCAGCCGCCGAGCCGACCATTTCGCCTCCGACATGGATACCCTGTTCATCGGCTACATCGGCGATGTGCTGGCGCGCATCATCGATCACCTGGAGTGATGATGGATGAGCATCTGCGCGGCTTTTTGGACTACCTGACCTTCGAGAAGCGCTATTCAGCCCATACGCTGAAAGCTTACCGGCGCGACATTGAGCGGTTCGCCGCCGCCAACGGCACGGCTTGGAGCGAGATCAAGCCCAAGCAGGTGTCCTCGATGGTGGCCAAGCTGCGCAGCCGGGGCGCGAGCCCGCGAACCTGCCAACGCCTGCTCTCCAGCCTGCGCAGCTTTTTCCGCTTCTTGGAGAAGCAGGGGATCGTGAACGCCAATCCGGCAGCCAGCATCCGCGCGCCAAAGCGGGCCAACCGCCTGCCCAACACCCTGGACGCCGACCTGACCGCCAAGCTCTTCGACCTCAAGCCCAGGAATGCGCTGGAAAAGCGCGACCTAGCGATGATCGAGCTGCTTTACGGCAGCGGCATTCGCTTAAGTGAGTTGGTGCGCATCGACATCCATGACCTCAACCTCGCCAATGGCTTGGTTCGGGTAACGGGCAAGGGCGAGAAGACCCGCATCGTGCCCTTGGGCACCCAATCGATTACGGCCATCGAGTCCTATTTGGCCACCCGCTCCGGGGTCGAACCCAGTGCCGCCCTGTTCGTTACGGGGACCGGCAAGCGGGTTAGCCCACGCACCGTCCAGCAACGCGTCAAGCGCTGGGGACAAGCCCGTCTCGGCAGCAACGTGCTGCATCCGCACCTGTTGCGGCACAGCTTCGCCAGCCACGTACTCGAATCGTCCGGCGACTTGCGCGCCGTGCAGGAAATGCTCGGCCACGCCGACATCGCCACCACCCAAATCTACACCCACTTGGATTTTCAGCATCTCGCCAAGGTCTATGACACCGCCCACCCCAGAGCGGAAAAGCAGACGGACTGACGACGCCCGCCCATGCCCCGCCTGCGCGTCATAACCTTTGACCTGGACAATACGCTGTGGAACGTGCGCACGGTCATTGGCGGTGCGGAACGGCGCCTCGGTGCTTGGCTTGAAGCGGAGATTCCGGCCGCGGCGGCGATCTATCGCAACGGCGCGGACCTCATGGCCATGCGCAGCCGCCTGATTGCCGAACAGCCCCAATTGGCGCATGACATTTCCCGCCTGCGGGAGGCCATTCTCCGGCACGTGATGCGCCAAGCGGGGTTTGGCGAGGCCGAAGCCCGGCGGTTGGCGGCACGGGCATTTGAGGTGTTCATCGAAGCCCGCCACGACATTGAGTTTTTCGAGGGCACCCTCGGCGCCCTCGCCGACCTGTCGGGTCGCTACGCCTTGGGTTCGCTCACCAACGGCAACGCAGACCCCAAGCGGCTGAAGCTCGGCCGCTACTTCTCGTTCAACTTCTGCGCGGCCGACGTGGGCGCCAGCAAGCCCGCCCCGGACCTGTTTGAAGCGGCACTGCGGCACACCGGCGCGGCACCCCATGAGGTGGCGCACATCGGCGACCATCCCATCGACGACATTGCCGGCGCCGCTGACTTGGGATTGCACACCATCTGGATGAACGGCCCGGTGCAGCAATCCATGCGGGAGGAGCCCGCCACCGCCCCGGCCACGGTGGAAATCGCCCACCTCGATGAACTGGTGGACGCCGTGGAGCGGATTGAGGCGCTGTAGCCGAGGAATCCCGTTCAGGATTGTCCCTAGGTCCCGGGGTTCCCCACCTTCGCTTCGATGAATGCCTTCACCGCCTCGGCCTTGGCCTTCAGCACCGTGCGGCGTTCGGGTAGCCCGCGCAGGAATTCCAAGGCCGGGTGAACGGCCACTGGCTCGCCGACGGCCTCATTGACCGCTTCCGGGAACTTGGCCGGATGCGCGGCCCCCATGCAGATCACCGGCCCCGGCACCGACAGGCGGCGGGCGGCAGCCAGCCCCACCGCGGTATGGGGGTCCGCCACATAGCCAGTGGTCCGATGCACCTCGCGGATGGCCTCAAGGGTGCCACCTGCATCGACCGCCGTGGCCATGAACACCTCATCGCCCGGCGGCGGCAGCCGCGCTTCGCCCTTGGCTTGGAAGTCGGCCATGAACGCCCGTAAGGCCGCAGCGTCACCATCCAAGTGGTAGTGCAGGAAACGCTCGAAGTTGCTGGCCACCTGGATGTCCATGGCCGGTGAGATGGTGAAGCGGACCTCGCCCCGGCGGTAGAGGCCGGAGGCGAAGAACACCGAGAGGATGTCGTTCTCGTTGGTGGCAACGATCAGCTTGTCGATGGGAAAGCCCATGCGCTTGGCGATGTAGCCCGCAAAGACGTTTCCGAAGTTGCCCGTGGGCACGCAGAACGACGGCGGTGCGGGACTGCGCAGGCTGGCGTAGCCGTAATAGAGAACTTGGGCGAGCACACGCGCCCAATTCACCGAATTGACTGCGCCGAGGCAAAGTCGCCGCTTGAACTCAAGGTCGCCGAAGACGCCCTTGAGCAGCGTTTGGCAGTCGTCAAAGCTGCCCTCGATCGCCAGACAGTGCACGTTGGCGTCCGCCACCGTGGTCATCTGTAGTTCCTGCAGGCGGCTGACGCGGCCTTGGGGATACATGATGAAGATGTTGATGCCTGGCTGGCCGCGAACGCCGGCGATGGCGGCGCTGCCGGTGTCGCCGCTGGTGGCGCCGAGCAGGTTGAGGCGTTCGCCCCTGGCCTTGAGGATGTAGGCAAACAACCGGCCGAGGAACTGCAAGGCAACGTCCTTAAAGGACAGGGTGGGGCCGTGGAAGAGCTCCAGCACTTGAACGGCGCCTGCCTGGCGCAATTCCACGACGTCGGCACAGTCGAAATCCGCGTAGGCCGCATCGACCAGTTCGCCGAGGTCCGATGGCGGTATGTCGTCGATGAAGCAGGGCAGCACCGCCTTCGCCAAGCCGGTGAAGCTCAGCTTCGAGAGCGCCTCGAGCTCGCCGCCGACCTCGGGGATGCGTTCCGGCACCAGCAGCCCGCCGTCGGGGGCCAAGCCGGTGATGACCGCATCGCTGAAGGCGAGCGGCGCGGTTTGGCCACGGGTGCTGATGTAGCGCATGATCCTCCTTCGATGTCCGTTTACAAAGCAAAGCGCCCCGAGCGAGTATCCCGCCCAGGGCGCTTGCCGTAAACGCTTTGCCGGAGGCTACGCCTCCGGCAAAGTGATCGAGTTGCTTCGCAACTCGGCGGTTTGTACAAGCGGCCCTTAAGCCTTCACGAACTCCGGATAGGCTTCGATGCCGGTCTCGGCCAGGTCGGCACCGGTGTACTCCTCATCCTCCGAGATGCGGATGCCCATCGCCATCTTGAGGACGTACCAGACGATGAGGCTGGTGATGAAGGTCCAGGCGAAGATCGCCAAGATGCCGATCACTTGCGCCCCCAAGGTGGCCTCGGGGTCGGTCAAGCAGGCCGCCAACAGCCCCCAAAGGCCGGCCGACCCGTGCACCGAGATGGCGCCCACCGGATCATCGATCTTGAGCTTGTCGAGCAAGGTGATGGAGAACACCACCAAAATGCCGCCCACCGCGCCGACAAACAGGGACAGCTCAATGCTGCCCGACAGCGGCGACGCGGTGATCGAGACCAACCCAGCCAGAGCGCCGTTCAAAGCCATAGTGAGGTCGGCCTTGCCGAACAGGGCGCGAGCCAGGATGAGCGCCGCCACTAAGCCGCCGCAGGCAGCGATGTTGGTGTTGACGAACACCTGCGCCACCGCATTGGCCTCATCGACGTTGCTGAGCTTCAGCTCCGAGCCGCCGTTGAAGCCGAACCAGCCGAACCAGAGGATGAACATGCCCAGCGTCGCCAACGGCATGTTGGCGCCGGGCAGGGCATTCACCTTGCCGTCGGCGCCGTACTTGCCGCTGCGCGGCCCGAGCAGCAGCACCCCGGCCAACGCCGCAGTGGCACCGCACATGTGGACCACGCCGGAACCGGCAAAGTCCACGAAGCCGAGCGCGTCCAAGGCACCGCCGCCCCACTTCCAAAAGCCCTGCACGGGGTAGATGAAGCCGGTCATCACCACCGCAAAGGCGAGGAATGCCCAGAGCTTCATGCGCTCCGCCACCGCGCCGGAGACGATGGACATCGCCGTCGCCACGAACACCACTTGGAAGAAGTAGTCGGAACGGGCGGAGTAGTAGGTGTCGCCACCCGAGGCCAGCACCGCCTCCGCGGTGTGCTCCTCGCCGATGCCGAGGCCCAAGATGGGCAGCCAAGCGCCCTCGCCCCCGCCGGGGTACATGATGTAGTAGCCGCAAATCATGTACATGATGCAGGCGATCGCGAACAGCGCGACGTTCTTGGTGAGAATTTCCGAGGTGTTCTTGGCGCGAACCATGCCAGCTTCGAGCATGGCAAAGCCCGGCGCCATGAACATCACCAACACCCCCATAACCAAGAAATAGAAGGTGTCGAGCGCGTAGTTGGTTTGAATCAGATCTTCCACAATCTTTTTCTCCTGGAGCCCTCAGCGTGCCTCAGTGCGGCACACCGCTGACAATAAAAGGAACAGTGGGCCAGCCCCGGGGGCTGAATTCATGTTCCAAAAAAAGGTCCGGCGCTAAACCGCGTCGGACCCGGTTTCTCCGGTGCGGATGCGCACCACTTCCTCCAAAGAGGTGACGAAGATCTTCCCGTCGCCCACTTTGCCTGTGTTTGCGGAGCTGGTGATGGCCTCCAGCACCTGGTCGAGCAGGCCGTCGTCCGCCGCGACCTCAACCTTGACCTTCGGCAGGAAGTCCACGACGTACTCGGCGCCCCGGTAGAGTTCGGTGTGGCCCTTCTGGCGCCCGAAGCCCTTGACTTCGGTCACCGTCATGCCTTGGACGCCGATGGCGGAAAGCGCTTCGCGCACGTCGTCGAGCTTGAAGGGCTTGATGATGGCTGTGATGAGTTTCATAGGTTTTCTCCTGTTGGATGTGGAAGATCCTTAAGCGCCGCCCCTAGCCTATAAGTCAGCCACTGGCAGCGCAAAAGGATTTTCGCTCAATTACAGGCTTTTCGATACCGAAACCACGACCGTGGTGTCGCAACCCGAGAAGCCATCGAAGCACTCGCTTTTGCTCAGGTTGGTGCCGACCAGGGCGATGCCCCAGTCCAGGCCCATGCCGGACGTGCCGAGGCCCACGGAGTAGTCGATGTAGCTGCTCTCGGGATCGTCGACGTCGCCGATGCCGAAGGCTGCGCCGCCGGACTTGCCGTCGAAGATGTTCCAGCCGAAGTGGAGGTCGAGGGAGACGTTCTCCACGAGGCCGAGGGAGTAGTCGCCGTACAAGTACCAGAAGTCGCCGGTGCCGGCGAAGTAGTCGCCGGAGAACGCGGCGCCGACGGTGAGGTCCTGGACGCTGACGCTGCCGTAAACCTCAACGTAGTCGAGGTCCGGGGAGGCGTCGTCCTCCGGGTAGCCGTAGTAGAGCACCCCGATGTCGTAGGAGACGTCGTCGGTGATGGCCCCGGCGAAACCGCCGTAGTAATCGGTCTCGATGGTGCCGCCGGACCAGGCGGCCACATTCGACGCCCAGGTGCCGAAATAGAGGCCGTTCTCCAGCTCAATGTCGAAGCCGCCCTGAATGGCTTGGGAGCGGTCGCCTTGGGAAATGCCGCGAAAGCGGTAGTCGGTTGCATAGGTCACGTTGCCGGAAAACTCCGCAGCCGAGGCGGCGCCAGCGGCAAGGGCCAGCAAACTCACGAGTAATCTCTTCATGGATGAACCCCTGTCTCAAGTATGTGGATGAGCCGCCAAGGCAGCCCAGCGTCCAATGGGACAAAGCAGGTTGCATTCAGGATTCGTGCCAATTGCTAACAACGGACAAAGCTTGAGTCAGACATAGACAGGTTCAGGGACACCTTCGAACAGGATCCCGCGCCCTGAGGGCGGTTGCATCACAATGGTGCGAACAAATGCACCAATATGGGGCGAACTCCTACGACATCTCGCACAACCCGTTGCGAGATTGGCCGTAGAGAACGCGAAGAACGCCCTTTAGCATGACTCGCTCCTGAACAGCCAAGGCAGCCGAGCCAAGTCGCCCGACCATGGACGCTTCAACGAAGAACAAGCCCGCCAACGCGGCGGTACGCACCCGGGCGCAACTGGGCATGGCCGCGCCCAAGGTCACGGTGGAGGCCCACGTCGGCGGCGGATTGCCGCGCTTCAACTTGGTGGGGCTGCCGGAAGCCACGGTGCGCGAAGCCCGCGACCGGGTGCGCAGCGCCATTGAAAACAACCAGTTGCGCTTTCCCCAAGGCCGGGTGGTGGTCAATCTGGCGCCAGCGGACCTTGCCAAGCAGGGCGGGCGCTTCGACTTGGCCATCGCCATCAGCCTCTTGGCCGCCACCAATCAAGTGCCAGCCGCCCATCTGCATCGCTTCGAGTTTCTCGCCGAGTTGGGCCTCTACGGCGCTCTGCGGCACACCCGGGGGGTGTTGCCTGCGGCGTTGGCCATGAACGACAAAGACGCCATTTTAGTGGTGCCAGAAGCCAACCGGATGGAAGCGGCGCTGATCCGTTCACGGGCAGTCGTTCCCTGTGCTCACTTGACTGACGTGCTCGCGTTGCTGGCCGACCCAAGCAAACCGCAGCCTGCCCGCACCTCGCCAAGGCCGGAGCCGAAGGCGGCCATCGATCTGCTGAGCTTGGTGAAGGGCCAGCGAACCGCCAAGCGGGCCTTGCAGGTGGCCGCTGCCGGTGGCCACCACTTCCTCATGGTCGGCCCGCCCGGCGTCGGCAAGACCATGCTGGCCCGCAGCCTGCTGAATCTGCTGCCGAAACTCACCGAATCCCAAGCCTTGGAGGTGGCCGCCATCTATTCGAGCGCCGGCCTCATGCGCGACGCCTACGAAGCGATTCCTTGGCGGGATCCACACCACTCGGCCACCGCCCCCGCCATCATCGGCGGCGGCGGCCAAGCGTCCCCCGGCGAGGCGGCGCTCGCCCACCACGGCGTGCTCTTCCTGGACGAGATGCCGCACTTCCAACCCCGGGTGCTGAATCTGCTGCGCGAACCGCTCGAATCCCAACAGGCCTCCATCGCCCGCGCCAACTACCGGGTCACCTATCCCGCCAACTTCCAGCTCATCGCCGCCATGAACCCCTGCCCGGCAGGGCGGGTCTGCGTCCAAGGCGCGTGCCGCTGCCAGCCGCGCCACGTGCAGGCCTACCAAGCGCGCATCTCCGGCCCCTTGCTGGACCGCATCGACATGCAGCTCTGGCTGCCCAGCCTGCCCAAGGAGGTGCTCGCCGACCGCGGCGAGCCAGCCACGGACACCGCCGCACAGGCCACCGCCGTCGCCGCCGTTCGCCAACGGCAAGTCGCTCGGCAAGGGGCCTTGAACAGCCAGCTCGCCGGCCCCATCGCCGCCAAGCGTGCACCGATCGACAGCGCCGCCCAAGCGCTGCTCACCCAAGCCATCGACACCTACCGCCTATCCGGCCGCAGCTACCACAAGATCATCAAGGTGGCTTGGACGGTCAGCGACCTGAATCAAACCGAAGCCATCGGCGTGCAGGAAGTCGCGGAGGCACTCAGCTACCGCGCCATTGACTGGGAGAAGATGGCCGGACGTTGAAGCCGATGGCCCCACTTGCATCGGCTCGAGGGCATCTTGCCCTCGCTCTGAATCACCGAGTTTCCGGCGAGGGCATTGCGCTTACTGGGCGCTGTCCACCATGTACTGAATGGCTGCCCGCATTTCATCATCGGAGCAGGTGATGCAGGTGCCCTTGGGCGGCATCAGGCCCTGGCCGGTGAGCGACACGGCAAGCATCTGCGCCATGCCTTGGTCGATGCGCGGCTGCCACTGCTCCAGGCTGCCGAACAGGGGCGCCTCGCCAACGCCGGTGTTATGGCAAGCGAAGCAGAATTGATCGTAGATTTGCTGGCCGCTCAGTCCGGTTGCTGCCGCGGCTGCAGCGGCCGCCGCGGGGGCGCTCACCGCCTCCCCGGATCCCCCTTCGAGACCCCCGCAATCCTGGCCGACCCGGCATAGGTCGCCAAAGGGCTTGAGCCGCGCCCGAATCTCGTCTTCGGAATCCGACGCCGCCACACCGCCACTCAATATGCCGCCCACAACGAGCGACGCCACTACCAGCATCAATTTCCGCTTCACGATCAATTCAGTATCCGGGGTTTCGGAGCGGCGCGATTATAGGGGGAATTGTGTAGCACAATCCACAATGGTGTATATAATCACAGTCATGCGCGAAGGGGCGGAAATCCGTGCGGTTCGCTACCGCGTCCTGCCGGGAACGCGGGCCAAGGCCCGGCACCTGAACCGGCTTGCCGGGGCCTGCCGCTACGTCTGGAACGTGACGCTGGACGATCAGCAAATCCTCCACGACACGGCCAGAATGTTCGGCGCATCCGCTCCGCCCCCCACCTTCTTCACTCTGGGCAAGGGATTCACCGACCTTCGCAACTCCAACGGCCACGAATGGCTCAAGGAGCTTCCCTTCGCCGTCGTGCGATACACGCTCAAGCGGCAGGCGGATGCCTGGCAGCGGTTCTTCAAGGGACATGGTGGGCGCCCCAGGTTCAAGGGGCGCGGCAGGGGAAGGGCGGCGGGCGCCGCCGACGGACGCGCGGCAAGTTTTCCCGGACCTGCCGCCGCATCGCGGGCGTTCGCTCCAACTGGTGCCACCAAGCTAGTCGCCGAATCTCTGATGCGGCGCACACGGTGGTCGTTGAGGACCTGAACACCAAGGGCATGACCCGTTCGGCGAAAGGCACCAGGGATGCGCCGGGAGTGAACGTCAAGGCCAAGTCGGCGTTGAACCGGGCCATCCTATCGAGCGGATGGGGGGGCTGTGGAGCGGAACCTGGACTACAAGGCGGGGCGGGTGGTTCGCGTCAATCCCGCCCACACGTCGCAGACTTGTAATCGCTGCGGCGCCGTTGATCCGAGCAGCAGGATCAACCAGAGCACTTTCGATGTCAGGCCTGCGGGCACACGGCGAACGCCGACGTGAACGACGCGACGTCTCGGCTGCTGGCGGCCGGGTTCTTCCCGGCGGAAACGACCGAGGCGTACATGAGGACGACGCGGGCGCACGTGGCGGCCCACGGCCGTCCGGTGGCGTACTACTCGGACCGCTACGGGGTGTTCCGGGTGAACCGGCGGGACCGGGAGGGCGAGCCGACGCAGTTCACGCGGGCGCTGCGCACGCTGGACGTCGAGTCGATTCACGCGGGCAGCCCGCAGGCCAAGGGCCGGGTGGCCGGGTGGCCGGGTGGCCGAGCCAACCGGACGCTCCAGGACCGGCTGGTCAAGGAGATGCGGCTGCGGGGCATCGGCGGGATCGCGACCGGCAACGGCTACCTGCCGGCGTTCATGGCGGACTGCAACCGGCGCTTCGGAGTGGCGCCGCGCAACCCCTCGGACGCGCACCGCGCGGTGCTGCACGACGAGCGGGAGCTGGACCTGATCCTGTGCGAGCAGCACGCCTGCATGGTGACGAAGGGGTTGACGATCAGCTTTGAAGGGAGCGTCTACCAAGTGACGGGCCACGGCAAGGGCTACCAGCTGCGCGGCGCGGCGGTGACGGTGTGCAAGGGCTTTGACGGCGCGGTGACGGTGCTGCGCGACGGCCGCAAGCTGCCGGTTCGGCTGCTCGGCAAGGGCGAGGAGCCGCTGCGGTGGAGGACGGGAAGGCCGTGCGGCTGCGCGTTGACTGCGCGAAGGAGGCCCAGCAGGCCCGCCGAGACTGGAAGCCCGCCCCGGACCACCCATGGCGCCTCGGCTTCAAGCCGGAGGCGGCGGAGGCGCCCCCCATTTGACACCGCGCCGTTCCGGCGCAGCCACGGATACCGCTCTAAAAGGGGACATCTCTGAATTGGAGAGAAGGGGACACTTCCGAATTGCTTTGACATCGCACCTCAAATTTCTATACTCCTGTAGAAATAATAGGTACGCTACTGTAGACTTGGAGTGGTGTGACTACGTAACTCCTCAAGGTCAACGGTAAGGAGAGAGAGGAA
>CAZRBP010000020.1:0-36629 GCA_964598305.1 uncultured Pseudomonadales bacterium | reverse complement strand
CGCCGAAGTTCGCGCCGTTCATGGGCGAGCTTCTGGACACGGATGAAGCGCCCACGTTCACCGTGCAAGCGGCCCGGGACCGGCAACAGTTGGCCCGCGTGGACCTCATCAAAGGCAGCCTCGTGAATGGCAAGTATCAGGAATGGACGGTGGTGCTGGCGGACTTCGCCGAGGGCCGCCACACTGCGTGCGTCTCCTGGCGCGACCCAGACTACGATCCCGCCATCCCCGCCTACTGGTACGCCCGGGTGCTGGAGCAGCCGTCA
Organism: uncultured Pseudomonadales bacterium; assembly: GCA_964598305.1. Classification (GTDB taxonomy): domain Bacteria; phylum Pseudomonadota; class Gammaproteobacteria; order Pseudomonadales; family Azotimanducaceae; genus Azophilus. The sequence continues at coordinate 36,363 of CAZRBP010000020.1, read as the reverse complement.
CCGCGCTGGACCAAGAGCCTATGCGAGCGCAGCGGCTTGTGTGAGCAGTTTCCCGACCAAGACGTCAGGGTTCAGCAACGCGCCTGGTCCTCACCCATCTGGCGGCTGCCTTGACGGCAGCGAACTGATCGACGGCTAAGCCTGCTGCTCGAGTTCGTTGCGGATCTTCGGCAACGCCCGCCACAAGATAAAGCCGCCCAAGGGGCACAGGATGGCCGCGGACAGCGCGATGGATTTGCCGATGGCCGCATCGTAGCCAAACACGTAGTCCGTGGTCGCCGCGACCACCGTGGGACCGAGACCCAAGCCGATCAAATTCGCCACCAACTGATACACCGCCGTGACCTGGCCGCGCATGCGGTTGGGCGTCATGAGCTGCAACGTGCCCCCGGAAAGGCCGCCCTGGAACGCCGAGAAGAACACCGCCAGCCCGATCATCACGACGCCCAGCACATCGTTGGTGACGAAGCCCAACGAGACCGCGCACGGGATGATGCAGACGATGCTGAGCAGTATCGTGCGCACGTAGGCATCGCGGGTGCCGCGCTGCATCCAAGCATCCGCCACGGTGCCCGCCAGCAGCAACCCAGCCGTGCCGGCGACGATCATCACCACGCCAAACACCCAACCGGCCTCCGGCCGGCTGTAGCCGAAGGTGCGAATGAGATAGCTCGGTCCCCACAAGTTCAGGGCGTAAACCACCATGATGAAGATGGACACGCCCACAATGTGGCCCCCGTAGGCCGCACGACGCTCCCACAGGTAGCGCACCACGTCGGCCAATGGAATCGAGTCCGCATCGCCGACGGCAACGCCTCGCCGGACCGGTTCGCGAACGGTGGCCAACATGAGGAATGCAACCAGCACCCCAGGCAGCCCGACGATTAGAAAGGTCAGCTGCCAGCCGTGCATGGCACCGACGACGGGCAGCACCAACTCGTCCATGTTCTCCACGTAGGCAACCACGGCGCCGCCGAGCATGTAGGCGAACCCAGACCCCAACGTCACCCCGACCATGTAAACGGATAGCGCGCGGGCCAACACCGATCTGGGGAAGTAGTCCGTAATCATCGAGTAGGCGCCGGGCGCGAGGGTCGCCTCCCCGATGCCGACCCCAACGCGGGCTAGAAACAGCGACCAATAACCCCTGGCGAGTCCGCACAGGGCGGTCATGATGCTCCACACCGCAATCCCCGCCGCGATGAGGTTGCGCCGGCTCTTGCTGTCGGCGATCCGCGCCAACGGCAATCCCATCACGGCGTAGAACAGCGAAAACGCAAGTCCGGCCAGCAGGCTGAACTGCGTGTCGGAAATCTGGAAGGTTTCGCGAATGGGGCCGACGAGCAGCCCCATGATCATGCGGTCTAGAAACGAAAACGTCTGCGCGATGAGCAGCACGCCCACCACGTACCACGCATAGCCCAGCCGAGTGGGCGAAGCGGCGCTCGCTACGCCCACTGGCGCTTGCTCACCTCCGACGGCGATAGCGGGGTTTAGTCAACGCTGACGGGCGCGATGTTCACGTCGCGCTCGTCGAGTTCCCGGGTCCAGGCCGCGAACTCCAGCAAGATGCCGTCCGGATCCTTGAAGTAGATCGAGCGCACGAAGGTGCTTTCCGTGATTTCAGGGCTGGCGCCAGTCTCGGACTCATCGTGGTTCACCACTTCAGTGACATCGACGCCCGCCGCTTTGAGCTGGCGCTGGTATGCGTCAATCTTCTCTTCCGGCACGTCAAAGGCGACATGATTCATCGACGCGTGCGCCGACGTGATGTCCCCCTGGCCCACCAAGTCGCGCGCATGGGTCACCCCCGGCTGGCTGTCCCCGGCGTTCGGAAACCAGAAGAACGCCAAGGAATCGCCCTTGCCGATGTCAAAGAAGAAGTGCTGGCCCGCGCCAGCGGGCAGCTCGATGGTCTTGGTCAACGGCATGCCGAGCACGCCGGAATAGAAGTCCACGGTCTTTTTCATGTCCCGGCAAACCAGCGCCAGATGGTTGATGCCGCGGATGTCGAACTTGTCGTTGGCTGCCATGCCTGCTCTCCTTTCCAACTCTGCTTGCTCGGAGTCAATATCATTGACTGCGGCCCCTGCTGTCAATCCATGATTTGGTCGTAAACTATGGGCGTGGACCAGGCATTAGGCAACGACACGGTGCGTTTGGCGCGCCAAGCGGACCGATACTGGCGCGACGGCTTCCTCTCGCCGGTGCACATCATCGATCAAGGGGAGGCGGGGGATCATCGCCGCCGGCTAGAGCGGGCGGAGGCGGCGGTCGGCAACCTGCACTATCAGGCCAAGGTGCACACCATCTTGCGCTCGCCGCTGGAACTGGCCACCCATCCGTGCGCACTGGATGTGGTCGAGGCGTTGTTGGGGCCGAACATTCTGGTCTGGAACGTGACCTACATCATCAAGGAACCGAGAACGCCAGATCACGTCAGTTGGCATCAGGACCTCACCTATTGGGGATTGGACGGCGAGGATCAGGTGTCCATGTGGCTGGCGTTGTCGCCGGCCAACGAGGCGAGCGGCTGCATGCGGCTGGTGCCCGGCAGCCACCGGGAAGGACGGCGCGGACACCGGGCCACCGCCGATGACGCCAACGTGCTGTTTCAAGGGCAGACCGTGGATGGCGTCGATGAATCGGCGGCAGCGCTCTGCCCGTTGCGCCCCGGGGAGGCCTCGTTCCACCACGGCTGGACCCTGCACGCCTCCCTGCCGAACCGCAGCGATGATCGCCGCATCGGCCTCAACGTCCAATATCTGGCCCCGCGCATGCGGCAGGTCAAGCACAGCCGGGACACCGCGCTGCTGGCCCGGGGCGTCGATGCGTTCGGCCACTTCGGACGCGACATCCCAGCCACCGAGGACCTCCATCCCGCCGCCTTGGCGCGGCACCAGGAACTGAATCGCCTGTATCAGGAAACGGTTGGCCGCGGCGCCTAGCCGTCGCTGGGGCGCTCGCTGAGCAAGCGCTCGATTACGTCGGCAATTTGCGCATGATCCGCGTTCTTGAGGTCGGCCATGCGCTGGTAAACATCGGCTGCAGCCCCATGAAAGCCGCCCGGCAAGCCGGCGGCCTCGAAAGTCGCCGCGATCTCAAGCATTTCCCCGGTGAACCGCCACGCCTTGGGACTCACCGCCTGGGCGGCGCGCTCCGAGCGTTGTGCCAAGCCAGGCTGGGAGCGGGACCACTCGGCCAACAGCGCATCGGTCACGCCCTCGGCCTCGGCCAGCGCCCGGACGGCCAGCAGCAGGGCGCTCGTGCCCTTGGTGTAGGCGGCGTAGCACATCTTCAGCGCCTTGGCGGCACCCGCGCGCTCGCCGAGAACCACCGTGTCCATGAATCCCGCGCTGAACCAGCCAGCCGCTTCGGCGGCGTGGGGACCGCAAAGAAAGAGGCGAGTGCTATCCGGCGAACGGGCCGGCGGACCGACGATGCCGCCATCAACGTAGCTTTCGCCAAACAAGGCCGCCAGGCGGGCGCCAGTGTCCGGCGACACCGCGTTGGCATCCACGTAGAGTCCGGAAAAGCCGCTCCGTTCAACGCTCGCGGCCACTTCAAGGGCAGCTTCGGGCGGGCAGACGCAGATGATGCCGTCCATTGCCCGCGCGAGGTTGGGCAAGGTCTGCCGATCACCGAATCCGGCGCTTGCGGCGCGCTTTGCCGTTGCCGTGCTGCGCCCTTCAGAGCACCAATGCACCTGATGCCCGGATTCGGCCAGTGCCACGCCCACGGTGACCCCCATGGCGCCGGGATGCAGCAGCCCGATGTTCATTACAACCGATAGTCGAGCGGTGGAACCCGGTCGCCCAAGAGGGCCTCGTATTGAAAATCGGCGCCGCGCCTTTCCCGAAGCTCCGCCCAAGCCCGTTCGATGAGGCCGGCGTCCTGGAACAGATCGGTGGCCGTTAGCGCCAGCAGCCGCGCCGCCAGCAGCATGCCCTTGTGGCCAATGCTGGTGCCTCCCGCAGCCACCGCCTGCCACGAATGGGCGGGGGTTCCCGGCACCCAGGTGGCGGTGGCGAAGCCCACCGTCGGGGCCGCCCAACTGACGTCGCCCACATCCGTGGAGCCTCGGCCTTGGCGCAGGGTGAAGGGCTGAATCTGCGACTGCGTGCCGAGCGGCAAGGCCGATGCGCCGAGGGTTCGATGCAGGGCCGCGGCAAAACGCTGTTCCTCCGGGCTGTAGGCGTAGCCCCCCAAGCGGCGCAGATTGGCGTCCACCAGCCGCGCCAGGGTTTCATTGGGCAGGACCGGGTAGTTGCCGTGCATCACCTCGTAAGTCATTCGTGTCCCGGTGCCCAGCGCCGCCGCCTCGGCGGCCTTGACCACCCGCTCGAACAGGGCCTTGACGGTGGGCAGCTTGGAATGGCGCACGTAGTAATAGACTTCCGCCGACTCCGGCACGATGTTGGGCGCGTCGCCGCCATCGGTGATGACGTAGTGGATGCGGGAATCCTCCGGGATGTGCTCGCGCATCAGGTTGACCATGAAGTTCATGGCCTCCACGCCATCGAGGGCCGAGCGGCCCCGCTCCGGTGCCGAGGCTGCATGGGCGGCGGTGCCCTGAAATCGGAAGCGGCCGGACTTGTTGGCCGTGCTGCTGGCCGCGGAGGCTTCGTTGCGGTCGGCGGGGTGCCAGTGCAGCACCACATCCACGTCATCGAAGAGGCCGGCCCGAACCATGTAAACCTTGCCGGAACCGCCCTCTTCGGCCGGTGTGCCGTACACGCGCACAGTGCCGGATGCGCCGGTTGCCGCCAGCCATCGGGCCACGGCTACCCCCGCCGATGCGGAGGCGGCGCCAAACAGGTGATGGCCACAGGCGTGCCCCGGCATCCCTGCCGCAATCGGCTCCCGAACCGGCTTGGCGGCCTGGGAGAGCCCAGGCAGCGCATCGAACTCCGCCAAAATGCCGATCACCGGCGCCCCTTCGCCGTAAGTCGCCACGAAGGCGGTGGGTATGTCGGCGACCCCGCTGTGCACCGCAAAGCCGGATTCGGACAGGTAGCCCTGCAAGCGCTCGGAGCTCTTGGTTTCGAGGTAGCCCAGCTCGGCGAACGCCCAGATGTCGTCGGCCAACGCGATGGACGCGGAACGCTCCTTCTCCACCTCGGCGAGAATCCGCTGGTCGGCAGCAAAGGCTGTACCACTGACGCCGAGGCCGAGCAGCAGCGCGGCCACGCAACCCGTGACTTTATTGGCGTTCATCTACAACGCGCACAGTGCGGCAATGCTGGAAATCGCCACCCCTCGCCGGCCTTGCCGAATGGTGTGGCGGTCATGGGTGCGGGTGCAGTAGCCCAACGACAGCCCGGTTGCCGGGTCCGCCCAGGCAAGCTGGCCACCGGCGCCGTTATGGCCGAAGGCGTCCGGCGAGTTGGTCTTGCCGAAGCCGCGGAAGCTGCGCTTCTCATCGCCGGCGACGATGATGCCGAGGCCGCGGTTGGCCACTGTGCCGACGAGGTCCGTCATGTCACCGGTGCGCACCCGGCGCGCGTCGTTGAGCATGGCGTCGCTCCAGATTCGTTCGCCCCCAAGCCCCCCGTGCAGCAGGCCTTGGTAGAACAGGGCCAATTCCGCAGCGCTCATGAAGGCGCCGCCGCCGGGCACGCCGACCGCGCGCACCTCCGGGCGGTTGAAGCTCAAGATGGCGTCCTCGGTGACCTCGGTGACGGGCGGCGGCGGCAGGCCGAGATCCCGCCAATCCTGATCGGTCATGGCGTCGCCGGCATGCTCGCAGAGTGCCGCCCGGCCCTGCTCGCTATCCGGCAGGCCCACGTGCAGGTCCTCCAAGCCCAAGGGCTTGGCGATGCGTTCCCGGACGAAGGATTGGAAGGACTGCCCGGCGCGGCGCTCGATGATCTCCGCAATCACCCACATGCTCGACGATGGGTGGTACTCGAAGCGGCTGCCCGGCGTCCAGTTGAGCTGCCATTGGGCGTAACGTTCAAGCCGCCGGGCTGGGTCGTTCCAATCCAAGGGCCGAAAGGGAGCGGCAGGGAAGCCGGCGGTGTGGGTGAAGAGCTGGCCCACCCGGATCACCGCTTTGCCGTTGCTGGCAAATTCCGGAATGATGTCGGCGACAATTTCCTCTTCGTCTAAGCGGCCTTCCTCAATGAGAATCCAAGCCGCTGCCGAAGTCACCGCCTTGGTGGCCGAGAACACGCAGAAAAGGCTGTCGTCCGAGGCATCGCCGAAGGTGGCCAGCAGTGCGAGCTTGCCGTTGCGGGCCAACGCCACCTGGGCCGCTGAAAGCAGCCCGGCATCCACCTCCCGGCGCGCCCGGGCCAGCAGTTCATCCACCTTACCGGCGTTCAGCCCGGCCTCCGCGATGCTGCACGTGAGCGATTCTGGAACCATGGAGCCTTCCGATGTCCTTGGGGGTGGGGATGTTGGCCCCGCCAAGGGATTAGTGCAAGCAACCAAGTTAAACTTAGCGTTTCGTCTAGCGGAAACCCTCTATGGAAATGCGAAACGGCTTTGCTGGCAGCGTGGGCAACACGCCGCTCATTCGCATGGCGGCTTTAAGCGAAGCCACCGGCTGCGAGATTCTGGGCAAGGCGGAGTTCCTGAATCCCGGTGGCTCGGTCAAGGACCGCGCCGCCCTGTGGATGGTGCGGGAGCATGAGAAAAGCGGGGCGCTCATGCCCGGCGGCACGGTGGTGGAGGGCACCGCCGGCAACACCGGCATTGGCCTGGCCCACGTTTGCAACGAGCGCGGCTACCCCTGCGTCATCTACATGCCGGACAACCAGTCCCCGGAGAAGGTCGCCATCCTGAAAACCCTCGGCGCAGAGGTGCGGGTGGTGCCCACGGTGCCCTATCGGGACGAGATGAACTACCAAAAGCAGGCCGGGCGCTACGCCGATGAGCTGCCGAACGCCGTCTGGGCCAATCAATTCGACAACGTGGCCAACCGGCTGGCCCACTACGAATCCACCGGCCCGGAAATCTGGGCCGAGACCGGCGGCACCATCGACGCCTTCACCTGTTCAGTGGGTACCGGCGGCACTCTGGCGGGCGTCTCCCGCTACCTGAAGGAGCGCCGTGCAGACATCGAGGTGGTGCTGGCCGACCCCCACGGCAGCGCCCTGTACAACTGGGTGACCACCGGCGAGGCCACCATGACGCCGGGGCCGTCGATCACCGAGGGCATCGGCAACAGCCGGGTCACCGACAACCTGGCCGGCACCGACATTGACGACGCGGTGCAGATCGACGACCAGCGCATGGTGGAGATGGTTTACGGCCAGCTACGCCAACAAGGCTGGTTCTTCGGCTCAAGCACCGGCATCAACCTGTGCGCCGCCGTGGACGTGGCCAAGCGCCTCGGCCCCGGCCACACCGTCGTCACGGTGCTCACCGACACCGGCCACAAGTACCAGTCGAGCCTCTACAACCCGGAATTCCTGGCCGAGCGGGGTCTGCGCCCGGACGGATAGGGAACCCCCTTGGCATCGGGCAAGCGCACCGTCGTCCCCCTGCGCCATGTAGGACATTCGCCCAAAAAAATGCCGGATCCGTACTACAGACAAAGGTCAAACACGGCTGGACAATGGTGCTCATGTTCACCCACAATGAAAAGGAAATGTCCGTGAAGCACCAGTTCATCACCACCGTCGCCACCATCCTCATGGTCGGTTTCACCACGGTCGGGGTTAACCTCGCCATCATCAGTGCGATGGGGGAGGCCAACGACGTCCGCTTCGCCCAAATCGACGCCCGTTTCGCGCAGGTTGACGCCCGTTTCGAGCAGGTCGATGCCCGTTTCGAGCAGGTCGATGCCCGCTTCGAGCGGATGGACCGCCGCATGGACCAGATGGAGGCCCGCATCGAATCGCTGGAGCGGCGGGTGGATGATGGGTTCAGGGAGATGGGCGCGGCCATCGCCCGCCTGGAGGGGCTGATGCAGGGCCTCCTCGGTGCGTCCCAAGCCGCTTCCGGCCACCCGGCTCCCCAACCCGACCGTCCAACCTGACCCGCCAGCTTCGACCCGTTGGCGGATAGGTCATTCGAGGCTCCTAGGCGAATTCAGCGGCCGGCAAACACCGGCTGCTTCTTCTCCACGAAGGCCCGTGCGGCGTTGCGGTGGTCTTCGGTCAAGCCCGCATGGACGTGGTGGGTGGCCTCCAAGTCCAGGCACTCGATCACGTCCGCACCCATCGCCGCCCGGTTGAAGTTCTCCTTCATGTAGCGGTAGGCCACCGGCGGGCCCGAAGCCAACCGTCGGGCCAAAGTCTGAGTCTCGGCTTCGAGTTGGTCGGCAGGCACCACGAAGTTGGCGAGGCCCAAGCGCTGGCATTCCTCGGCGCTGACCCGGTCGGACAGGTAGTAGATTTCCTTCGCCTTGGCGGCGCCCACCAAGTGGGAGAGGAAGAAGGTGCCGCCGTAGTCGCCGCTGAAGCCGACCTTGGCGAAGGCGGAGGTGATGAAGGCGGTGTCGGCCATGATGCGCAGGTCGGCGGCGAGCGCCAAGGACAGCCCGGCGCCAGCGGCGGGGCCGGGCAGGGCGGCCACCACCGGTTTCGGCATCAGGTACATGCGCCCAGCCGTGTTGCGCTGGTTGAGGCGCTGGCCGTGAATGCGCTCATCGAGGGTCGGCCCAGGATCGCCGCCCTCCCCGCCAGCCGCCATGCCCTTGACGTCGCCGCCTGCACAGAAGGCGCCCCCGGCCCCGGTCAGCACGATGCAGCGTACGTTCGGGGCGCCCTCGCCGTACTCCAAGGTCTTGGCCAAAGCATCGTTCATCGCCCCGCTCATGGCGTTGCGTGCCGCGGGACGGTTCAGGGTGATGGTGAGGACCTGGTCTTCCTCGTGGGCCAAGAGATCGTCGGTGCCGGTTTCGATGGTGGTTTTGGACATGGTGTTTCCTTGTGATTAGAAGTGAATGGCTTAAGTTCAGCCCGCATCCCCCAAACGGGTTCGCGCGTTCGCAACCGGCAGCCCCGCCACACTGGTTCGCGTGCGGTAAACCGCCCCAGCGCGGTCGCCTTGGCTGCCATCCGAACCCGAAACGATGTACAGGTCGCGTCGATCAGCACCGCCAAAGCAGAGGCTGGTGCACATGGGTTGCGGAATCTCAATCAAGTCCTGCTGCGCCCCGGAGGCGGAGTAAACGCCCACTCCGCTACCGCCGGCCAAGGCCACCCAAACCGCCCCATCCTCGGAGACGGCCAAGCCATCCGGCGAGCCGCCATCGGTCTTGACGAATGGACGCTTCTCGCCCAGAGAGCCGTCGGCGGCGACACTGTAGCAAAACACGGTCTGGCGGCGGGAATCGGAGTGGTACAGGGTGGCGCCGTCCGGGGAAAAGCCGAGGCCGTTGGTGAGCTGCACGTCCAAGGCCACCACGCGAGCTGAGCCGTCGAGTTCAACCAAGTACAGATCGCCCGCCCGAGGCTCGCGGCCATCGTCGAAAACCGGGCTGGCACCCAGCGCGCCCGCGTAGATGCGCCCAGCTGAATCGGTGGTGAGGTCGTTGAAGCCCACCACGCCTGCGGACTCATTCTGCTCAAGCACCGTGACCGTGGCGCCCCCGGAAAACGGCTTGAAAGACAGGTTTCGACCGCTGACGATCAAGCCGCCCGCCTCATGCAGCGCCATCCCGCCAATGCCCCGCCGGTGCTCGAACACCGTCTCCACAGCACCGTCGAGAGTCAGCCGGAAGACACCGCCGAACAGCACGTCGCTGTAGAGCAGCCCCTTGCCGTCCTCCCACACCGGCCCCTCCACGAGGCCGTGCCCTTGCGCTAGTTGTTCCATACCTCTGAATTCACTGGACTATCGGCTCTGTGGTTGTGCTGGAGGTAGCGGTACAAGCGGCCCAAAAGCCTGCCTGAGTTGCCAAGCGAACTCCATCATTCGTGTCTTGCGATTCTCGGTGCCAGGCGAGAGGTAGACGTTCTGGCAGATGTCGGCATGGGCGTTGTTCTCGGCAGTAGCCGTGTCGTAGAGACAGAACAATCGGGTTCCCTCGGCCGACACTAAAGCTCTGACGTCCCGGCCCACAGTAGCGATAAAACCAACATAGCCATTGTAGCGGGAATCAGCCTTCTTGCTCATCGCTAGCGACTGTGGATTCACGATGCGCATGCGGTCAACAGAAAAACCACGCGATTCAGGGTCACGGCGGAAGTAGGATGGTTTCGGACGTCCGTCGGAGTCGACTACACCCTCTCGGAACACCGTGCGGACGAGGACTTCGTCGTCCTCGACCAGACCAGGAGAGTGGTGGCTTACGGATTCGCCCTCGCAGGCGCAATCGGGAAAGTGCTGACGGTAGTGGGAGCATTTGCATTGCCCATGGCCATGCTGGCTCTCCAGATCGATACAACTGCATGGCATGACGATGGCGCAAGTCAGGCGATGTCCAGATTGTGTAGGATCCGCAGCAGGTCGTCAGGCCACGGAGCCGAAACGTCGGCGTCGTCGCTGCCGCACTTGTCGGCTACGGCACTGGGTGCACCGTGAGCCGCAAAGTAAGCAAATGTGCCGTCGCCCTCGAAAGTTGCCTCGGCGAAAACTCGCGCTTCATTGTCGTCCCAATAGATACCAACCGCTCCCTCAGATCCTTGATCGGGGCGAGGCAGCGGAATGTCGGCGGGCCTTTTGTCGAGAAACTTCAACGCATCGTCAACGGCCGATTGCGATGGGGCAGCACCGCCTTCGCCATCCCAGTTATCGGGCAAGTTAACGTATGAGTCGAGTTCACTGCGCAACTTAGTTTCGGAATCCAAGGGCGCGGTGTGCCACGACGGGATCTGAGGTGTGCGGGCGCGTGGCTGGTCCTGGATTCGAACACGCGCTTGCCAGAACGCTTCTGTCGAGGGTCGATCAGTTGCCTCGTGAATCCGGACGATGACATAGGTGCCCTTCTTCGCCCGAATGGGTCTGCGCGGACTCAGAAAGTCGGGAGGCAAGGAGATTGCGGCTGACGGCATGCTCAAGGGTGGCTTCCTATGCTGTTTCTGGCTGTGTCTTGACCTTTGATATCGCTGGAGGGCCTTCACCCGCTTCGTTCTTGTGGGTTACCTGAACCTCGTACTCAGTGTCCGGCTTGAGACCAACAAAAGAGCAGTTGTTCAACGGCGTTTCGAATCCGGCCCCCCAGGATTCCGTGCCCAATTCCCTGATACGGACGACGGATGTGACCGTAGGCTCCCATCTGGCTTCCAAGGTTCGGCCAAGCTTGTCGGGGAGCGATACGTAGATCATGCCTTCCTTCCATTCGAGTTTGGGGTTCTCAGTGCGGCTGGAAAGCTGTTCGTCCATCTTCTGGTAGCTGCGCCCGACCTTGGGTGCGATGTGCTCGGCGATAATGACGTCCAAGATGAGGACAGAACGCAAAGGAATGAAGAATCGTGTGGCAGAGCGACCGGATGTTGCGGCGAGCGAAAGGTGGCTCTCGTGCAACAGCCCCCGCCTTTGCCAGTACGCGAGTTGCGATCGGAAGCCCTTTGTTTGATCTTGGTCGTCGCCATTGGGTTCGGAAGGAAAAGGTGCGGTGCTCATCTCGATTTCGAGATCATGAGAACCAACTTGCTTGTATATTCGGGACAGCTCGTCGCGCAACGTGCTCGGAAGGGCGTCGTACAACTTAGTGAGATTAGGCTTTGTGGCCTTGGGTGGAAGAGCGTCCTTGCCTTGGGCGAGGAAGCTCAACAAGCGGAATGAATGCACGTAGGCGAGGCCAAGGTTGGTTGTGGCAGTCAGGCAGGCACCAAAGAGGTGGGCATGGGTGCTGGCGGGAAGTGCCGCGATCTCGCGCGCCACCCGATCGGGAGGCCCGGGTTTGCCGTCCTCCATAACCCCGAGGTCGCTGTAGCCGCCGATGGCTTGAAGGACGGGATCCAAGCCCTGCCTTGCTGCCTCGAAAAAGGAAACAACCATCTCGTACAAGAACGGCACGGAAGGTAGCGGTGGGTTTTGGTCGCCTCTACTCATGTCCGGCTCTCAGATAGCCTCGCTGAAAGGGGCGCAGGAGCCCACGTGTGGACGCAAGGGCAGAAAGCCCTGGGTGAGTACTGCACGACGGGGTGTAGTCGTCTAGCGCTTCGGGAATGGGATGACATTGCTAACGCGACCATCGGATGCAGTTTTGCATCGTAGGCTAGTTGGAGGTCCTTCGCCCGATGAGTTTTTGTGAGTTACCTGTACTTCGTATTCGGTGTCGGGTCGCAGGTCGACAAAGGTGCAGGCGTTTAGTGGGGTCTCGAAGCCTGGACTCCAAGTTTCGGTGCCGATCTCTCGTATCCGAATAACAGATGTGATGGTAGGGCGCCATTTGGCATCGATCATGCCCCCCTGCACGGGAAGGGAGACTTTGAACTCGCCTTCTTTCCATTCGACCCGCGGGTCGGCGAGTCTGGGTTGTTCACTGGTCATCTGGATTCTCTAGGGAGCCGTCAAGCAACTACAATTGAGCAGCCAACATACCATAATCAGCCAACTGCTTCGCGTTCAAGGCTGTCGCCCTGTAGTTGTAGCTCAGCACCGATTCGACTCTCAATCCGCCCACCCCGCCGACAGCACCTCCGCCTGCTCAATCACCATCCTAGTTGCGCTCTCCTGCTTGTCCGGCGGATAACCGTGCTGGCGCAGGATGCGCTTGACCAAACGGCGAAGGTTCGCCCGCACGTTCTCCCGTAGCGTCCAGTCGATGGTGACGTTGGCCCTTACCGTGCGTACAAGCTCACGAGCGATGATGCACAATGTCTCGTCGCCTAGCACCTGCACAGCGCTGTCGTTGGTTTCCAGGGCGTCATAGAACGCCAATTCGTCGTCGGATAGGTTCAGTTGTTCGCCGCGAGCACCCGCTTCGCGGATTTCTCGCGCCAGTTCGATCAGTTCCTCGATGACCTGAGCTGCGGCCACGGATCGGTTCTGGTAGCGGCGGATGGCGACGTCCAGCATCTCGGCGAAAGACCGCGCCTGCACCACGTTGCGGCGGCGACGTGCAGCCACCTCCCCCTTTAGCAGCTTTTGCAGCAATTCCACGGCCAAGTTGCGGTGCTCCATGCCGCGCACCTCGGCGAGGAACTCCTCCGAAAGGATCGAGATATCGGGCTTCGGGAGTCCGGCGGCGGCGAAGATGTCGATGACGCCTTCCGGCGCCACGGCTCGGGAGATGATCCCGCGAACGGCGTTGTCGAGTTCCTCCTGCGGCTTGGTTTCAGTTTCGGCTCGCTTGGCTAGGACGGACTGGATGGCCTGGAAGAAGCCCACGTCGTCGCGGATGCGCGTCGCTTCGTCGCTCGGCACCGCCAGCGCGAAGGCCCGGGTCAGGTCGCGGACGGCGGCGATGAAGCGGTCTTTGCCATCCTCCTGGGCCAGGATGTGCTCCTGTGCTGCTGGCAGGAGCCCCAATCGCTCGGGCGGGGTGCCGGTAGCCCATGCAGTGAAGTCGAAGCCGTGCAACATGGCAAGGCATACCTCGTGCTTCTCTAGCATGAGCGCAATGGCCTCATCCTTGTCCACGGCGGTTTGGCCGGTGCCGCCGCTCTCGGTGTAGGTGGCCAGCGCCTGTTTGAGTTCGTTGGACAGGCCGAGGTAGTCCACCACCAGCCCGCCGGGCTTGTCGCGGAACACGCGGTTGACGCGGGCGATGGCCTGCATCAGGCCGTGGCCGCGCATGGGCTTGTCCACGTACATGGTGTGCAGGCTCGGCGCATCGAAGCCCGTGAGCCACATGTCACGCACCAGCACGATCTGGAACGGATCCGAGGCGTTGCGGAAACGCTTCGCCAAGGCTTCGCGGCGCGACTTGCTACGGATGTGCCGCTGCCACTGCGGCGGGTCCGAAGCGGAGCCCGTCATCACCACCTTGATGCGCCCACTCGTATCGTCGTCGTGGTGCCAGTCGGGGCGCAGGCGGACCAGTTCATCGTAGAGGTCCACGCAGATGCGGCGGCTCATGCACACGATCATCGCTTTGCCTACCAGGGCCTCGGTGCGGTCGTCGAAATGGCTGACGATGTCCTCGGCGACGAGGCGCAGTCGTTGCTCGGCGCCCACAATGGCCTCAAGCTGCGCCCATCGGGTCTTGAGGCGTTCCTTGCGTTCCACCTCCTCGCCCTCGGTGGCTTCCTCGAAATCGGGGTCGATGCTGGGGCGGGCCGATTCGTCCAGCGCCAGCTTGGCCAAGCGGCTTTCGTAGTAGATGGGCACCGTGGCCCCGTCCTCCACGGCGCGCTGGATGTCATAGACGCTGATGTAGTCGCCGAACACGGCCCGCGTGTTGGCGTCCTGCAGTTCGATGGGCGTACCGGTGAAGCCGATGAACGAGGCGTTGGGCAGCGCGTCGCGCATGTGGCGGGCGTAGCCGTCGATGAAGTCGTACTGGCTGCGGTGCGCCTCGTCGGCTATGACAACGATGTTGCGGCGGTCGGATAGCAAGGGGTGTCGGTCCCCTTTTTCCTCGGGGAAGAACTTCTGGATGGTGGTGAACACCACGCCGCCCGTCTCGACCGTCAATTTGCTACGCAAGTCGGCCCGGCTTTCCGCCTGCGAGGGTGGCTGGCGCAACAGCTCGTGGCAGCGGGCAAACGTCCCGAATAGCTGATCGTCCAAGTCGTTGCGGTCGGTGAGCACCACCAGCGTCGGGTTGCCCATGGCCGACTCGCGGACGATGCGTCCGGCATAGAACGCCATGGTGAGGCTCTTGCCCGAACCTTGGGTATGCCAGACCACACCGACGCGCCGGTCCCCCTCTTTGCCTCCGGGTTGGCGCCCAGACTCGTAACGTCCCCTTAGGTCGCGGGTCTGCGACTGCTGGAGCTTTGTCGCCCGCAGGGTCTCCGCAACAGCGGTTTCAACCGCATGGAATTGGTGGTAGCCGGCCACTTTCTTGGTCAGCGCGCCACCGTCATCCTCAAAGACGATGAAGTCCCGAATCAGCGAGAGGAAACGGCCCTGCTCGAACACACCCATGATCAAGACTTGCAGCTCGGTATAAAAAACGGGCGCTAGTTCCTGTCCGTCGATAGTGCGCCACGGCTTGAACCATTCGCTGCCTGCGGTCAGGGTGCCCAGCAACGCCTTCAGGCCATCGGATACCGCCATGACGGCGTTGCAAGCAAACAAGGTCGGCAACTCGGACTTGTAAGTTTGCAACTGGTGATAGGCGGATAGGACCGTGGCCGTTTCATCGATGGGGTTCTTGAGTTCGATGACGGCCAAGGGCAACCCGTTGACAAAGACCACCAAGTCCGGCCGGCGTGTGTGCTGGTTCTCGGTGACGGTGAATTGGTTGACGGCAAGCCAGATGTTGGCTTCCGGTTTGTCGAAATTGATGACGCGCACCCGCGGCCAGCTTAAGGTTCCCTCCGAGTTGCGATACTCGACCGTCACACCATCGACCACCATGCGATGAAAGCTGCGGTTGCGGGCTTCCAGCGTTGCGCCATCGGGACGCATCAGCTTGCGCTGCGCATCACGAAGGGTGTCTTCGGGAAGCCCCGGATTCAGCTTCTGAAGCGCACCTTGCAAAGGCGATTCGAGCACCACATCGGTGTAGTCATCCCGTAGTCCGCCTGGTCCAGCACCTTCCGAGCCGGCAAGCACCGTATAGCCGAGCTTGCGAAACCAGTCGAGCGCCGCGTCCTCGACAATGGATTCGGTGACGATGGTCATGGATGCCCCGCTTTAGGCCGCAGCGGAGGCAAGTTCTCGATCCGATCGAGCCAGCTCGCGAAGTGGTGGCACTCGGCTCGAATGCGGGGCAGGCCAATGGCGGCGGCTACGGCTACGCCATCGGCCACCTTTCTGTAGCCCGGTATGGCGCACTTGAGCCTAGCGAACGGATGTGTGTCAGGGCCGTCGTTGACATGTTCAGGGCCACCAGCGCGCTTGACCACTTTGGCCAGATCAGACTCGGCGCGTTGCCAATTCGAGTCCACTCGGACGAATGCGTTGGTATCGGAGAACAGGAGTGCCTCAAACTCGTGGGGCTGGATGTGTGGTATGAACCGATCACTACGGCGTTGCGCTTGCTCGGTAACGACATGGTGCAGCGAACTCTCGATTTGTTCACAACGTGCGATGGAGTCCTTGGGCGCACGGTTTGCGGACGGCCCCGGAAAGTCCGACGGCAGCCCATACAAATCGAAGAGCGTGGTCACATAGGTATCGTCACGCTCACGCAGGGCTCGGCAGAGGCTCCTCACGACTCTGTCGCGGGTCAGCGCACCACCTTTCGAAGTGGGCGAGGTCGGTATCAGTCGAGGACGCAGATATACTGCCTTGGTCGCAAGTATCGGCTGCACCAACCCGTTGATGAAGGACTCTTCAGTTCGGCCCTCGCAAACAACCACGACTTCCGTCATCTCGATGGACTGCCACCGACGACATTCATCCGCCAGAGGTCGCCGAGCGCGTACTCCTCCAGCCACTCTTGCAGTTGATGCTCATCCGGCCTTTCGAACTTTGACTGCCCATCTCGACGCCCCACCGTAACGATGTTATCCGCCTCGAATTCGTTGACCAGATCGACCGACTGCGTTGAAATCACGATCTGACGAGACTCGGCAGCCGCCTTGAGGAGTTCAGCCAACAACACCAGCGCATAGGGGTGGAGGCCCAGTTCCGGCTCATCGATCAGGATTGTCGACGGCTGCATGAAGACGGGTTGGAGCAAAAGCGTGGCTAGGCAGATGAAGCGCAACGTGCCATCGGAAAGCTGCGATTGTCCCCAGACGGTGTCCGGGTCGTCGGCTTCATGCCACTCCAAACCGACGCGTTCGCCAGGATCCTCGCGATAGACAAAGTCGCCAAAGTAGGGTGCGACCAGGCGCACCGTTTCGACGATGCGGGCGACCTGTGGCGGATGGCGTTCGTTAAGGTGGCGCAGAAACGGACCTAGGTTCCCGCCATTCGGCTTCAATATGAGGTTGTCGCGCAAAGGCTGGGCCTGACGAATGGCCGAGTCGGCGCTGGTGTCGTTGAAGTGATACACCCGCCAGCCGGACAGAGCCCTCAACAGAAGGCCGACGAACGCGTTCTCTTCCCTTTCGCGGACTGTCTCAAGGTTCGATTCGGAGTGGCCGCTTCCCAACCAATCTATGGCCGTCGATGGTCCAATCGATTCCTCAGAAAAGACGAGGCGCTCCCCTGACGGGGCCAAGGATAGGCGGTAGATTGCGTCGCCCAAGGCGTATTCAACTTCTATTCTCTCTGTCTGCTTTCTGCCCCGGTGGAGCATCGCATCTGGACCGCCCTGCTGGGCTACGTGCAGTTGAAGGCTCCGATGCGCCATCGCCGCCAACATGCGGAAGAGGTCGAGCAGATTCGACTTTCCGGCGCCGTTCGGCCCAATGAGCACGTTCAGGGAACCGAGTTCGAACCGTTCAAGCGCGGAGATCGACTTGAAGCCTCGAACTGTTAGGTGCGTGACACTAGGCATTCGCGCAGTCTACCGCTGTTTCCTGAACCACCCTTTCTGCTTCGGGTAGGCGGATTTCTCCAGAGATGAGTTTTGGCAGCAACGCGTCGCGCAGAGCGACGAGTGCCGAGTTGTGGTTCTCGTTTGCATCGATGCGCGCCTGCAGTGGGTCAGCGATGTCCGCAAACTTAGAAGCCAATTCCACTCCTGGGAAGGGCACATCAAGACGATACGCATTGGACCGATTTAGGCCAGGAACCGCAGCATCGGTGTTCATTTCGGCCAATGGGAGGTGCTGTAGTTGTCGGTAAACATAGGTCATGGGGAGCTCAACGGTACTGACTACGTAGTAGGTTGTATCGATGGGCCAACAACCTCGAGGAGCCCACTGGATGCTGCCAACCGTTCCCTTCCTTCCGACAACGACGGTTGGATGTCGAACGAGAGGTTCAACATGACTGGAGTGGCTGCCCCCCGACCCGAGCACTGGGAAGTTCCCGGGTATCCGCCTGTCCTTACGCAAAGCCTTGCCGTAATTCAGTTTGATCAGTTCACCCAGAGGCTTGAGCGGCCAACCCAACGGAATGTCCCGTTTGTCGATGGTGGTGAGCTCCTGGGGGAAAAGGGAGGCAATGCTCGCGAGCAGCCCCGTATAGCGTCCCTTCATCTTGTCTCGAACCGGCTCGAAATCCACGAACCACGACTTGAACAGAGCTCGGGCCATCGCCTCCAGCGTCTCGTTCATGCGCCGGTTCAGCTCGATCCTGTCGTCCAGTGTACCGAGGATGTGGGCGATGGCGCGTTGTTCGAAAGGGGGCGGAACTAGTAAACGAAGGCCGTGGACGGCCTCCCGATTCAGTCCAGGTACTGCACTGTGGGAGTTCATGTCCGCCAGTGAGAAGCTCTTCAGCGCGTAGTATTTGAATCTCAAGATCGACGGATCCGGGTCAGTGACGAAGTATGTGGTGTCTATGGGCCAGCACGGGACTGGAGACCAATGCACCGCGCCAACGGTGCCTTTTCGGCCTACGATGACGGTTGGGTGGCTTGTGAGCGCACAGTCGTGACGCCCGACAATGCCGTTGGAACCGAAAACTGGAATCGCCCCTTGGGAGTTTCGATCGCCTGCCGCGAGACCTTTCCCGTAGTGCAACGGAGCAAACTCGCCGATGCTCGACTCGGTAGGCTCGCCAGCGCGGTCTTCCGAACCTTCAACCAATACCACATGGCCGCGCTCAATCTCCCGATGAAACCTCTCCGGCAACCGCGCCCAGTCTCGTGCCTCGACCAAGAAGGGGATATTCGACTCGCGCACGGCCTCCTCAAAGTCCCCCAATTGGCCAACGGGGATCTTCCCCAACCCGGGGCTCCGCAAGACCAAATCGAGATCACTCCCATCGTGGCTCCGGCCCGTCACACGGCTGCCGTAGGCCCAGACTTCGACCTCGGGCAGGTGCTTGCACAGCAAGGACTCCAGCATTTGGCGATGCTTCGGCTGTAGATGCAGCCGGTCAGCCATTACTTGCCGCCTCAATGATTTCGGCTAGTGCTTTCGCGTCCTCAACGAACGCCGGCAGCAGCTTCAGCGTGGCTTCCGCGAACTCCTCGCCGTAGTCGTGGGCAGTGTCGTTTCGGTTGTCACGGTATGCGAGCCAACGCTCAACCGTAGCGCCGTCAACCAACCCATGCTTCGCAGCGTGGCGAAACAGGTCTTTGAAGGCCAAGCGATCAGCCTGCCGATTACTGGCGAAGAAGGCCGCTATGCGTTTGCGCAGCAGCTTGCCGCTCTGTTCGAGTACCAACTCAAACTCCTTGACGCAGGCAGCGCGAAACACGTCGTACATGACATCGTCGCCGCCACCGACCTCTTCAATCCCTTCAATCGCCCGCTCAAGCGAGGCGATGCACCGGCGTAGGAAGGTAGTGTCGATCTTCATGTGAACCCAGCTCAGTTATTGCTCACGATGTCCTGCACGGCGCTGCTGGAGCAGCGCCGGTGCGACAGCCTGCACACGATCTGCGGCTCAACGGTGGCAGGGCAGATGCCGCGACAGACCGGGCGGACAGAGGACATTGGCGACAAACTACCTTTCCATCCTCAACGGAAATCAACAAATCTACCCAACCGCTGCAACGTCCACCACGGTCGCAGTGCATTGGGGAACCGGGACCGGCTCGCGATGCTCGCGCAGGCTCTCAATGTGAAATGCGATGGCGGAGCGCATTTCCTGAACCACCTCGTCCTCGGTAGCGCCTGTGGCGACGCATCCCGGAAGATCAGGCGCATAGGCAGAGAAATTCCTCGGTGTCCGTTCGATCACTATGGTGTATTCCATGCTCTTGTCACTCCTTCAGTCCGGCCTGTTTCACAATGTTGTTCCATGTGCCACGCGCAAGGTCATCGCCCAGTTTGCCCGCAACCGTCACTGTGCCTGGCTTCCTAGCATGCCGGAACTGGCGGTGACTGCCACGCATTCGCACCTGCTGCCATCCGTCCCGCTCCAGCGCGCGAATCGCATTGCGGACGGTAACTGTGCCACGACCGTTGCTCACTCGGCGGGGCCGCTTCGCAGCGGGAAACCGAGCGATTCTAGGTTGGCAGCAATGGCGGCATCCAGCTTCGCACCCGCCTCCTGCTGTTCATGCAGTTCGGCGACGAGACGCTGCATCTTGTCGGCGAACGGCTCGCCGTCGTCCTCGGCGGGCGGCGCACCGACGTAGCGGCCGGGGGTCAGCACATAATCGTGCCGTTGGACTTCCTCTAGCGGAGCGCTTCGGCAAAAGCCCGGCACATCCTCATATCCGTCCGCCTCGCTGCGCCAGCGGTGGTAGGTGTCGGCGATCCGGGTGATGTCGGCGGCGGTCAGTTCGCGGTGGGTGCGGTCCACCATGCTGCCGAGCTCGCGGGCGTCGATGAACAGCACCTCGCCGCGCCGGTCCCGCAGCTTGCCGCCACTGCCACTGCCAGCGCGTTCCCGTGCAAGGAACCACAGGCAGGCCGGAATCTGAGTGGAGTAGAACAACTGGCCGGGCAGGGCGACCATGCAATCCACCAAGTCGGCTTTGATGAGGCTTTTGCGGATCTGGCCCTCTCCCGATTGGTTCGAGGACATCGAACCGTTGGCGAGCACGAAGCCGGCGGTGCCGGTCGGCGCCAGATGGTGGACGATGTGCTGCACCCAGGCGAAGTTGGCGTTGCCCTTGGGCGGGATGCCGTATTGCCAGCGCTGGTCGTCGGCCAGGCGGTCGCCGCCCCAGTCCTTTACGTTGAAGGGTGGGTTGGCGAGGATGAAGTCGGCCTTGAGGTCCGGGTGGCGGTCGTTGTGGAAGCTGTCGCCGTGGGCAATCTGGCCTTCGATGCCCCGGATGGCGAGGTTCATCCGGGCAAGGCGCCAAGTGGTGTAGTTGGACTCCTGCCCCCAAATTGATATGTCACTGTGGGCTCTTCCACCATTGCCGTTGCCCGTGGCGTGGGCTTCGATGAACTCAACCGACTGCACGAACATGCCGGATGAGCCGCAGCAGGGGTCGTACACGCGGCCCGAATAGGGCTCGAGCATCTCGACCAGCAGCCGGACCACGCAACGCGGCGTATAGAACTCGCCGCCCTTTCTGCCCTCAGCGCTGGCGAACTGGCCGAGGAAGTACTCGTAAACGCGCCCGAGAACGTCGTTGGCGCGGGCGTTCTCGTCGCCGACGGCGATGTTGCCGATCATGTCGATCAGTTGCCCGAGCCGCTGCTTGTCGAGCGCCGGGCGGGCGTAGTCCTTGGGCAGGATGTCCTTGAGCGCCGGGTTGTCGCGTTCGACGCCGGTCATCGCATCGTCCACGAGCTGCCCGATGGTGGGCTGGCGCGCCAGCGCTGCGAGCTGCGCCCAGCGCGCCTCGGGCGGCACCCAGAAGATGGCCTCGGCGGTGTACTCGTCCGGGTCTTCCGCCGCTTCCTCGCCCCACTCGGCCAGCACGGCGGCGTGGCGCTCCTCAAAGGCGTCCGATATGTACTTCAGGAAGATCAGGCCAAGCACAACATGCTTGTACTCGGCAGCGTCCATCGAGCCGCGAAGCGCATCGGCCATTGACCAAAGTTCGGATTCGTCGATGCCGATGGGCGAATTGGAGGACCGCTTCGCCGACGTCGTGGGCGCGGGCTGTTTGGCGGGCATCGGGAGTGCAATCCTCTTTGACGTTGTGGACGATTCTAGCAACGCCACAGTCAATCGTCGCCCCGTAGCTAGGCGCCGGTCACCATACTCGAAGCGGGAAAATGCGTTTACACTGCTTGCGAGTCCAGCTGGGCGAAAGCAGGGGTAGGATGTGAACCAAGAACGGGCAGGCAGCAGCTAACAGGAGGATTCGGTTGGCGAATCAAGATGTCTTTGCTCCGGGAGCGGGCGGGGTACCCGAGGTGGTCGTTGGGCGCGACGACATGCTTAAGGACTTTGACTGGCGGGTGCGGGTGCTCCAGCGCGGGGGCAGAGGCGAGAACATTGTGCTCGTGGGGCCGCGCGGCAACGGCAAGACGGTGCTTTGCCGCAAGATCGAGATGATGGCGCAGGATCGGGGCATTCCGGCGCTGGCGTTAAGCGGCGGGGAGATTCCGACGGTCTCCGATCTGTTAGGCAAGCTGGCAAGGCCTTCGCTGTGGCAACGGTGGGGCCTTGAAGAGCTGAGCATGAGTGTCCCGGAATTGGCGAAAGTTGGCGTGAGGCTCGGCGGAGAGGCCGAGAGCGCGCTTAAGGAAGCGCTTCAGAAGTGCGCCGCGCCCAAGGGCTTGGTGGTTACCTTGGACGAGGCGCACGTCGCCGCTCCAGAAGTGGCGCGGGCGCTGTTGAACGCGGCCCAAGTGGTGGCCAATGAGGCCCGGCTGCTCGTTGTGGTGGCCGGAACGCCAGCCCTCGACTGGCGTCTGCGCCTATGGAGCGCCACGTTCTCCGAACGGGCGGACTTCAGACGGATTTGCCGTTTGTCCGACGACGACATCATCGACGGGCTGCGCAAGCCGTTCGCACTGCGAACACCCAAGGTGACGGTCACTGAAGACGCTTTGACGGCGGTTGCGGAGGACTGTGGCGGCTACCCCTACTTCCTCCAGCAGTGGGGCTATCGATTGGAGCAATTGCAACGCGGAGTCATCGGCAGCGACGAAATCGAGGCCGTCCGGGGGGCCGTGATGACAGCCCGGCGAGCGCAGTACGGGAGGCGCTGGAACGAGATGGTGGATGCTGGCATTGTCACTGCCGCCGAGGCTTTGGCCCAAGCAGGCTTGGTCGAGGGCGACCTGCCGCTCAAGGAAGTTCAGAAGACGCTGCGCGAGCACTATGCGGCTTTCGGTTACGAGGCGGAAGCGGCGCGTTGCGCTCTCGTGGAACTAGCGGACATTGGCTACGTCTGGGACGAGTCCGGGGAGTCGGAGGCTTACGTGGCAGCCATCCCAACGCTGGCCGGTTACACGCTTGCCAAATCAGAAAGCTATGACATGGAAAGCGTCAGGGCAAACTTCGGCTTGAGGCTTGAGCGCTGGCACCAAGACCAAGCCATGGGCCGCGGACCGGCAGGCTAACAACCGATAGACAAATGCGCTCCGCATCAATCTGATTCAGCACCCTCGCCACGCCATGAGGGCAGTCCAAGTTCTTCCTTCTTGTCGCGCTGGTGAATCGCAAGGGCTTGATCGTAGATCTCAACGTCCTCGCTGTTTTGCCGGCGGATCAACGCGGCAAGCTCGGCGCTGACTTCGTATCGGTGAGTTGAGGCCTTACTTGGATTCTCGTTGCGCGGCTGAAGCGTCTGAGGAGCGCGGATGCCGAAGCGCCTACAGAAAACTGCAAGGCTGTGGTCGTAGTCCTCAACAATTCCCACAAAATCAAGCCGGTCGAGGCTGAAATTCCACAAGTAGCTGGCGTATGTATTGTGAAACTTCTTGATTTCACAGAACTCCGCCAAGCTCATGCCTGGGGTGACGAGGCTCCCCTCCGTCCGTTTACCGTCGAAGTATCGCGACACCATGCGTTGCACCGGGTCGCGGAACCAGACCGCGAATTGGCAAGGGAAGTTGTTCGATAGATACTTGGTGGCTAGGAAATGACCATGAATGCAGTCGTAGCGATTTGCAAGGTCGGGCGCTGGTTCGAACGCCAAGGCGAACTCATTGCGTACCGAAACTTCCGTCGCGAGCGGTTTGTCGCCGTAGTCCATCTTGAGCCGATCGCCAAGCGCCGGTTTGAGGACCGACTCTCTCAGCGTGGTTTCCCCGGTCTTGGGGATGTGAATTGACACCAACATGCAGGAAACTGCCCCCATAGCCAAAGCCGATCGGCGATTGCATTATTGAACGGTTTGGGTCGCTCCTCAATCCATACCCGCGCCGAGAAGCCCGCCCTGTATGCGTTGCCGGGCTCGAGGTGGCGCTGGACCATCTCCATTCACTCCACAAAAGAGCAAGGCGTTCCGCTTTGGCATAGACTGCTCCACGGGGCTCAAGGCTTGCAGGACAGACGCCATGGCGGCAGGAAAAGACGTAACGACGGTCTGGTTTCACCGCCACTTTCTGCGCCTGACCGGCGGCCACCTCAAGCACGCCCACTACTTCGACCATGTTCGGCGCTTGCCCGGATACGCGCCCCGCATCAGCTTCAGCGCTGAACCGGAAGCACCCCGCCACCCAGACCAACGCCGTCTTTGGCCCCCCCGGAAGGGGGCTTATGCCGAACGCTGGCAGCCCGGCCGCGCCGACATCCTCTTTCTCGCCGGGCTGGACTGGCGCTACCTCATCGACAACGGTTTCGACGCCCTGCCCAACCCCCGCATCAATTTGATTCAGCACGTTCGGCACGCCCACGAGGGGACTGAACTGCATGGCTACCTCAGGCAAAGGGCAGTGCGCATCTGCGTCAGCGAGGAGGTGGCCGAGGCGCTGCACGCCACCGGCCAGGTCAACGGTCCGGTGTTCACCATCGCCAATGGCTTGCATACGCCACCCGCCGTCGCTCTGCATCGCTTCGCGGCCGACCTGCTGCCGCGCCGGCGCCGCTCCGTCATCGTGGTCGGCTACAAGCGCCCGGAACTCGCGAAAGCCCTCTCGGAACGCCTTTCTGACGCCAAGGTGCCCCACCATCTGCTGCTGGACTTCCTGCCGCGTGAGCAATTCCTAGCCGCCTTGGCGGGAGCGGAGGTGACTGTTTGTCTTCCCAACGTGGAGGAGGGCTTTTACCTGCCCGCATTGGAAGCGATGGCCTGCGGCAGCATCGTGGTGACGTTAGACTGCATTGGCAATCGGAGCTTCTGCCACAACCACCAAAATTGCCTCATCGCCCCCGAAGACCCGGACACCCTGACCGCCGCCACCATCCACGCCTTGACGCTCTTCCCAAAAGCCCGCAAGGCGTTGCGCCGACGGGCCGACGAGACCGTTCGCCAGCACAGCCTAGCTAAGGAAAGGCAGCGCTTTCATGAGATTCTGGGTGACATCCACAGCATCTGGTGAACAAGGCAGCGCGGCCGCCTGTGGACCGGCCGCACGCTAGACGTCAGGGACCTTACCGGCCGTTGCCGGAGTCCGCAGCAGCCTGCGCGCGAGCGACCAGCTCCGCCCCGTCGCGGCACTGGATCACCCAGTCGCCCACTTCGGCCAGCGCCGCAAGGTCCGCGATGCGTTCGAGGACGGGCGATAGCCGGTCAGCCACCGCATCACCGAACCGGAGCCGCGCCTGCCGCACCACAATGTCCCGTCGGCCCTGCTCCAGGCCTTGCTCCAAGCCCCGCTCCAGGCCTTCCTGCAGGCCCGTCTCGCGGCCCTCAGCGAACCACTGCTCGGTCCACTCCTTCGCCCGTTCCGCCAGCATCGTCACGCCCTCCTGCAAGTCATCAAATGGTGTTCTGTCCGCCTCCGGGAAGCGCAGCGGCATCAGCACCTCGCTCACCCATTTCACGAAAACCGGCCCCAGCTCGTCGTCGCCCAACCACGCCAAGGCGTCACGCAACGCCTCCAGCAGCTCTTCCGGCAACCGGGCCGCCTCCAAGCGCACCAGCACGGCCATTCGGTTGCGCTGCGGCAAATCGTGCGCCGCCAGCGCCCCCACGTCAAGCAGGAGGTAGCGCGGCCCGGCGACGTAGGGCGCGAAACCGGACGACGGGTCCGCCAGCTCGGCCAGGCCGCGGCCTGCGGACCAGCGCCGCCGGCCCGTGTACAGGACGATGGGCAGCACCGCGACCGGCCCGCCGTCCGGCCCCTTGAGCGTGGTGGCGATGCCTTCGTAGAGCATGCCGGTGAGGGTGGTCATGCGGGCGGCCATGCGCTCGTCGTGGGTGGACTGGGCCTCGACCGGGAAGACGGCCGCGCCGCCGCCCTTGAGCCGTGCGGTCCAGAGCAGGTCGCCGCGGCGCCGGCGCAGTTCGGCGTCCACATGCTCCGCAGGCAGGAGGCGCAGGGTGCCGAGGTCGATGTCGTCGAGCAAGTCGGCGGGCAGGCACAGGCGCAGCGCATCGGCCATCATGTTGGCGTCGCGCAGCAGCCGCTTGGCGGCCTTGTCGTGGCCTTCGTGGATGGGCACGGCCCGGGTTCCGTTGGTTGGCGTTGGGGGGAACCTTAGGCAGTCCGGGGGTGCGGGCGATAGAGCCAATCACCCCAATCCCCGTAGGAAATTGCCGCCGCAAAACTTGAGCGATTGCATGCTGCGGCCGCGAAAACCGCCCTTTCCGCTTGTGCGATTTTCGCCTCCAGCGGGAACTTCCGGTTCGCACTTCAGCGGAACGGGACCCTTCGGCTCAAGCCCCGCCCTCACGTCGGCGCATTGGCTTCCACATCCATGGACAGGAGACTTATCGCCGTTGTTCAACCAAAACCCCTGCAATATCAATCCCAAGGGTGAAGTAGCGCTACCTGTATCGACGCATTGCTTTGAAAATACCAGTACAATTCACCGATGAGACGACTGTAAGCGCAGACTGTGTCCGACCTTGATTCGCCCATTGTCTTCGTTCTGAGCTGGAACCGCCCGATTTATCTCTGGGTCTGTTTAGACAGCCTGTACCGGCGTACGCAGGCACCGCATCGCATCATCCTGGCCGACAACAACTCGAGCGACCCGATGGTCGATCAAGTCATCCGAGGATTTGAGCGGCGGTCCATGTTTACGGCTGTCCATCGTTGCTCGGACAATGATCCAAGACGTTTCGAGCGCTTAATTGAGCAGTATTGGGATGAGATTGGCGACTATCTGGTTTTCGTTGAGGGTGACATCGAAGTTCTGCCCAGCGAACCATGTTGGTTGACAAAGTTTGTTAGCTACATGAGTGCCGATCAATGCCTTGGCTGTGTTGGGTCACGCGTTTATCAGCCTGACTTTGTCGACGAGACCGAGGCTCGCGCACTCATGCCAGATCTTGACCAACAGAGCCCAGACTTTCTAATCAAAGCAAACGCCCCCATGCGGCGCTACAAACACGTGTCTCAGCCGCTAATCGCGCCGCACAATCCACCACTCAGACTTCTGATGATGCGAAAGCATATCTACGAACAGGTTGGCTTCGGTCGCGATACAGCTATTCATAAACGTACGCTTGAGCTTGGATACAAGTCAATGATCTCGACGGAAGTGGTCCACCGCCATCTCTCGTTGTTGAACATCTACGATTACTCGGATTACTCGCACACCGAACGAGAAGCGTTTTTCGCTAACCAATGAGGTCGATTCATGACGGTTATCGCCATCCTCGGCATGCATCGTAGCGGCACGAGCTGTCTTGCGGGCTCGATGGAGGCTTGGGGCCTGCCACTCGGCAAGGTCATGACCTCATCTCCATACAATAAACTGGGCAATCGAGAGAATCCCCACATCTTTAATCTTCACGAAGCGGTCTTGACGGACAACGGCGGAAGCTGGCAAAACCCGTTGCCTGTGACCGCGTGGCGCACTGAGCGTCTCGACGCTCTTGGTGCAATCATAGAGAAGTACCCCGCAAAACTGTGGGGGTTCAAAGATCCGAGAGCGCTGTTTCTATTGGATGGGTGGTACCGCATCATCCCGAAGTCCCGTTTTCGGTACGTTGCGACCTTTAGGCATCCGATGGCCGTCGCCCAGTCACTCGAAAGCCGGAACCAAATGCCAATTGACCGAGGCCTTGCGTTGTGGAGCTGCTATAATCGGCGCCTCCTAACTCTCATGGAAGAGTTGGACATCCCTCTGGTCAATTTCGACGTCTCCGACTCGGCGTATTCGCGGCGCATCGCGATGATCTGCCAAGGACTCGGTCTCGGATTCGAGGAGCCTGAAATCCCGTTCCGCGATCCGGCTCTCATCTCCCATCGTCGAACTACGAATGAGGCTGCACTGAATGCGAACGTGGTTCAAACATATGAACAGTTGCTGATGCATGCGCGATGATTCTCCGATCATTGTCACCGCCTTGGGCGGCAGCGGCACTCGCCTAGTTGCGACCATTCTTGCCGCGCACGGCGTTTACTTGGGCGAGTGCTTCAATTCGGCGTTGGACAATCTCTGGCTTCACTTTCTCTTGTTTAAGAGAAATCCTTTTGGAGATTTCGGGAAGTTGCGGCCGATGATCGAGTTGTTCGCGTGCCGTATGCGGTCGCCCAACGATTGGAATGAAGACGCGGTCACGGCCATTTTGGATCAACGACAGCGGTTGACCAAAGCGGGCATCGAGATCGACGCCAACCGAAATCTGGCTCAAGCCTGCGACTCACTGTTAACAATACCGGACAAGGCCGTGTTGGACCTACGGGAACCTTGGGGCTTATGGTCTTCTTGACGCGTCATCCCCTCGACATAGCGTTTTCACTCAATCAGAATCAGCTCAGGCGTTTCGGTCACTGGCTCGGCACCGAAGTTGAGCTTACGCCGCGCTGGCAACTCAAGCTCTGGCTCAAAGCCCATGACTATCTACTTTCATTGTCGAAGCAGCACCCAGTCCACTTTGTCAACTTCGAGGCGCTGACATCTCGACCAGCAGACACGATTTCCGATCTCTTCGAGTTTCCAGGGTTGAACCTTGACCCAATCACGCTGGAAGTCGTCCGCCAACCCGATAGCATCGGCCGATTCCGAGAGCATTCGCTAACGAATTTCGATCGCAAGGACCTGGAGCGCGTAAACAGCTTAGGATTCACGATTGGAACCGAACAGGGCGCAAGCTGACCGAGCATGGGTCAAAGGCTGGTGACCTTAGAGTTCGTACAGTCCCCGCGCCCGCCATCGTTCAGCCAGATAGCTCAATCGAAGCAACGCCGACAGGATTGGATGGCGGCGCTTGCCGTGCCGGTCCCCGAGCATTGCGGTGCGCTCCGGAATCTCCACGTTCTCGGCAACGCCCAAGAAATTGAAGACCCGGCGCAGCACCGCTTGGTGGTCCTGTGCCAAGTCGCGGCTGCGCACAATGAGCACTTGCTGGCGGGGGAAGTGCCACTGTAAATTGCGCAGTTGAAGGCTGTACAGGCCGCGGGTGCGGTAGCTGCAAACACGGGTCGCCGATCCCCACTCGCGGGGGTTGGCGCAGCGCCGCAAGCGCCAAGGCTCGGCCAGCAGGGCCAGCCACAGGGGCGCCTTCTCCTTGCCCCTGGCCCGCTGCATGTAGTAGTTGGAGATCGCCCTCTCCACGGGATCCCGCAGCAGCACGACCAACTTCAATTCCGGGTTGTAGCGCTTTAACTGCGCCGCCACTTCCGGGAAAAAGAGGTAGATCGGCGTCACCTCGCCGCGAACCTCCGTGTCTAGGCAGTGCCGGAACCAGGGTGCATAGCGTCGATCGATCTCCTGGGGAGACCAGTTGGATGAATACTCGGGGCCGCTGAACAGTTGCGCCTCCTTCGGTAGGGACATGCCCACTTGGGGATGCGCACCAAGATACTCCCAGAGCGCCGACGTGCCGCACTTTTGCGCACCGACGACCATGAAGTCCAGCTTCGGCCGATAGCCTCCTCCGTCATCGACCTCCGCCACTGCATCCTCGGCCAGCTGCGGTGCCGCGGCCCGCTTTCGGTAGTGACCCAGCAGCGCCCGGACATTGTCGGGTTCATAGACCCGCCAACAAGCGTGATGGCGGTCCTCCAGCAGCGCCTCGGCATCCGCCTTCGCCTCGGTCGCCGCACCGTGAAGCAGGCGCTCGTTGCGGCTCTCAAGCGGCTCCCGCACGACAATCGGGAGGTCGCTGGCCGATGGCAGAACTTGGGCCAAGCAGCCGCCGCCGGTGGCCATGATGTCCTCATAGCGTTGGATGCGCTCCGCCCCCAGCGAATCCGTGAAACGCCGGTAGTACCAGTCGAGCAGCGCCAATCGGCGCTCACGACTGTCGTCGATGCCCGCCAAACGCTGAGCAAGCCCTTCGTCAAGCGCCTCCGCCACCGGCATGTGGCCGTGCCGCATGGGGTGGTCCAGCGTATGCCAGGACGCCAAGGTCGCCAAGGGGTTGCGCACCAAGGCGAAGCAGTCAAAGCGTTGCCGCAGTTCCGGCAACAGGGCGGCAAAGGCATTCAAGTGCTTCAGGGCCAGCCAGTAGCCGGTTGGCAGGACTTTGCCCAATTCAACCAAGGCACTTCCGGTATTGGCCGGTAGCTGGCCAGTGGCAATTGCGGAGGTGGGCATCTCGCCTCTCGAATGGGTGACCGGCGACTGAGGAACCTTGCCTGTCCTTTCAAGTACGCGGCGGGTCTCCGCAAAGTAGTCCGAGATGGTTTCGATTTGAGCGGGGGCATCCGGCAGTGCTAGCAAAGTGCTGGTATTCATGGTTTCACTCAAGGCAACGACATCCGGTAGTCGGTTGAGCAATGAGCACGTCAAGGTGGTTCCGGAGCCCGGGGTTCCCGTGATGATGATGTTCCGGTTCATGGTTGGTCTGACTAAAGCACCCGTTTCGTCCAGCTAACCCCAAGTACCTTGAGTCACAAACAAAATCGCCGCTATGGCGATGGTGCCCATGACCAGAACTGGAGCAATGACGTCGCGACCACCCTCATCATCGCCCTAGTTCTACCGCGGCTGACAATCGCGAGGATTACGGTCACTGGAACAATAGCCCAGCTCAAACAACGCAATTAAGTTAACGAATGTTGGTGATGGTGTTCCCTCAGCGAACCTCGCCTAGACCTATCCTGACCAAAGAATAGACCTTGACTATAGGATTGTATCCTTTATTCGAGGAGGCGCTTTGCTCAATTTGCTCGACTCCACCGCCGACATAGTTGAGTGTCCCAATCACGTTAACGAAGCCGCAGGCCTCCTAGATGGCGATCTTGTGGGTTCAATCGAGAAAGCCGGTTGCAGACTGCTGCATGGTCATGCACCCCTGACCCGTCAACATAAATATGAACACTTGCACAGTATTGCCTGTAGCATGCTGAGAGACATGTTTCGAAATTCCCAACGTCAACAGCGGACTTTGAGGTGCTGGGGGCTTCCGCCGCCAACTACCGAAACTACCCCGCGCCGGACAAGATCTGATCTTTCGCGGTTCAGCTGTTCCTGATAACCTTAGGCTCGTATCCGTGAACTTTAACGCTCATCCTCGGCAACCATGTCAAAAGACTTCCTAATCACTGGAATCCCCCGATCTGGGACTTCCTTCGTTTGCAGTCTGATCAATCGCCTACCTGATGTGGTCGCATTGAATGAAACGATGAATATGAAGACTCTCTTGTTAGCACCAGACACCGCTGCCAAGGTAGCAACGTTAAAGACTTACTTTACACATGTGAGAGACGTCATCTTGACTAGACACATGATGCCACAGCATGAATTGTCCGGGATAGACGATAACATGTTCCTTACAAATAGATCATCTGGAAGAAAGTCAGCGAAAGTCGGGAAAGTAGCCTTGGTGGAACTAGGAAGGGAGCTTTCGCCGAATTTCTCCCTCGGCCTGAAAAATCTCAACGTATTTGCTTTGCATTTGCCTGAAATAGAAGGGCACTTTGATTGCTGGGCACTAGTACGCAATCCCCTAGCCACTTTGGCTTCGTGGCATACGATTGACAATCCCGTTAGAAGGGGATTCATTATGGGGGCGAAGGTGCTCGGCCTTCCGCTCGCAGACACTCTTGCGAACATCAAGGATGACCGAAGCCGACGCTTGGCTTTGCTGGACTGGTACTACCGGCGTTTTACTGAAGTGCTTGGGCTAGATCGGATTAAACGATATGAAGACATAGTTTCCACCAACGGCGGTCGCCTCGCGGACCTCTTTCACTCGGCTTCCACCTTGCCCAACCTCGCGGAAGCTCCCTTGGAGAATCGTAATCATAACCCACTCTACGGCGATGCCGTCGGAGCAATCGTGGATGCCGAAGCACTCCTTGAAGACCGACATCATACGTGTTGGCGCGTATACCAGCGTTCGGAGGTGAGGGCATTGCTCAGCGAATACAAGAGAAGGAAACGTATGCCCGGGCTGGCCATAGGCGGACCAGAGTAAAAGGACAGGTGGCAGCGCGATGACACGTGACATAGAGCCGGCACGTCTTTCGCCAGTCAATCTTCTAATTGCCGGCATTCCCCGTTCGGGCACCACTTTGACTTGCTGGCTCATAAATCAATTGCCGGATGCTGTCGCGCTCCCGGAGCCTATGGATATGTTAAGGCTGACTCAGGCAAAAGATTCCCAAGTGTGCATGAAGGAAATAGGTGACTTTCTGGAGAGGGCGCGAAACCTCGCTTTGGAAGGCCGCCCTCTGCCGGGCAAGTTCGGCAAAGCTGGGGGATCGAACTACTTCCAGGCCAAGCGAGGAGGGCGTCGCCAATTGGTGCTAGATCCGTCGGCTTCTGTCACAACAAACAAGTTGTTGAAAAATGATTTTCTGCTCGCGGTAAAACACCCTAATGCCTTTGCAGCCCTACTGCCACTTTTGGCCCAGCGATACAAGTGCTGTGCGATAGTGCGAAATCCTCTATCGGTGCTTGCGTCATGGGAGACTATAGAAGCCGCAGTACACTACGGCCACGCGCCAGTTGCTGAAGCGCTGAATCAGAATTTGCGGCTTAAGTTGCGCCGTATCTCTGATCCCTTTGAGCGTCAGCTAACGTTGCTCGACTGGTACTACAGAACGTTTGCTTCGGCACTGCACGAGAGCTCCATTCTTCGCTATGAGGATATAGTTCTGTCAGGCGGACGGGCACTTTCCCAAGTCATTCCCTCAGCAGATGGGCTTCCAAACATTCTGCGTAAGCCGTTAGTGAACCGCAATGAGAACGCGATCTATGACAATGGACCCCTCTTAGACCAGTATGCGGGAGCTTTGTTGCGAAACAAGGACCATGCCTGTTGGCGATTTTACACCCAGTCTGAGATCAATCAAGTTCATGAGGCTACCAAGGGTCGGCGGCGGTGAGTTTGGAACGTTTAGCAGCTTTTGGGGAGTGAGCATGAGATTAGATGTGGTGGTCGTACCCGATTTCGAGGGAAGCTCCCGACTGGTATTCGAGTACAACACAAACCTGTTTTTGGCATCGTGGCTTGAACACGAAAGCAATCTTTCCGATAGCCAACTGCACTTGGTCTGCGTTGGCGAGCCGCCGCCTACAACTAGACGGCTAGCAGAACAGGCAAACTGCAAGTTGACGGTCTGTGAATCGGTTTCTGGTCCTGATCGCTTTCGGAACAAACTTAGGGGTCTCCAAGTAACGCCCTCTAGTGATTACTTCATCCTTCTGGACACTGACATCGTCCTGTTTCAGACCATAGATAGAGTCGCACACCTTTTGGACCTTAGTAGCATGGGTCTCAGCTACTCGAGTGGCACTCACCTGAGCATAGCGCAATGGACGGACCTGTATGATCGATTGGGAATGAAGCCTCCGACCATTCGGGTAGCGTTGGACAATGCTGCCTTCTCTGGCAACTTTCTTGATCACCCCTATTACGAAGAGTTTTCTGCCACTGTACCCTATTACAATAGCGGCGTGGTTGCAGCGCCTTGGAACTTTGGCCTTAGGCACTATTGGGAGCGGCTGATTGACCAAGTTCCGTGGTTACTGCAAAACGATAAGCACATTGACAAACCGATTTTTCGGCACGCTTTGTATGATCAACCGCCGTTGGCGATAGCCGCAGAAATGCTGCGGCGCGAAGGTAGGAAGCTGAGTGTACTTCCTCACGCGCTGCATGCTAGGTGGCAGCACTTTTGCCTCGGATTGGTGTCGCCTGACGACGTGCTCATAGCACACAACACTGGCATCTTCAAACGGGAAGCTCCTGCGGATGTGCCATCAGGAATCCGGCAGTACGCTACGCTAACAAAAAATCGTATGCAGGATCGAGAGCCCTCTGAGTTACAGGAGAATCGACTGATAAAGCACGCCCACCACCTAGAGGAGTATTTGCTTATGTTGTATGAAAAGTGGATTGTCAGGGTTCAAGACTAGCGTGGAAGGAAGTGGGAAACATGTCAATGCTATAGCTGCTTCGGAGGGCTCTTCTTCAATGCCCGCTTCATAGATATCCGAGCCGCTCCAACAAATCCGCGCCAACTGCTAGCGCGGCTTCTGTCTCCGCCTGAGGCGCGCTGCGCCACTTCCCCATTCGGGTAACGTACACATGCTGCGCTAGCCAAGCACGGGTTTCAGCAAGAAAGGGCACGCCCATAAAGTCGAAGACGCGTTCGAACTGCGTGATCGGATCGGTACAAATATTCTCATACCGCACCTCCAAGTAGCGGTCTCCGTATGCCCGCCCACGGAGACCATACTGCACTGCCGTAACCCAATGCTGCATTTCCAATTCGTTTCGATGCGCAGCCACCGTCTCCGCCGTTAAAGGTCGGCCTCGCCAAGAGGTCACCTCAGTGTCTCCAAACACCACCAGCCGGTTCAGCGCCACCCTGAAGTCCATACGAATGTTCAGGCGTGAGAGCATCACGTCCCGCCCATCGCGGATCAGATGCACGACCCGAGCGTTAGGGAACGCGTCCAACACCATCGGCATCATGAAAAGCGTAAAGCCCATCTTCCAGCCGAATGGCCCCGGACTTGGGATCCTGCTTCGCACATAGTCGCCGATGCACTCCCGCGTCATTTCTTGCCACACCGCCTGCTCGACTGCTGGCAGCTTTGGATATCGCATGCTGTTCATCACGAGTTGATGCACAGCGGGGTTGCTGGCAGCGAACCACTTCGTGTCCTTTCGCTGCGGCGATTCGTCGCCCATAGCAATGCCGTTGCGGATGAAGGCCTCGCACATCAGCCTTCCGCCTGAATGCCCCCTGCAGAAGATGGGGAGAGGCCTTTGCCTCCAGAATTCCTCGCGGTCTCCCATGGCTTTTGCTGCTTCCCGTTGCGCGTTGCCGTCCGCCTTGCGGTTCTCGTCGATCCTTGGAAATGAACCGCCAAAGTGATGTCACGAAAGCTTCATCGTGTCGCTCTTTCACCTCATCGGTCGTCAGCCTGTTCAGTATAAGCCGAAAGTCGGTCTCCCGGGAGTTTGAACGCCGCCGTCCAGCCGTTCTACCGCGGCACCTGCCGTCGCTCACGCCAACGTTCATAGTCCGGCAATCGCAACCCGTAGCGCGCCAGCACACCTTCGTGCAACCGCCGCAGGTCGTCGATCACATGGGTCCGAACAAGAGCGCGGTGTTCCGCTCGCACCGGGTCCAGACGAGCGTTAATCCAAGCCAAGGTGTCTGGCGGCAGCGTGGTGACCACGCCGTGCACGGCGTTCTTGATGAACTCCCGGTACGCCAACCGCGTGGGATCGGGGTCCCCGAGGTTCTGCTTGGTGGCCAGATACTCCTGCGCGGAGCGTTCGTAGGCCCAAACGTAGAGGTCGCGCAGCAGTTCGGTTCGGGTCAGTTCGTAAACGCCGAGGACCGCTCGAGTATAGGCCGGCGCGGGCACATCGAGAAACGTTAAAGGACACAGGTTCGCACGCAGCAGAGGCAGATTGGCGAGCAGCCGGGACGTGCGCTTGTTCACATCGGCGAACGGCTGCAAGTAGGGAACGTGCACCATCGCGAAAAACGACTGTTCAAATGGATCGGCGATCTGCCCGGCCTTGTCCAGCAGGACATCGAAGTGCTCCTCTATTTGGGCGGGAACCATCGGCGGTCGGTACAGGCTCTTGCCGACTTCCACCCTGTGTCGCCGAATCCGGCCTTCATCGGCCGGGTTGGGGAGCAGGTTCTCGGCGAGCGCACTGTGCAGATTGAGCACGGTGTAGCGGTTGAAATCGGCAATGTCAGCGTTGTCGATGAGCATCTCGATGGCCACCTTGTGGTTCAGGATCATTTGCGTCTCGATCGCCGCCTTTCCCTCGGCCGCATCGCCGCGCTCGATCAATTCTCGCGTATCCAGCCAAGTGTATGTGTTGCCTTCCAGGTGGCTCGACGCCCATGACAGGTCGATCAACAGCCGGTTCAGGATAGCGCGGCCAAACGTTCCGGCCGGAGCGGGTTCGCTGTCGATGGCTGCGGGTTGGCCCAACATCCGCAGCCTGCGCCGCAACGGCTCCGGGAGGTAGTGCGTGTCGTTCGGCCGGTATGCCGATAGGAGTTCCCGCTGGTACCCCACGGGCTTGCGCGCTTCGACCGGCCGGTCGAGGTAGGCAAGAATGTCCTGACTGTCCTCGGAAACCGGAATGGCAGTCGGGAACGCCTCGTTCGCCGCAACGGGTGCCTCGGGGCCGCAGCGAAGATATCGGCGTCCGCGCCCATCGCCGACCGCTTGGATCGCCCCATCCGAGAGGAGCTGCGACAGCCATCGCTGCGCAGTGCGCCGCGGCAGTTCCGGGTGGCGGGCCAGCAGGTCAGCCAAAGCCAAGGGGCACCCTGATGCGTTGATGCTGCCCAGCAACGCCTCGATGTCGCTGGCCATGGATCATCCTTGGGTCAGAGTGGCGCGATTGTGGCGCATTTTTACGTATTGCGCCACTTTCGCGCCGTAATCGCGCCACCACGGCACCGAGGGACCGGAGCAGACTCTTCGCTAATGATGGCGATAAGCGATGACGTTGGTGTCAACGACGATGTTCACGGCCTA
>CAZRBP010000019.1:0-38291 GCA_964598305.1 uncultured Pseudomonadales bacterium | reverse complement strand
AACGCCGGGCGAGCATGGGCATAGACGACTCGCTGATCCGCATTTCGCTGGGCATTGAGGAGGTCGAGGACCTGCTTGACGACTTGGACCAGGCCTTGGGTCGTTCGGCTTGAACGCCAAAAAACACAAGCAACCAACGAACTAACGAGAATTCCATGAGAGACGCATTGCTCGAAACCAACCTGAACCTTCCCAACAAGCGCAGCGGCAAGGTGCGCGACCTCTATGACGTTACCTTGGACGATGGCGGCGAGGCCTTGCTGATCGTTGCCAGCGATCGCATCAGCGCCTTCGACGTGGTGATGACCAACGGCCTGCCCGGCAAGGGCGTGGTGCTCACCCAGATTTCCAAGTTCTGGTTTGACCTGTTCGCCGAGGACACCCCCCACCACCTCATCTCCACCGATCCCGCCGATGTGCCGGGGCTCGCGGCGGCGGAGCGCGAGGCCCTGGCCGGGCGCATCATGCTCTGCCGCAAAACCAAAGTGGTGCCCATCGAGTGCATCGCCCGGGGCTACATCACCGGCAGCGGTTGGAAGGACTACCAAGCCAGCGGCTCGGTGTGCGGCATCGCCCTGCCGGGGGGCTTAAGGAACAGCGACCGGCTCGAGGAGCCCCTGTTCACCCCGTCCACCAAGGCGGAGACTGGCCACGACGAGAACATCAGTTTCGACCAGGGCGCGGAAATCGTCGGACGAGAGTTGATGGAGTGGCTGGGCGAAACCACGTTGCGCCTGTACCGCCGAGCCGGGGCCTACGCCTTGGAGCGGGGCATCATCCTCGCCGACACCAAGTTCGAGTTCGGTCGCCTGCCGGGCCAGGACACACCGATCCTCATCGACGAGATCTTCACTCCCGACAGTTCCCGGTTCTGGCCCGCCGACCAGTGGGTTCCGGGGCGGGAGCAGGAGAGCTTCGACAAGCAGATCGTGCGCAACTACCTGGAAACCGTGGTGGCGGCCGGCGAATGGGACAAGACGCCGCCGGGCCCCGCCCTGCCCGATGAGGTCGTGGCCCGCAGCGTGGCGCGCTACGAGGAGGCTTATCGGCTGCTGACCGGCACATCGATCTAGGAACGCGCCTGGACTGGGCAAGCTACAAGGCGCACTGCGACCGGCCTGATGCCTGGTCGCGCTGGATGCTCACGCAGACGCTTGAACTTTTGGCGGACCGGCCTGACTTGGCGGCGCCCTTGCGCAAGGCTCTGGCCGGGGCGCCGCTGGCGAAGCCCCAAGGACATAAGGGCGGGGAGGCCACCGACATGTTGGTGCTAGACCTTGACGCGGCGGCAGCATCCGCCATCGCCAAACGGGTGGAGGCGGCGGTGGCCGAGGGTTTGGAAACCTCGGGCACCCGGGGCCGGGGGCTGGGCGGCTTTCGGGAGGCTTGGCGGGAATACGGCGAATTCATCAACCAACAACAACGGCAACAGCAATAGGGAGAAACTAAATGAGCGACGCACGAGACCAGGTTCTGAGACTGATCGATGCCTGCAACCGCATCGACATGGACGCCATCATCGACTGCTTCACGGACGATGCGGTGTACCACAACATCCCCATGGCAGCGGTTCAAGGCAAGGCCGCCATTCGGGAGACCTTGGCCACCATCATGGGCGACTCCGAAGCCGTGCAGTGGGACGTCCTCAACATCGCCGACGAGGGCGGCGTGGTGCTCACCGAACGGGTGGACAAGTTCCGGATCAACGGCGTCTGGGCCGAAGTCCCGGTCATGGGCGTCTTCGAGGTGAGCGACGGAAAGATCGCCGCTTGGCGCGACTACTTCGA
The DNA here is from genome assembly GCA_964598305.1 of uncultured Pseudomonadales bacterium. Taxonomy (GTDB): domain Bacteria; phylum Pseudomonadota; class Gammaproteobacteria; order Pseudomonadales; family Azotimanducaceae; genus Azophilus. Next base: position 36,504 of record CAZRBP010000019.1, on the reverse strand, counting down.
CATGGGCCAAGTGCAGGCCCAGTTCGGGGCGACCGCGCAGCCGGACGGCGGTTAGCCGTCCCCTTCCTGGTCTTGGTTTGGCGTGGATTTCCGTAGATGGAAGTGAACTATGGGGATCTGGCGGGCCAGATTGGGGCTCGGCTCGGGCCGACCGCTTGGTTGGCCATCGATCAGGCCCGCATTGACCGATTCGCCGAGGCGACCGACGACCATCAGTGGATTCACGTTGATCCGGTCGCGGCGGCGGATGGTCCGTTCGGCGCCACCATCGCCCACGGCTACCTGACGCTCTCCTTGGTGAACCGCTTCATGCCCGATCTGCTGACCGTGGCCGATGCCTCCATGGGCGTCAACTACGGCTGTGAGAAGGTGCGCTTTCCGAGCCCCGTGCGGGTTGGCTCGCGCATCCGCGGCACGGGCGAACTGGTCAGCGTCGAGCCGGCCGGTGGCGGGCTGCAGGTTCTGGTGCGGGTGACCGTTGAGATCGAAGGCCAGGAGCGCCCAGCCTGCGTGGCCGACACTCTCAGCCGCTTCTTTCCCTAGATTTGGCCCTGCGCCTGTGGAATAGTCCCGGCTCGCATTGGTTGGAAGCCGCTAGTGTGCTGAGTGCTCAACGGATCAATGAAATCGCCCAAGCGCTGCATCAAGCGATGCGGGAGCGCCGGGCCATCGCGCCGATCAGCGAAACCGATCCCGGCATCGAAGTCGATGACGCCTATCGGATCAGCCGCGCCTTCATGGGCCTGCGGGAGGCGGCTGGCGAGCGGGTGATCGGCAAGAAGATCGGCGTCACCAGTCCGGCGGTGCAGGAGATGCTGGGCATCGATCAACCGGACTTTGGCTTTTTGACCGACGCCATGCGGTGCCGGGACGGCGTGGTGGACACGGGCAGCCTGATTGCGCCCCGGGCGGAGGCGGAAATTGGATTCCGATTGAAGAGCGATCTCAAAGGCCCCGGGGTGACGCCGGGGGATGTGCTGGCGGCCACCGAATCGGTGATGGCCTGCTTTGAAATCGTCGATTCGCGCATTCAGGACTGGCGCATCCGCATTTGCGACACCATTGCCGACAACGCCTCCTGCGGCGTTTACATCTTGAGCGGCGACGAAGTGCCAGTGAACGGGCTTGAACTGAAGGACGTTTGCGTCACGGTCACCAAGAACGGACAATACTTGAGCGAAGGCTCCGGTGCCTCGGTGCAGGGCGCGCCGGAGACCGCGGTGGCTTGGTTGGCGAATACCTTGGGCGAGTACGGGATTCCCTTCCAAGCCGGCGAGATCATCCTTTCCGGCTCGCTGGTGCCGCTAGCGGATGCGGCCGCCGGTGACGTCTTTCGTCTGTCCATGCCCGGCGTGGGCGAAGCCGAGGCGCGGTTCATATGACCGGCTGCGCGATCCTCGGGTCGGGCAACATCGGCACCGACCTGATGATGAAGCTCCTCGCGGCGCCCGATCGCCTCGACCTGCGCCTAATGGTTGGCATCGAAGCCGAATCCGAGGGCCTCGCCATGGCCCGTGAACGGGGCGTTGCCACCTGTCACGAGGGCATTGAGGGCGCCCGCGTTCTGCCGGAGTGGCAGCAGGTTCAGATCCTGTTCGACGCCACTTCCGCAGCCGCCCATGCCCAGCATCACGCCGCCTGCCTGGCGGACGGCAAGCAGTTGGTGGATCTGACCCCAGCGGCGATCGGTCCCTACTGCGTGCCGGTGGTCAATCTAGCCGAGCACTTGGACGAGGACAACGTGAACATGGTCTCCTGCGGCGGTCAGGCCACCATCCCCATGGTGCATGCCGTGCGCCGGGTGGCGCAGCGCGTTCCCTATGCCGAGATCGTCGCCTCGGTGGCCTCCAAGAGCGCTGGGCCCGGTACCCGCGCCAACATCGACGAGTTCACCGAGACAACGGCCAGGGGCATTGAAGTGGTCGGCGGCGCCGAACGCGGCAAGGCCATCATCGTGCTGAATCCGGCGGAGCCGCCCATGATCATGCGCGACACCGTCTACACCCTGTCCATCGGCGCGGAGCTCGATGAACTCGAAGCGTCCGTGGAGGACATGGTGCGCGAGGTGCAGCAGTACGTCCCCGGCTACCGCCTCAAACAGAAAGTGCAGTTCGAGCGCTTCGGCAGCAACGCGCCCTTGCGAATTCCGGGCATGGGCGAGTACGAGGGGGTCAAGTCCACCATCTTCCTGGAGGTGGAGGGTGCGGGCCACTACCTGCCGAAGTACGCGGGCAATCTGGACATCATGACCTCGGCGGCCAAGGCGACGGCCGAGCGCATCGCGGAACTCAAGTACGGGGCCGCGGCGTGAGCGGCAAGATCACCGATCCCACCCGGGAGAAGATCTACGTTCAGGACGTGACGCTCCGGGACGGCATGCACGCCATCCGCCACCTGTACGGCGTCGACCAGGTTGCCGCCATCGCCAAGGCGCTCGATGAAGCGGGGGTGGATGCCATCGAGATCGCCCACGGCGACGGCCTCAACGGCGGCAGCTTCAACTACGGCTTCGGCGCGCACACCGACTGGGAGTGGATCGAGGCGGTGGCCGATGTGGTGGAGCGCGCGGTGGTCACCACCCTCATCCTGCCCGGCATCGCCACCAAGGAGGAGCTCAAGCGAGCCTACGCCGCCGGGGTGCGTTCGGTGCGGGTGGCCACTCACTGCACCGAAGCGGATGTGGCCAAGCAGCACATCGAAATCGCCCGCGAACTGGGCATGGACACCGTCGGCTTCCTGATGATGAGCCACATGAGCGAACCGAAAGCGCTGGCGGAGCAGGCCGGGCTGATGGCGTCCTACGGCGCCGAGTGCGTCTATGTCACGGACTCCGGCGGCGCTTTGGACATGGACGGCTACCGTGAGCGGCTGCAAGCCTACGATGCGGTCCTGCCGCCGGAGACCGAGCGCGGCGTGCATGCCCATCACAACCTCTCCTTGGGCGTGGCCAACTCCATCGTGGCGGTGCAGGCTGGTGCGCGGCGGGTGGACGCCTCCCTGGCGGGCATGGGGGCCGGGGCCGGCAACGCGCCGCTCGAAGTGTTCATCGCGGCGGCGGAGCGCCGGGGTTGGCAGCATGGCTGCGACCTCTACCGGCTGATGGATGCCGCCGAAGACCTCGTTCGCCCCCTGCAGGACCGCCCGGTGCGGGTGGACCGGGAGACGCTCTCCCTAGGCTACGCCGGGGTCTATTCGTCCTTCCTGCGCCACGCCGAGAAGGCGGCCATGGACTACGGCTTGGACGTGCGCGAGATCCTGGTGGAACTCGGCCGGCGGCGCATGGTCGGCGGCCAGGAGGACATGATCGTTGATGTGGCGCTCGATCTCGCCAAGCAGGCGGAGAACCTGTAGTCCATCCCGGGTGGGGCAGTGGCCGCGGCGGTTGGTCGCGGCAGCGTTCAAGGAAGTCGGGCGGCGCAAGGATTGGCTTGAACCCTTGACACATTATGCAGACGGGAGGGTGTGTGATGGACGACCAAGCCCGCATTGTCATCGTCGGTGGCGGCATCATGGGGGCGGGGTTGCTCTACCACCTCGCCGAGTTGGGATGCGCCGACGCGCTGCTGATCGAGAAGGCGGAACTCACCTCGGGGTCCACTTGGCACGCGGCAGGCCAATGCCCCCACCTCGTGGGCAACTACAACCTCGCCAAGATCCACGACTACAGCATTTCACTCTACAAGCGCCTTGAGGAAATCACCGGCCAGTTCGTGAGCTGGCACACGTCGGGGAGCATTCGCTTCGCGTTGACGCAGCGCGACCTCGATTGGTTCGAAACCGTGCGCGGCATCGCGGAAAGCGTGGGCTTCCCCATGGAGATCATTGATGCCGCCAAGATTCGCGAACTGCATCCATTCGTGAACCTGGACGGCGTGCTCGCCGGCGCCTGGACGCCGGACGACGGCCATGCCGACCCGGCCGGGCTCTGCAATGCCATGGCCCGGGGCGCCCGGCAAATGGGTGCGCGAATCGTTCGCCACAACCGGGTGACCGCCATCAACCCCCGCCCATCCGGGGAGTGGGAAGTGGTCACGGAGCAGGGGCGGGTGATTGCCGAACAGGTGGTCAATGCCGCAGGCTGCTACGCCCGGCAGGTGGCGCGGATGGTCGGCGCCGATGCGCCGATCTGCAACATCCAGCATCACTACCTGGTTTCCGGGCCGGTTGCGGAGTTTGCGAGGCGCGATGCGGAGGTGCCCGTCATTCGCGACCCTTACGCCTCCGCCTATCTGCGCCAGGAGCAGCAATCCGGCCTGATCGGCATCTATGAGCACGACAATCTGGCGGAGGCCTGGCCACCTGAGGGGCTGCCGCCTTGGGAATCCGACGCCGAGCTCTTTTCCGACGACCTGGAGCGGCTCATGCCCTGGCTGGAACGGGCGATGGAGCGCATGCCGATCTTTGAGTCGGCTGGCATCCGGCGCATCGTCAACGGCGCCATACCGCACAGCGCCGACGGCCCGCCGCTGCTCGGCCCGGTGGGGGGGCTGCGCAACTTCTGGTTCTGTTGCGGATCGTCCTTCGGCATTGCCCAGGGTGCGGGCTGCGGCAAGTACTTGGCCCAATGGATGCTCGAAGGGGACTGCGAGATCAACATGACCGGCTTCGACCCCCGCCGCTTCGGAGCCTTCGCCGACACGGACTACATGAAGGCGAAGGGCCGCCAGGACTACGCCATGACCTATTTCACACCGCTGCCCGGCGAAGAGCTGCCCGCCGCGCGCGGGGCCCGCAGGAGTCCGCTGCACGGCAAGCTGCTTGCCCAAGGCGGTGTCCACACGGAAACCTTCGGCTGGGAGCGGCCCCAGTGGTTCTCGCTGGACGGGCGGGATGAGGACTACAGCTTCCGCCGCAACAATGTGTTTGCCGTGGTGCGGGATGAATGCCTTGCGGTTCGCGAACGGGCCGGTGCGCTGGACCTGTCCGGATTCGCCAAGTTCGACGTCACCGGCCCCGATGCCCGCGCTTTCCTGGACCGGGTTTGCGCGAACCGAATGCCGAGCAACGGCGGCATCGTGCTGGCGCACCATCTTTCTGAGCAAGGCCGCATTGGCGGCGAACTGACCATCACCCATCTGGCCGACGATCACTTCTACGTGCTTTCCGCGGCTGCCGCCGAAGTGCGCGATCTGGATCGCCTGCACGAGGCGCGCCGGCCGGGTGAGCGCGTGAACGTCGCCAACGTCACCGATGAGCGTGGCGTGTTGGTGCTCGCCGGCCCGCGCTCAAGAGAGATTCTAGCCAAGCTCACCGCAGCCCCCCTCGACAATCAGGCGTTCCGCTGGCTGAGCGGCCAGGAAATCCAGGTTGCGGGCAAACCGGTGCGGGCCTTGCGCGTCAACTACGTGGGTGAACTGGGTTGGGAGTTGCATCCCGCAATGGCGGATCTGGAGACGTTGTACGATGCCGTGATGGAATCAGGTGCCGAGTTCGGCATCGCCAATTTCGGCCTGTATGCCGTCAATAGCTTGCGCATGGAGAAGGCGTACCGGAGTTGGGGAGCGGAGTTGACCAACGAGGTGACGATGCTCGATGCCGACATGGCGCGTTTCATCAAGCTCGACAAGGCGGACTTTGTCGGCAAGGCAGCCACCCTGCGTGCGGCTGAAGGCGAGTCGCAGACCGATGGGCAACCGCTGCGGCTCATTTATTTCGAGGTGGATGCGGCGGACTCGGACGTGCGCGGCGGCGAGCCGATCTTCAATGGCGAGGGCTGCGTCGGGGTTACCACGTCCGGTGCCTACGGCCATTACGTTGGCAAGAGCCTGGGCTTCGGCTATGTGCCGCCGGATCTGGCCGTCCCCGGTGCTGATCTGCAAGTCCGCCTGCTCGGCGACCGGCGCCCACTGAACATCCTCGATGCCCCGGCCTACGATCCCGCCAGTAAGCGGTTGAGGGCTTAAGGGGCCAGTCGATGGCGCAAGAGGGAGAAAAGAGGGGCGGCCTCCCGCGCCGGGCGGAGGTGATCGTCATCGGCGGCGGCGTCATTGGCTGCTCCATCGCCTACCATCTCGGCCGCGCCAACCGCTCCGGCGTTCTGCTGTTGGAACGCCAGCAGCTCACCTCCGGCACCACCTGGCACGCCGCCGGATTGATCGGCCAACTGCGGCCGTCGGTCAACATGACCCATCTCGCCCGCTACACGCGGGAGCTGTATGACCGGCTCGAAGCCGAAACCGGCCAGGCGACGGGCTACCGCCGTTGCGGATCGATCTCGCTGGCGACCAACGAGGAGCGGTTCGAGGAACTCAAGCGCAGCGCCTCCATGGCCAAGGTGTTTGGGCTGGAGGTGGAGGTGCTGACGGCGAGGACGATCAAGGAACGGGTGCCGCTGCTGAACACCGGCGACGTGCTCGGCGGCATCCACATCCCCACGGACGGCTACGCCAACGCGGTGGACATCACCCAGGCGCTTGCCAAGGGCGCGCGCAGCGCTGGGGTGCGCATTGTCGAGAACATGCCGGTGACCGCCATCCGCACCGCCGAAGGCCGGGTCACCGGCGTGGTAACCGCGCAGGGTGAAGTCGATGCCGACTGCGTGGTCCTCTGCGCGGGCATGTGGACCCGGGACCTCGCCGCCTCCATCGGCATCAACGTGCCGCTGCACGCCTGCGAGCACTACTATGCCCTGTTTGAATCGGTCGAGGGCTTGAACCCCGGTTTTCCGGTCGTGCGGGACTACGACGCCTGCACCTACTACAAGTACGATGCGGGCAAGCTGCTGGTCGGCGCCTTCGAACCCGAAGCCCGGCCTTGGGGGGCCGACGGCATCCCGGAAGACTTCAGCTTCGATGAAATCGCCGGCAACTTCGATCACTTCGAACCGATTCTGCAAGGCGCTATGGCCCGCTTGCCGGCGTTGGAGCGGGCCGGCATCCAGAAGTTCTTCTGCGGCCCGGAAAGCTTCACCCCGGACGTTCGCTACCACATCGGCCAAGCGCCGGAATACGGCAATTGCTTCGTCGCCGCGGGTTTGAACTCCATCGGCCTGCAGTCCGCCGGCGGCATCGGCAAGGTCGTCTCGGACTGGATAGACGCCGGCCATCCCCCGGCCGACCTGTGGGAAGTGGACGTGCGCCGCAACATGCCCTTCCAGCGCAACCGCAAGTATCTGCGCGAACGGGTCTCCGAGAGCTTGGGCCTGCTCTACGCCACCCACTTTCCCCACCGCCAATTCGAAACCGCGCGCGGCGTTCGCCGCTCGCCCCTGCACGACCGGTTGGCGGCGGCGGGGGCCTGCCACGGCGAGGCGGCGGGCTGGGAGCGCCCCAACTGGTACGGGCGGCCGGGCACAACGCCCCACTACGAGTACAGCTACGGGCGCGGCAACTGGTTCGAGCGCACTGCCGCCGAACATCGGGGGGTGCGCGCCCAGGTGGGCCTCTTCGACCAGTCGTCGTTTGCCAAGTACCGCTTGGAGGGCCTGGATGCGGCGCGGGTGTTGAACCGGGTCTGCACCAACAACGTCGATGTGCGCCCGGGGCGCATCATCTATACCCAGTGGTTGAACGAGCGGGGGGGCATCGAGGCCGACCTGACCGTGACCCGCCTCGGCGAGGACAGCTTCCTCGTGGTCACCGCCGCCGCCACCGAAGTGCGCGACTTCCACTGGCTTAAAGGCCACATCCCGGCGGATGCCCACTGCGTGCTGACCAATGTGACCTCGGGCTTCAGCGTGATTTCCCTAATGGGGCCCAACGCCCGCGCGCTCCTGCAGTCGTTGACGCCGGCGGACCTGTCCAACGAGGCATTCCGGTTCGCCACCAGCCGCGAGATTGAGCTGGGCTACGCCCTCGTTCGCGCATCGCGCATCACCTATGTGGGGGAACTGGGCTGGGAGCTGTACATACCCACGGAATTCGCCACCGGTGTTTACGATGCAATCACCGCAGCGGGCGACGCTTTCGGCTTGGTCCACGCCGGCTACCATGCGCTGGACTCGCTGCGCATCGAGAAGGCCTACCGGCACTGGGGCCACGACATCACCGACGAGGACACACCGCTAGAGGCCGGCCTCGACTTCACCCTCAAATTCGACAAGCCCGGCGGCTTCATCGGCCGCGAGGCGGTGCTTCGGCAGCGGGAGCAAGGCCTTGCCAAGCGCCTCGTCCAGTTCAAGTTGAGCGACCCGGAACCCCTGCTCCATCACAATGAACCGATCTGGTGCGGCGACAAAATTGCAGGCTACATCCGATCCGGGAACTACGGCCACACCTTGGGCGGCGCCATCGGTCTTGGCTACGTGACCGGGCCGCTGGCGCTCGACCCCGCTGAAATTGAAGGCGCAGTCTTTGAGATCGAGGTGGCTGGGGTGCGGGTTCCGGCGCAGGCGTCGCTAAAGCCCCTCTACGACCCGAACAATCGCCGCATTCGGTGCTAGCCCGCACACCTCAGCAACCCGAGGGGCGCCCTTCTAGACTTACCCTAGCCGTATTTTGCACGTGAAGGGACGTACATTGGCTGGCTTGGCGGTGCTTGGGGAGCATGGAAGGGGCAGAAGTCCGCGGCAACATTTTGCCCCGAACGGGGGCCTGAGCCCGTCACATTGAACTCAGTTGTGGGTGAACGTGCTGCTGGCCAATAGCTCTTTGAGCTCCGCATCGATCGTCTTGTCGATTCGACGCAGGCGCTCCGCGTCCCTCTTGATGAGTCCATGCACCTCGCGCCAACCGAGATAGCCGAACCTAATCCATGCAACGAAATTCATGTGAATAAGCATTGTGGCAGGTTGGCCTCCACCACGCACAGCGGCGTCAGTCAAGTCAACGAGCACAAGACTTCCATGCCCCACCAGCAACATTCGCCTTAGGCTTGGCTGTTTCGCGGTCGGCTTGCAGTCGCTCCAGTCGTGGCCGTGGTAGTAGTGGCGCTTCACGACCCAGAGAACTCGGATGAACAACTCGGTGATCAAAACAGGCACGGCCAATGCGCCGCCAAAGCGCGCATCGTAGCCCTTTTCGAACATTTTCACGGCGAGATCAGCCAAGGTTCGCTGTTCCTCTCCGAAACTGCCAAAATTCGCGATCTGCAACAACTCGAAGAACGGTATTGGCACTCCCGATCCCCTGCCCACGCTGCCGCTTGCCCCCGCGGCGTCAGACAGAATGTGTCCGATCCAGTTGACAAACGCGGCAAACAGCCTGCTTGGGAAATTGCTGCCTTGCAGTTGCAGCTTTGAGTCCGACCTAACGCGGATCAGCCGACCGTCGGCAATGAACGAAGCATGGTCAGTGAATTGATCCAGAACCGAGAACAGAAGGCCGATGGGGCTTGGTGAATGCGCCAGTGATTTGATGTGGTGGTTTTTCGTGGACATCTCGAACAGCCCAGCAACATCCTTGCCGTGCCGATGGTCGTAGTTGACGCGGAACTTTCGTTCAAGAAACCCGATGGCGCTTCGGGTTACGTCGGCATCTTTCTTTGGTCCCTTCCAGCCAAGAACCTTCGCGAACCTCTCGACTAGCCCATCTGTGGCGTTGTCTGACCATCCAGCTAGCGGACTATTCTTCGGCACACCCACCAAGAAGGCATCGACCAGTCCGGCAAGCGCACCGCAACACGCCGCAATCGCATAGTCCCATCGGTCGCAGTCACATTCTTGGTCAAAGTCGGTTTCAATTCTCTTGAGAATGTCGCTTCGCTGCCGATCTGACAGCAAGGACTGAAACGGGTCGCGGCCAAGGTCGATGTCGTGGGAGCGGGCATAGTCCTCCACTTCACGAATGTAAGTGGACCAGTCCCCGTCGTAACGAATCAAAGTTGTGCTGAAGTCCAGTTTTGCGACGGCCGCATCAACTGCTTCACGTTCAGCCTGGTCAAGTTCCAATGATTCCAATGGCGTGGCGCTGTCAATCGCCGCCTGTGATGGATGTTCGCGCCCGAGTTCCCGCCACAAGTCAGACATGGATGACTCAACCGCCTCACGGGAATTCGCAACCTCTCGGTCGCCATCGGACACCTTGTCCGTTTGCCGCTCTAGTGCGCCCTTCCGGTCCTCCAACTCATCCGATTGAAGTCGCTGAACCAGCGCTGCCTTCGCTGCCTCCTCTCGAGTGCTTGGACGTTGGTTCTTCATGCTGCTCCCCCAACCTCGGAATCTTGCGTCCGGTCTCCGCTGCTCCCGGCTTCCTCCTCGTACTTCTTCCCGCGTAGCTTCACTTGCGCCAGCGCCTCGGCGAAGAGCATCACCTCCTTGCCCAGTTTCTCGATTTTCAGCTTGTTCTCAAGGACATCCCTCGAGAGTTCGACGATCCTCTGGGCGAGATCAGCCAAGTCCTCGCCAAGGGCAGCTATCGCCTTTTGATGATTGCGAAGGACTTCCTGAAGCATGAGGTCGCGAAACTGCGCATCCGCCTTCTCCTTGTTGCCGCCCACCACTCGCCGAATGCCGCTGTAAACACCAATGCCAAGCAGCACCACGACGCCAACTCCAGTGGCCATGGACGACAGCCCAAGCACCCCGCCGAGTCCTAGCGCCGCCAACCCCGACGTCATGCCAGCCGCGCTTAGCCCAACGACGCTGCCACTCATGTAGACCGCCGCGATCGGCACGCCCACCGCGGCCGCCTTGGCCGCCAAGCCTTCTGCACTTTTTTGCAGGTCGTCCGAGCTCACCGAACCACTGAAAACGTCCCGCTCGAACTTTGCAGCGTCATGGATTAGCTGCAGTTGTTCCTCGTCAACGTCGAGCAGTTCGCGAGCCTGCGCGATCTGGGGAGACTCAATGGCCCCATCCCCGTTGGCGGAATTGAAGATGCGAACCATGTCCTTGATCAAGGATAGGGAAATCAGCCGCTCCGCCCCTGCTGGCACCTGACGCTTCATTTTGTCCAGCACTTGATCCAAGACCAGATTGTGGGCGTCGTCCAGCATTGTTAGCGTGCGTCGCCTCAACTCCCCAGAGAAGCCCAACTGCGTCATGAGCAGCCGAAGTTCCCCGAATTCCCGCGAGTCGATGGTTCCGTCGTCGTGATGCACCAGCCACATGATCGCCTCGATGTAGGCAAGCTTTGCGCCGTCGGGGAGAGCCTCAATGGCCATGAAGCCGTCCACATCCTTCGTCATTCCCTCCTGCCTGAGCGCAACTACTGCATCCAGGAAGTCGCCTGCTCTCGCCCAATCCAGCATGCCCACCGTGTGGGGGATCTTCACGATTTGGTCACCCCCCGAGATTTCGAGGCTCTTGACCACTATGGAATCGCCCTTGTCTTGGCGAACGATTTCCTCCGTCTGAGCCCAGGACTCGATTCGGTCAAACCGCACCTCGTAGCTTGCATCGTCATCGTGAAGGTAAAGGGCACTGTCCGTGATGACAAAGCCCGTCTTCCCGCTTCCCAAGACAGTGGCATCGTAAAGGAACGCAACGCGGTCGGGATCGACGCCCTTCGCCTACTCCTCAATGGCCGCTTCCTTTTTGCGGTCGGGGATGCCTGAGCAGGGGGAATCGACGACTTCATGTTGGTCGACGTCGAATGCACACTCAGCAAGGTACACGGTGTCTGGTGAGCTAAGCCGGCCCTTTCGCTTGTACTCAAGGGAACACAGTGCCTCACCGCGAGCAAGGGATTGCCCAGCGCGTACCTGAATCTCCTTTATCCTGTGGCTTTGGCCTTCCGGATGTTGAACCTTGTAGTTCCGCGTCAGCAAATGCTGAATGGTCATTCGTTTTCTTCTCCTTGGGATCGATGTTTTTTTGGATATGTTTGAAGGACGGCGAAGTTTATCGGGCTTCTCAGAGTGTCAATTCTATGTCAGAGAAACATCAGCCGTGACGAAACGATGGCATCGTTTCCTTCGTTTTCCGCAATGCACAGCATCTTCTGGTGGTCCCGGAGGAAAGAGAGGTGCGCCCGATGGTGCTTCGGCAGCTTGTCCGGGCACTGGTGGAGGATGTCGGCAGTGATGGCCACAATCAAAATACTCGGCAGGTCGCGCATCGCGCTGTGTCCGAATCGATGCCGACGGAGCCACCTCTCGTTGCCCCGATTGATGGGCTGCTAGCACATTACAGCGTCCTCCGCGCTCCCGTATCGGCGCTGATCGCCCCCTTGAAGCGTCTTTGGGCCTGCACCAGCGTAGAACTGCGGCCCATTTCGAAAAAGCCCACAATTCAAGGACCAAGCTTGGCGCTGCAGCCAAGCTCACGCCATGGCGTACGGATTCGGTTCGGCAGTCGGCCAAGTAGGGTGCAGGCCGAAGCCAACACCGATGAGAGCCAAGGACTCGCAGCAGCGCACTGGTTCATCGGCGGGGCATCCCCTATGCGAGCCGCGTTGAATAGGAGAGGCGGCGTGGCTAACACAGTCAACGCTAGGGGGGCGGCGGAACGCACCAATACTGAGATCCTCGTGGATGGCGACAACGCTCAGCCCTCGCTGATCGAGGCCGTGCTTGCCGAGGCGGTAAAGTACGGGACGACCACGGTTCGGCGCATATACGGCGACTGGACCACTCCAAACATGTCGGGGTGGAAGTCCGCGCTGCAGATGCACGCATTTCAACCTAAGCAGCAATTTCGTTACACAACTGGCAAGAGTGCGACCGACAGCGCCCTTATCATTGACGCGATGGATCTGCTTCACTCCGGGCGCATCGACGGTTTCTGCATCGTGTCCAGCGACTGCGACTCTACGCGCCTTGCGACTCGGATCCGTGAAGAAGGGTTATTCGTGATGGGGATCGGAGAGCCCAAGACACCGAGGGCGTTCGTCAACGCGTGCGAGGTGTTCGTCCAGACCACCAACCTCGCCGGCGATTCGAAGACCGAGACGGCGACCGAGGGGAACGGCGACTGGACCAAGGTTGTCAAGCAGGCGGTGGTTGCAGCCGCCCGAGAAGACGGATGGGCGTTCCTAGGGGTGGTCGGCAGTCTGGTGCGCAAGCTCGACCCGGCATTCGATCCACGCAGCCACGGGCACAGACAACTGTCAGCTCTCGTCAAGTCCGAGCCGACATTGTTCAAAACCCGCGTGTCGAAAAACGAACACAACGCAGCAGTAATCGACATAAAGCTGTTGGACTAACGCTCGACCGGTTCGCGTTCCCTAGTAGGAAGATGGAGCGGCAGCCGAATCATGCGCGTGGTGTCAGCAGCAATCTTTCCCTTAGCCCGTGTGGATCAAGCATCGCATTAGTAGGATTGTCTTTGGCGGTGGCCGCTGATAACCAGGTGTCCGGCTCCTCGCTGTTGGCGGAGCTCGGGTATGGGTTCTGGAGGTGGCTGGAGGTGGCGTCACTTGTGCCGGCATCGCGACGGTCGCAGCACGTCTAACGAATCATTCATGTGCGGGCTCATCGGCTTGCGCGTGGTCGCATGGGGTGACATGATTTCCGCGATCCCATTTGCGGAGAATACGGGCAGTGATCCGCCGCCAGCTTCCCATCGGCATCCAGTCCTTCCGCAGAATCAGGGAGCAGGATTGCTACTACGTTGACAAGACCCCCCACATCCGGAGGCTGGTCGATGGGGGGGACTTCTACTTCCTGTCCCGCCCGCGCCGGTTCGGCAAGAGCCTGCTGATCGATACGCTGCAGGAGTTGTTCGAGGGCAGCGAGCCGCTGTTCCGGGGGCTGGACATCCACGGCCACTGGGACTGGTCGGTGAAGCATCCGGTGGTGCGGCTGAGCTTTGACGGCAAGCACGACCAACCCGGCGACCTTGAGCAAAGCATCTCCAGTCAACTGGCGATCATTGAGCGCAACGCCGGCCTCGAGCCAGCCCAATTGCCCCGCACGGGTCCCGAACTCCTGAGGGACCTTCTGGATCGCCTGCACCAAGCCACGGGCCAACAGGCGGTGGTGCTGGTGGACGAGTACGACAAGCCGATCCTGGACGTGATCGACCAGCCGGAGATGGCTCGGGCGAACCGGGACTACCTGCGGGGGTTCTACGGCATCATCAAGGGCAGCGCCCGGGACGTGCGCTTCGTGTTCGTCACCGGGGTGAGCATGTTCTCCCGGGTAAGCCTCTTCTCGGGCCTAAACAATCTGAACAACATCAGCCTGGATCCGGAGTACGCAGCCATCTGCGGCTACACCGACGCTGACTTGGATAGGGTGTTCGCCCCGGAGTTGCCGGGGCTGGATCGGGACGAGATTCGGGCGTGGTACAACGGCTACCGCTGGCTGGGCGAGGAGCGGCTCTACAACCCGTTTGACGTGCTGCTGCTGTTCCGCAAGCGCGAGTTCATGCCCTACTGGTTCGAGACCGGCTCGCCGACGTTCCTGTTTCGCATGATGATGGAGCGGGAGTTGAGCCCGCTGGAGCTGGAGAAGCTGACCGTCGACGCCGGGCAGCTGTCGAAGTTCGACGTGGGGGACATCGGCATTGAGGCCCTCCTGTTCCAGACGGGCTACTTGACCATAACGGGAAAGCGCCGGGATGGCCCGCAGACCTTCTACACCCTCGATTATCCCAACTTCGAGGTGCGGCACAGCTTGAACCAGGAACTGCTGGGCCATCTGGGTCGCCAGGGCAGGGAGGTGTGGGACAGCGGCAGGGAACTCGGGCGCCTGCTGGCCGCCAATGACTTTGACGGGTTCGCGGAGCGCCTGAGGTCATTCCTCGCAGGGGTTCCGTACCAGTGGCAGGGAAGCAACGGCCCGGCGCGCTACGAGGCGTGGTACGCTGGGATGTTGTACGCCTGCTTCCGCGCCATCGGGCTGGACCTGAGGGTGGAGGAGTCCTCCGGCCGCGGCCGGGCGGACATGGTGGTGCTGCACGGCGGCCAGGTGTTCGTGCTTGAGTTCAAGATGGCCAATGGGGAAGGCGGCGGGGACGCTGCGGCGCGGGAGGCCATCGGGCAGATGAGGGACCGGGGCTACGCCGAGCAGTACCGGGACCGGGGGGAGCCGGTGCATCTGGTGGGCGTCGCCTTCAGCCGGGAGGGTCGGAATGTGTCGGCGGTGAGGTCGGTCCCGGCCTGAAGGCCGTTAGCCCGCTTCGTTGTGGGTTTGCAGCCGCTTTTCGGCGATCAGCGCCGTTGCGGTCTGCACGGCAACCGCTGCGTCCCGGCAGTAGGCATCCGCGCCGATCGCCTTGCCGAATTCCTCGTTGAGCGGGGCGCCGCCAACCAGCACGATCAGCTCGTCGCGGATGCCCTTCTCCACCAGCGTGTCGATGACCACCTTCATGTAGGGCATGGTGGTGGTCAGCAGCGCCGACATGCCCAGGATGTCCGGCTGGTGCTCCTCGATGGCTTCAAGGTAGTTCTCCACCGGATTGTTGATGCCGATGTTGATCACCTCGAAGCCGGCGCCCTCCATCATCATGCTGACCAGGTTCTTGCCGATGTCGTGAATGTCGCCCTTGACCGTGCCGATCACCATCTTGCCGATCGGCTTGGCGCCGGTTTCGGCCAGCAGCGGACGCAGGATCGCCATGCCGGCCTTCATGGCGTTGGCGGCCAGCAGCACCTCGGGCACGAACAGGATGCCGTCGCGGAAGTCGATGCCGACGATGGTCATGCCGTCAACCAGCGCCTCCTGCAGCACCTTGTCCGCCGGCCAGCCGCGCTCCAGCAGGATTTCGGTGCCCTCCACGATCTCATCGCGCAGCCCGTCATACAGGTCGTCGTGCATCTGCTCGACGAGTTCCGCGTCCGGCAGGGCGGCGAGATCGATGTCGTCCTGATCTTCAGGGATGGCTTCACTCATGGCTGTCCTCCTCGTCCCACGGACTCGCGGGAAAGAAAGATGGGGAACTGCGACCGCACGCTGTCGTCGGCCGCGTCGGCGATGTGTTTCGGGTAGTGGCTGGCGAGGATCGCGCGCTTTCGCTCGGCGGCCTCGCGCACCAGCTCCGGCTTGCCGTTCTCTTCCCACACCGTGGGACTGGCGCGGTCGCTGAACTCGGGGTAGATGTACTCGCTCTGCATGACCTTCAAGGTCAGGTTGGAGCTGAGGTAGTGGCCCTCGCCACCCGTGCACACCCGTTTGATCTCATCAAAGCTCAGGGTCTCCGGCGTCACTTCAATGCCGCGGGTGACGCGCATCGCCGAGCCGAGCACGTCGTTGTCGAGCAGCAGGCTCTCCGGACAGGCGCCGAGCAGGCTGGCGTACATGCCCGCAGCTTCGTAAATGATGTTGGCGCCGGACAGGGCCGCTGCCAGCAGGGTCGAGGCCCGCTCGGCCCCGGCTTGGAAGTCCGGCATTTTCGAATCCGTCATGCCGCAGGCGGTGCCGAACGGCAGGTCGAAGGCGACGCCCAACTGGGCGCAGGCGGCTGACAGCAGGCCCTGTTCCGGCGACCCGCCGCTCATGGCGCCGGTGCGCAGGTCCGAGACGAACGGCCAGGCGCCGAGAATGGCCGGCGCGCTGGGCTTGATGGCGTTCACGTAAACCAGGCCGCCGAGACATTCCGCCCAAGCTTGGGAGACGGCGCCCGCCAGGCAGGCCGGCGTGGTGGCGCCCGCCTGTCCGGCCGAGAGCAGCAATACCGGCATGCCGCCCTCCACCGCCACGCGCAGGCACTCGAGCGCGTCCACCGCGAACTTCATCGGCGGCACCACGAAGCAGTTGGACTGGCTGACGAACGGCCGCGCCCGCCACTCGGCCTCGCCGCCGGCAATGATGTGCAACATCTCAAGCGTTCGCTCGACGTGGCTGGCCTGAACCCAGCTTGACCCCACATGCTTGGACGTGCCCTGCACCGCGCAATAAGTGGAGTTCAGGTCCATGGCGTAGTTGTCTTCGACATCGCGCAGCACGCAGGTGCGTTGGAACATGTGGATGTGCTCGCAGGTATCGACAATCCGCGCCATGTCGTAGAGATCCTGGGCGGTCGAGTCGCGATAGCGGTTGCCCTCGGGGTCGGCGATCATCACCGCGGCGCCAGCGGTCGAGAAATGCACCTTGCTGCCGCCGATGTGGAGGTCGTGGCGCGGGTCCTGCCCGTGCAGCACAAGGTTGTGGGGCGCTTGTGCCATGGCTTGCTCGACCAAGCTGCGGGGCATGCGCAGGCGGCCGTCATCGCCGAGCACGGCACCGGCCGCGGTGCAGGTCTCGATGCAATGCGGTGTCGCGTCGGCAAAGCCGACTTCCTCCAGAATTCTGAAGACGTTCTCGGTGACGGCGGCGACGTCGGGTTCCGCCAACGGCTTGAACTGTCCCCCAGACTCACCGGGATGAACGGGCTTGATGGCGTCCGCGAGGGGTGCGCTGCGTTGCGCCTTGCGCGCTTGTCTGCCTCCTGGGCGTCGAGCCATGTCAAGCTCCCGTCAATGCGCCCGCTCAACGAGCGCAGCACCGGACTCCGTCGGCAAATTATCTCACCCGAATCGGCCCCATCGGACGCGCAGTTAGGGCGGAATGCGACAACCTCTAATCCATAAGCGACCTACCGGCAAAAGCGCGCCGTGCGGGCGTTTGACTTCAACCATTGGGGCGGTGTTCAGTGTGCGCCGGCCGCATGGAAGCGGGAGCGATTATGAGGGCTAAAACAGCGCTTCGTCCCATTGCGGACGTGGCATCGGAACTTGGGTTCAAACCCGGCGACGTGGAGCCGTACGGATCCGTCAAGGCGAAAGTGCCGCTGGACGCCTTCCCCACCCGCAAGGTTCCGGGCCGGCTGGTGGTGGTTACCGCCATCACGCCGACGCCGGCTGGGGAAGGCAAATCCACCGTCGCCGTCGGGCTGACCCAAGGTCTCGCACGCCTTGGCCGAAGCGTGGCACTGACCATTCGACAGCCCTCGCTCGGCCCGGTATTCGGGCACAAGGGCGGCGGCACCGGCGGCGGGCGGGCGACCGTGCAGCCGGCCGAGGAAATCAACCTGCACTTCACGGGTGACTTTCACGCCGTGCAGTCCGCCCACAACCTGCTTGCGGCGATGGCGGACAACGCGGCCCACCGCAAGATCGTGCCGGGGCTTGAGGCGGCGGGCATTACATGGCGGCGGGTCACGGACGCGGAAGACCGGGCCTTGCGCCAAATCGTCACCGGCGTCGGCGGGCGTGTGAACGGGCCGATGCGGGAGGCGCGGTTCGACATCTCGGCGGCCTCGGAGATCATGGCGATACTGGCGCTGGCATCGGATTACGCCGATCTGCGGCAGCGCCTTGGCGACATCGTGCTCGGCTGGACCAAGGATCAGCAACCGGTGCGGGCGCGGGACATCGGCGGCATCGGCGCGCTCATGGCGCTGCTGCGCGACGCCTTGAAGCCCAATCTGGCGCAAACCGTCGAGGGGCAGCCGGCCATCGTCCACATGGGACCCTTCGGCAACATCGCCCATGGGTGCAGTTCGATCCTGGCCGACCGCTTGGCGGTGAACTGCGCCGACCTGACGGTTACCGAAGCGGGCTTCGGCGCCGATCTCGGATTCGAGAAGTTCATGGACATCAAGATTCGCCAAGGCGGGCCAGCGCCATCGGCCGCCGTGGTGGTCGCCACCATTCGCGGTCTCAAATGGCATGGCGGCGTGCGGCGCAACGAACTCGACGCACACGATGTCGCTGCAGTGCGCAAAGGCGCCAGCAATCTGGCCAACGCCATCCGCATCGTGCGCATGTACGGCCTGCCGGCCGTGGTGGCGATCAACCGTTTTCCGTCAGACCGGCGCGATGAAGTCCAAGCGGCCAGCGGGGCGGCGCTCGACGCCGGTGCTGCTGCGGTGGCCGAGGCGAACGGCTTTGCCGAGGGCGGCGCGGGCATGACCGACTTGGCCGCCGCCTGCTTGGAAGCCACTGACAACGGCGATGCCGACATCAAGCTGCTCTACTCGGACAACGAATCCTTGGAGGCCAAGGTGGAACGCTTGGCGGAAGACATCTACCAGGCGGATGTGGTCGAATGGGGGCCGCGAACCCGGGCCATGGCGGAACGCTTCGCCGGGCTCGGCTGGAACTACCCGGTGTGCATGGCGAAAACGCACCTTTCGATTTCCGCCAAACCGGAACTGCTGAACGTGCCGACCGGGCATACGCTGCCCATTCGCGAATTGCGCGTGCAAGCCGGTGCGCGGCAGATCGTCACGCTGGCTGGCGACATCAACACCTTGCCGGGGCTGCCGTCTTATCCCAACGCCTTCGATATCGACCTCAACGACGCCACCGGCGAGATAACGGGCATACTCAGCACTTGAGGTGGCAGACTCCTTAAGGAAAACCCGGTTAGGAATCTATCAGCAGGTTGTGGAACGGTTGCCTTTCCTTCCACCGGTACGTCCTGAAGTCGCGTTGATCGGTAGACAGGATTCGGCCGTTCTGAAGATCGTTGGCGGCCAAAACGAGAGAGGCGTCCGCAAGGTCCATTGGCAGGTCGCGATACTGTTCCATGAGCGCCCGAATTTCCGGTAGTCGGTCCGCCCGAATTTCATGGATGTCGGCCGCTCTGGCCACCTGCCGCATAAATTGAAGCTCCGCTTGGATCCCTAGGCGGGCCAGCATCAGGTGGCAGGTCTCGGTAAGCACTGGCCAGGTGACGATCAGCGGCTCGACAAGGTGTTTGGTGGCCGATACAGCCCGGGTGTGCCAACGGTCGCGTCGGTTGGCCAATGCGAGCCAATAGCCAGTGTCAGCCAGAGCCATGCTTTCCAGCCAAGTCGTCGGTGAGGTGCTGCTTGTACTCGTTGGCGAGGTTGCGGGAGCCCTCCGCGCAACCAATGAATTCACTGGACAGGAGGCCATCAAGCCTGTTCTGGACGCTCGCCATGTGCTCCCTGTGAAGACAGTCGATTGCCCGTTTCAGCACGTCGCTCGCACTGAGCCCGGTGAGCGCCTGCAGTTGCGATAGTTTCGCCGATACGCCCTCATCCAATCTCGCATTGACTCTCATGGTGCCGTTCCAAGGGTTTGATCAAGGAATTGTAACTTACATCGGTATGACACTGACATACAGCGAGCGGCGAAAGGGTGGTCGCGTCTGAATGGGTTGAGCGCAGGGGAATCCTTATCCCTTCCGTCATTGGTGCGCATGGACAACGCGGCAGCGCCTTGACACCATGGCCTGCGCATTCAGTTGGGTTCCTGCGCGTGCATTACTTGAACACAGTTAGAAACAGGACCGCTGTCCTTGCCTTCCTGATCGTCGGCTTGTTTTCGGCGGCCAACACTTGGGGCCAGCAGACTGGGGGCATCGAAGGCATCGTCACCGCGGATGCCGTCCCCCGGGCCGGGGTTGCCGTTGAGGCGCGCAGTGCCGTCCTGCCGCGTCCGCGCGCCGCGGTCACGGATGCCGAAGGCCGCTACCGGCTGCCGATGCTGGTTCCAGGCGCCTACCTTCTGAGGGTCGTGGCGCCCGGCGGCGGCCCGGAGGTTGCCGTGGACGTGCTGCTCAACCAAACCGCCGTGGTCAACCTGGCGCTGGACGATGCGCAGGGCGGCCCCATCGAGGAGGTGAAGGTGGTGGCGCAACGCCTCGGCGGCCGCGGCGGCGCGTCGCTCGGCAACGCCTTCGGATCGGAATTGGTGCTCGGCGTGCCCGTCGGGCAGGGCTTTCGCGACCTGGTGAAGCTCGCCCCCGGCGTTCAGTACACCGAGGACCGGGTGCGCGGGCCGAGCGCGGGCGGCAGCGGCCAGGACAACACCTACCGCTTCGACGGCGCGGACCTGTCGCTGCCGCTGTTCGGCACCCTCTCGGCGGAGCCCTCCAGCCACGACATCGAGCAGGTGGCGTTCGAGCGGGGCGGCGCCGACGCCGTGGGCTTCAACCGCAGCGGCGGCTTCGCCATGGACTCCAAGGCCCGCTCCGGCACGGACCGGTTCGCGGCCAGCGTCGAGTATCGCCTTCAACCCAAGGCGCTGGTGGCCGGGAAGCGAAGCGGCGGGAGGCACGACACCCGCCAGGCCTGGACCACCGTGACGGCCAGCGGCCCGCTTCTGCCGCGGCGGCTTTTCTTCTACGGCTCCTATTTCGCGCCAGGGCAGGACCGGGACAACAAGGCCACGGCCTATGGCCCGGTCAAGCGCTACCGAAGCCGCCGCGACGAGTCCTTCGGCAAGCTGACCTTCGCGCCCACGGACCGGCTGCTGTTCAACGGCAGCTACCGCACCTCGACGCGGAGGGACCAAGGCGTGTCGGTTGGCCTCTACGAGGCGGATTCGGTCTCCGTTGGCGAGCGCGCCGAACAGGACATCCTCAGCTTGGACGGCTCCTGGCGGATCGGCGCCGCCACCACACTCGCTTTCCAGTACTTCGACTACGCGCTGCGGGGCAGCGAGCGGCCCGATGTGCGGCTCGACGTCGAGCCCCGCTTGGACGGGATCCTGGATGTGGCCAACCTTGAGCAAATGGGCTACCTCAATGTGCCGCTCGCAGTGCCGGGAGCGGATGCCTACAACGCCAGGGTGCAGCCGCTGATCGACCGCTACGGCTACTTGGATGCGTCCGGCAACCGGGTCGGCGGCGGCGCCGTGGGCGCCCACGCCCGCATCAGCGACGGAAACTACTTCAACCAAGGCTTGGACGTGACCTTGGACCGGGAGCTGTTCATCGGCGGCGCCCGCCACAGCCTGCACGCGGGCTTTCGCTGGGCCGAGGGGCGGGAGTCGCTGCGGCGCGCGTCCAATGGATGGGGCGTCATCGAGGTGCCCGGCGGAGTGGACCGGGCGGCGGACGGAACGCCCATCTTCTACACGGCGGCCGTGGAGCAGATGAGCTTGGCCCAAGGCGACGGCGCGTTGGTCGGCCCCATCCGCTCGGCGGTCGAGAGCTACAGCGTTGAGCTCAACGACCGTATCAGTCTTGGCCGCTTCACCTACAACCTGGGCGTGCTGATCAGCCGGGACGTGCTCTACGGCCAAGGACTGCGGCGGGTGGCGGATAGCTATTCAGGCTTCGAGCGGTCGCCCGGAACCAAGTACCGGATGCGGACCATTCCCTGGGCGGACATGGTCCAGCCGCGGCTGAGCGTCGCCTGGGCCTACCACGACCGGGGCGAGGCCACCCTCAGCTTTGCCCGCTACCACCCCCAAGCCAACTCACTGGCCCGCGCCGCCTCCTGGGACCGGAACGCCCGGGCGAGCCTGCGGGTGCTGTTCGACGAGCAGGGACGCATCATCTCCCACGCGCCTCGGCCCGGTTCCTCGGGCAAGGCGTTTCAAGGCGGCATCGAGCCGCGGCGGGTGGACGAGTGGACCTTGGGCGCTGCCCACAGGCTCGGCGACGGCATCAGGCTGCGGGCTCATCTGCGCCACCGCAGGGGCACCCGGTTCTGGGAGGACACTTGGAACCACTCCCGGGAGGCCTACGACAACACGCCGCCGGACATCGCCGCCAAGGGCCCCTACGTGCCGGACTTGGACGCCATCCGCGCCGAAATAGGGGGCTCCAGCTACGTCATCGCCCAGCTAGACGGCGCTTACACCAAGTACTGGGAGGCCGTGGTGGAACTGGAGTGGCGCGGCGAACGCGGCTACCTCAACGCATCCTATGTCCGCAGCCGCTACACGGGCAACTTCGACCAGGACAACACCAGCAGCGTCAACGACGCCAACCGCTTCATCGGCTCCTCGCTCTTGGCGGATGGTTACGGCCGCCAGCTTTGGGACCGCAAGGACGGCGTCCTGCGTGGCGACCGCCCCCACGTCTTCAAGGCCTTTGGCCACTACGCGCTGCCTTGGCGGGCCCAGCTCGGCGCCTTCCTCGTCTACCAGTCCGGCCAGCCGTGGGAGGCTTGGGATGCAACGGCCTATGGCCTGCCGTCGTACTTTTCCGCCGCCAACCGCTACGCCGAGCGGGCCGGCCGCCGGCGCAGCCCCGACCACTGGCAGCTCGACCTCAGCTACGCGCAACGCTTCAGGCTGTTCCGCGGCGCCAGCGCACAGCTGCGCGTCGATGTCTTCAACGTGTTCGACCGGCAAACCGGCTACAACATCAACCCCTTCGTGAATGACGCGGGATTCGGGGAGGCGCGCAGCCACTTCATGCCCCGGCGCGTGCAGGTTTCGGTGGGGGTGGCGCTGTGAGTTCCACCGCCCGCAGGCCGATGGGCAGCCGCTTTTAGCTGCTGAACAGAGTCTCTTCCAGAAGCTGCCGTTGCTCAAGTGGTAGCGTCAGCAATTCGTCCTCGTTGCCGGTCTTGGCAAATCTCACTGCTGCGTTCAGCATTTCGATGGGAATCGAACACTCCGGCAAGTCCGCTAGCGATCTAGCGAGCTGGTCCAAGCACTTCTCCCAGTCTTCAAGAGTGCCCTCAAAGTCGGCGGCGCTTTGAGTGAGGAAGTCCACCAGTACATTGCCAATGAACCCATGCTCCATTGCGTTGCCGAACAACTCCTGCAGCTTCATAGTGCCTTGATGAAGATACTTGGGGCCGAATTGGCGCACCGAGACAATCAGCACTGTTGAGATTGCATTGCTCCAAGCTTCTTGATCGTGGACTTCCTCAAGATCGAGGCCGGTCTCAAGGTCGTTGAAAACCATGTCCAGCGGTGTGGAGCCCGCTTGAGCCTGTGCGGTGAGCAGACGCGCAGGAAGTGCGCCAGAGGTGATCGCTTCCAACTTTGCGGCGCTGGCAAGGGCGGAGTCGAAGTCCCCTGAGTCAGTATCGAGGCGAGTGCGTTCGATCCAAAGGTCGGGATCGTCGGGCCGCAATTCTGCAGCCCGATCAAGATGCCTATTTGCCGAGGCGTATTCGCCAACAAGCCTTGACTCCCCTGCGGCGAGCACCAGCGAGTGACAGTCGTCGGTTGACAATAGATGATCCAAAACAGCAATGCCCTCATCTGTTCGACCCAGCTCAATCAGCGCCCGCCCTTTTGCAAAGTAGGCATGGGTGTGATCGGGGTCCAATTCAATGAGACGTTCTGCAGTCAGCGCAGATCCTTCAAAGTCCTCCGCCAATGCCAGTGCGTCGGTCAGCCTGCAATGGGCCGGGACGGAGTCGGGGTCGCGGGAGATGACCTCGCGAAACGCCTCGCATGCAGCCTGGTAGTTCTCCAATTCGAGAAGTAGATTACCTCGCAGTTGATGCGCAGTGATGGTCTCCGGGTCAATGGCTAACGCCGCTTCGACCAAGTTGATAGCGTCCTCCAGCCATCCCTGATTTTCAGCGAGCCTTGATGCAGCGATCAGGCCATCGAAATCACCTTGTGCATGCTGGACAAATTCCGCCATACGAGCCGTTGCATCCTCATGGCGCTCTAAGGCGGTGAGAGCCGGAACAATTTGCTCAAAGCTGTGCCAATGGTCTGGATCGATCTTCAGCACGGCCTCGGCGGCTTCAATCGCCTCGTCGAGACGTCCGAGATCGTGTAAGAGGTCTGCTTGGAGGCATAGGTGCGCGGCCTGATCTTCCGAATCAGGGTCCAGCGCGAGGGCACGATCGACGTAGGAGAGCGCGTCGCCCGGGCGGCCTTCCGTCGCATAGGCCATTGCAACGAAGTACAAGTGAGAAGGGTCATCTAGACACCTTTCTCCTGCTTGCTCAATGGCAGATATCGCCGAGGGGCTGTTGTCGGCCTGGACAAGGGAGAAAACCCACAGTCGATAGTCGTCGTCGGATCCGCCTTCGCGAACAAGCGTGGTCATTACTGCCGCGAGACCGGGGTAGTCGCCAGCATCCCAGCAACGCTCGGCTTCAGCATGCAATACTTCGATGAATGGCTGGTGACCATCCGCTAAGTGACACCTAACCGCTTGCTCAACGTGGACTTGATCAAGGCGGCTGTGGTGCTCGTCGTGCCTAAGTGCAGCAACACGTTGTTCAAGTTCTCGATTGCTGAACCAGTGGCGAAGGAGCTCAACGAACAGGCGGAAGTGGCCTGCTTTGTTGTCTTTCACTTCGATGCAGATCCTCATCAACGGCTCGGAGACCTCACAATACGTGTTGCGACCTGAACGTTTTCGGCTGACGAATCCGGCTGCATCAAGCTCGCCGATTTGCTTTGCGGTGGTTTGTTGAGACATCAGGCAGGCTGCGGAGACCTCCTTGACCTGCTTCGGCTTGGATTCCAGACAAAGGAATTCCAGGATTTTCCTCTGCGCGGGAGGGATTTGGCGCATGCGGTCTTGGTAGTAAGGCGTGATGTCATCGACCAAGCGCATGAATGGGCCAACGAGGTCATCGAGCGACTCCTTGTCGAGAAAGTCGAACAGAACGACGTAGGCCCGGTGGTTTCCTGCGGCAAGGTGGTGAATGGCGCGAACTCGTGCGCGGCCTAGGGGTGTGCCTAAGAATCGCGCCAACTCCGGCTTTTCTTCATGAATGGCTTTTTTGGTGAGCAGCGCCAGTCCGGATTCGAAGTCGATCCGCTTCAGTTCGCGTATTGTGAAGAAACCAAAAAAGGGGTTGTCCTGTAGCTGGAGCGCAGCAAACAGCGCTGGCGTGGTGGCTACGATGGACCAATTGCCATTCTCTTGGATGAACGCTCGCCAGCGCATCTGTCCTTCCATGTCCAGCCCTTGAAACAGATCGACGAGGTTCTCGCAGAGCAAGAGAAGCGTCTTGCCTTGTGTATGTTGACGGAGCAGTGATGCTGCGAGATTCTCGGCCTTGGCGGGGTCACGGGTGAATTCGTCGTATATCCGTGGCACTTCCACTCCAATCCCCGGCGTCTGTTCCACCAGTGCTTGCAGGATGCGGACGAGCAAGTCCAGATATGATGCAACACCCCACTCCTCCTCTTTTAGCAGGGCAACCGTTGTCTTGTCCTCCAATCGGGCCGCTTTGATGCGGTCCATGATGCGATGGTACGCGAGGGCCAAAAAATGCGTCTTGCCGGATCCACGCGGCCCGACCAATAGAATGTAGTGCTTGTCCGGCTGTTCCATGGAGGCCACAACGCGGGAAAGTACGTCCTCCATTACCTCTTCGCGGCCGACGAACAGGGCTTCGAGGGACTCCCGGTCCATGTTGCCGGGGCTGTATCGAGAACCGCGCAGGATGCCTTCTCTCACAGTCGCGTCTCCTTCCACCACCGTTTGACGAGTTGCCATCGAAAGTCGTAGATCAACCCACCGTCGGTTTTCTTGGGCGTGACGTAGTGGTCTTCCGCCATGAGTCTTAGCACTTCCCGGACGCGCTCTTCCGTTAGGGATGGGTCGCGGTGCCTGCATAGATTGACCAACTGTGGTAGCGGTGCTGTTTGTTCGAGCCCTGCCATGGTGTCAAGCACCATCAGGGTCACTTCCCTGTCCGCAGCGTCGTAGTACGATGACAGCCGGCTGACGTAGTACTGGAAATTCGCGGGATCGTGCGGATCGTGGATGAGACTGTCGACGACGGATGCTAGATCGCCAGCCGATATGGTGCGACGAAGCTGGTGCAGCTGATCCACCACATGGTGGACGTAGTAGGGGAAGCCCCCGACCACCTCCGCGACTGTCGAGGCCAACGGGGAAATGAGGTCAGACGGCGTACGGGTCTCCCTGAGCAGCGCTGCAGCGAGGTCGCAGGTGTCTCGATGGGCTAACGGCGGAACCGTGGCGGAGTGCATGTCGTTAACCGGGTCGTTGGTGTTTCCAGCCTTCCGCAGGGAACGAAGGACAAGATGGAGGCCGATGGAGCCGGTATAGAGGAAGCGGAGCCGGTCGGAGTGCGCGAGGCGAAGTGCTCTCAGGTGGTCAAGCAACTCGATTGCGGAGTCAGGTCCTTCCCGGCGTTGCAGGTTGTGCAGCATCAAAGGAAATTCATCCCAAAGCAATAGAATGACCTTGTCGTCCGAGATGCCGATGAGGTCGTCGAATGCGGTGGCGAGCAAAATTTGCCAGTTCTTGCTGCCTGTCGGGATATCAACGCCGCCAATGCGGCCTGGAAGCAGCGTGGACCACTTGGCCAAGCGCGCCTTGAACTTGGGCGCTGCGGCTAGGGACTGGTTAACGGTGTCGTATATGGATCGGATCAGTTCGCTGATGGAATGAACGCCCTCAAGATCCTGATAGAAGGGGAGATAGCGGGGACCGCACTCGTCCCTCATCTTCAGCGCGATGTGAGTTTTGCCTATCCGCCGCTCGGCGGATAGGACTAGCCCTTGGCGCCCAAGAATGTCCCAGTATCGAGCGACTTCTTGGTCGCGCCCCATCACTTCTTGGGTGTTTAGGCGTCCCCCGGGGTTTATCTGCATGGTGTTTACCTCCGGGCGCCAATAATACGTCTATTTCAACTTACGTCAATATGGGCGTATAAATGGGTGTTGGCAAGGTCCATGTTTCCCGGCGAGGTCACGGGCTACATACCGCTTGTGGTCACCAGTGGGGTCGGATGAACCCTGCTGGCAACGTAGGTGAGGGCGAGCTGGGTCGCGTTGAGAAACCGTATCGAAAGGCCGTAGCGCGGCGTACGCTACTTCGGCAAGTGGGACGACGCCTCCAGTTGCTGCAATTCCGCTGCCCCGTCTTTCGCTGCTTCCCCTTCCGGCGCTAGCCGGATCAAAGCCCGCATCCACGACACGTCCTCGTCGTACTCCTTCAGCCGTCGTTGATGACTTGCGCGGTTCTTGGTGCAGACCAGCGTATAGGGGCTGCCTCGCCGCTCGGTGACGTGATCGATGTCGAGCCGATTGTCGTCGATCTGTCGATGCAGGTGCTTGCGCAGTTCCTTGCGCACCGGGAATCGCCGGACCTCTGCGTCAGGGTCCGCGCAAAAAGCCTTGAGCTGGGCGCAGAGGTCGCATTTGCATGAGATGTCGGCAGGGATAATCCAATCCGTTGGGGCCTTGGGCGGCGTGGCGCTGCGGGCCAGCAGGGAACGGGCGGCTTGAAGCCACAGCGCCAGATAGGCGGCGCTGCCCGCAATGCCTTTCTCTTGCGACAGAACGTCCAAGGCGGCAGGCAGGTGCCGTTGCGGCGTGGCCACTTCGGGATAGGCGGCCACAGCCGCAGCTGCGGCTTCCGCCTCCGCTAAGAAGCCGCAACGCCATGCGAGGGTGAACAGCGCGGCGAGTCCGTTCTTGTCGATTGTCTGCGGGGGCACGGGCCGCCATATGACGGTGTGGTCCCGGGGGCGTGATTTGAGCGCCTCGGGCAGGGTGGCCAAGGCTGCGCCGACGCTCGCTTGGAGCGTGGTGCGCCAATCAAGGATTTGGGATTGGCCTGCCTCCAGAAGCAATACCAGAACGGAATTGGGCTGCAACGGCATCTTCGCCTCGACCAGCTCCATCAGGAAATCCTCAGCGGCCTCGGGCACCATCAGGCCCAGCACCGGCAGCAGGCCGTCGTTCTCGCTGCCGTCGTATCGGGACAGCACGACTTCACTCAGGAAGCGCAAGGCGGGCCCGCCGTCGCCATGGTTGGCGAGCAAGTCCAGCATCGCCACCCGTTCCGGCTCTCTCCGGTCAACTGGAATCGTGTTCCAAACGTCGATTAGCTGATCGATCAACTGATCGGCATCCACGCCGTCGCGGCCGAATTGTTCGGTTGTCCAAGCGATGGCGGCGCCGATGCCGGCGCTCGCCATGACCTTCAGTGCGCGGCGCCGTGGCCAGATGACCAAAGCCGCGTGACGGTAGGCGCGTTCCACCGTCGCACCGGCGTTGCCGGTGGCCTCGTTCACCCATTGTCGGTCCGGTTCGGCGTCGGAGAGTGCACCCACCGGCAGCGTTTCCTCGGGCCGCAATGGAATCCTGCCCAAGTCCGGTTGCGTCGCATCTGGGCCATTCCAAGTGTCGAGCCAGTGGTGAGCATCGAAAATCTCATCGATGGCCACTTCATTAGTGCCGTCCTCGTAGGGGTCGTAGCGGGAATAGTCAGGACTGCCTTGCTCCTCAATGTGCAGAATCGCCGCGTGTATGTCGCAACCCGCTTGGCCTGCGGCCTTTTTCAGGACACCTGCCAAGGCGGAGTCGGCGTTCTTGAGCACGTCCCAAGACAATCCCGCTTCGCTGTAATCGTGCTCCAACAGCCAGACCAGTTTGTCGGGGCCGTACTCGTCTTCGCGCCATCGAATGAGTTGTTCCCTGATGTTCCGAACCCGATCCGAGTGGTCCGGCGCCCACCGGGGCGTCGTGGTGTCGCCCGGGCGGAGGCAGAGGTTGAACACCAAGGACAATCGGCAACCCTCGCGCACTGGCCGGGTTTCGTGTGTGCAATCGGCGTAGAACGCAGCGTAGGCCAGTTCGGAGGGATCGCTGGCGTTCATGTCCAGGCTGACTTCCTGATCGCCGTGCCGCACGATCAGTTCGCCGCCCGTGCCTTCGGTGGGCAGCGAGATCGACAGCGTTCCGATCATGCCGTCGGCCTTCTCGCTGTCGCGATGGGCCGCAAAGAAACCGCCGGTTTCATAGATGAGCAGCTTGTATGGTTCCGCATGGAGGCTGCCGCTCGGACAGCCGAGGCCCTTTGTGGCGGCCTCCAAAATTCCCTGGAACGTATCCGCCCACCCGCCGCCGCCCAAGCGAATCCGGGTGGCGTCGATCTGCCAGCAGTCGCGCACGGAGCGATCCACCAGCGTAGCCGTTCCCTTGCCGTAGGGCGCGCGCTCCGCCACTTCGATCAGGGCACGGACCTGGAAGTCGGGAACCGGAAAGGAAAGCGACCCCACGTCCTCCACATCCAACCTGGGCATGGCCGCGAACACCCGACCATGCACTTGGAAATCGCCGGGGCGCTCAACGGAACGCAGCAATTCCTCAAGCGGCTCAAGGTCATTGGCGTACTCGATTTCTGGTCCTTTCATCTGGCTCGTCTCAGCTAGCGGTAGAGAGCGCTCGCGTGTT
This sequence comes from uncultured Pseudomonadales bacterium, assembly GCA_964598305.1. Classification (GTDB taxonomy): domain Bacteria; phylum Pseudomonadota; class Gammaproteobacteria; order Pseudomonadales; family Azotimanducaceae; genus Azophilus. The sequence continues at coordinate 6,913 of CAZRBP010000019.1, read as the reverse complement.
CAGGAACGGATGCGGCCAACTCCGGAGGCAGGCCCTTTGGGTTGCAGGCTAGGGATAGTCGGGTGGCGGGACGAAGCCGCCGAGTTCCTGGGCCATCAGCCGGGCAAACTCGATGGTCGTGTAGTCGTTGAACTCCGCGCCCACGGCCTGCAGGCCGATGGGCAGGCCGTCCTTCGAGGGCCCGGTGGGAAAGACAGTGCTCGGCAGGTGCGCGACGGTGATCATTCCCGCCCAGAACACCTGTTGAAAGTAGTTCTGGGATTCGTTGTTCACCATGATGCGCCGTTCCAGGTATTCGCCGTGGTCGTGGGGGAAGGCGGTGGTGGCCACTTGGGGGCAGATGAGGATGTCCCAGTCCTGAAAGAACGCCTGCCAAGCCTTGCGCAGGCCGAAGCGATGATTGTCGAACTTAAGCCACTCGCCGTGCTCCTGGACGCCGAAGCGGGCCAATGAGGCGGGCACTTCCTCGCCTTCGATTTCCGCCTCGCGGGCCAGCCGGAGCCCGGCTTTTTCCTCTTCGGAAAGGCCCGCCGCCATCACGCCCCAGAGCAGGCTCAAATAGGCTTCGAAGGCGGCGTTGACGTTGATGTCGGGGAAGGCGCTGTCCGACACCGTGGCGCCGAGCCGCGCTAAGCGTTCGCCCACCTGCTGCACCCGGTCGGCCATCTCCGTCGCCACCGGGGCGCGGTCGTGGTTGGGCAGAATCGCCACCTTGAACTCGCTCAAGCTGCCCTTGGCGGGGCGCGGCAGGTTGAGTTGCCAACCGGCCCGGTCCGTGCGCCCGGCGCCGGCCACGATGTCCATGGAGAGCGCCAAATCCTCTGCGCTGCGCGCCATGGGGCCAACCACTGCGATGTCCGCGGGCGCGAGCTGTTCGGGCAGGGCATGACCTTCGTCGGAAACGATGCCCCAGGTGGGCTTGTGGCCATAGACGCCACAATAGTGGGCGGGATTGCGGATGGAGCCGCCGATGTCGGAGCCCGCCTCCAAGGCGGTCAGCCCTGCCGCCAGCGCCGCCGACGAGCCGCCCGACGAACCGCCGGGGGTGCGCATCAGGTCCCAAGGGTTGTTGGTGGTTCCATAGATGTCGTTGAAGCTCTGGAAGTCGCCCAGATTGAGCGGCACGTTGGTCTTGCCGAAGATGACGGCCCCGGCGCCCTTCAGGCGCTGGACGTAGTCCGCATCCTCGGAAGCGATGTTGTCGCGCATTTCCGGGATGCCCCAGGTGGTCGGCAGTCCGGTGACGTTGAACGCCTCCTTGACCGTCATCGGCACCCCGTGCAGCGGCCCGACTGATTCCCCTTTCGCCAAGGCGCTGTCGGCGGCCTTGGCCGCCTCCCGGCCCCGTTCAAAATCGTGCACCACCACGGCGTTGGTCTGACCGTCGTAGCGCTCGACCCGCTCGATGTACATGTCGGTGAGTTCCAGGGAGCTGGCTTCCTTGTTCCGAATGGCGGCGGCCAGCTCGATGGCCGTGGCGAATGGATCGGTCATGGTAAGGCTTCCGTGGCGAAGGGAGCCGCCAAAATACGGGGTCTTGGGCAGTCCGGCAAGCCGAAAGCTCCCCGGAGCGGGCGACCCGCCCTCGATGGGATCCTCCGGTTCACTGCGAGGGCAAGTTGCCCTCGCTCCGAGTTGCCCTCGCTCCGAGTTGCCCTCGCTACGGCGCCTCCTTGGAGCGAGGGCGACCCGCCCTCGATGGAACCCTCGGTTCAACGATTAGATGTCGGCCCCAATCTCGGCGGCGATCTCGTAGGAGCGCAGGCGGGCGGCGTGGTCGTAGATGTGGGCGGAGAGGATCACTTCGTCCGCCTCGGTGCGCTGGACGAATGCTCTGAGCTGCTCGCGTACTTGGTCCGGGTCGCCGACCGCTGAGCAGGCGGTGATCTGGCCGAGCAGGTGGCGTTCGGCGGTGCTGAGCGTCGCCTCGAAGTCCGCCTTGGGTGGCGGCAGCGGGCCGGGCGTGCCGGTGCGTAGTTTCAGGAACGACTGTTGGGAGGAGGTGCGCAGCAGCCGGGCCTCTTCCTCGGTATCGGCCGCAAACATGTTGAAGCCGACCATGACGTAGGGTGCGTCCAGTTGCGGGGAAGCGACGAAGTGCTCCCGGTAGGTGGCCAGTGCCTCGTCGAGCGCGGCCGGCGCAAAGTGCGAGGCGAACGCATAGGGCAATCCCAGCAGGGCCGCCAACTGGGCGCCGTATAGGCTGGACCCCAGAATCCACAGCGGCACCCGGAGCCCCTCGCCAGGGACCGCGCGCACCTGCCGCTTCGGACCGGCTTCGGCAAAGTAGTCCCGCAGTTCCATCACGTCCCGGGGAAACTGGTTGATGTCCCCAGCCAAGGTCCGCCGCAGCGCATGGGCGGTGACCTGATCGGTGCCCGGCGCCCGGCCGATGCCGAGATCGATGCGCCCAGGGTGCAGGGCCTCCAAGGTGCCGAACTGCTCGGCAATGACCAGCGGCGCATGGTTGGGCAACATCACGCCGCCAGCGCCCACGCGGATGCTCGAGGTGCCGCCCGCGATGTGGCCAATGACCACCGCGGTGGCGGCACTGGCGATGCCGCGCATGTTGTGGTGCTCCGCCACCCAGTAGCGCACATAGCCCCAACCTTCGGCGTGCCGGGCCAGGTCGAGGGAGTTGGCCAGCGCCTGGGCCGCATCGCCGCCTTCGACGATGGGCGCTAGGTCCAGAACGGCAAGTTTGATCGCCACGGCCTCGGGTCTCCTCAATGAGCGTCCAGCAGGACGGCTTTCGCAAGCGGGGCAGTATGCCTTCCCCAGTTGCGTACACCTAGCCCGAACGATTCACCAAGCCGCTTTGTTGGAAAAAAACTACACGACGGATTTGTTGTACAACAACTGCGTTGTATATCTTCCGGTCAACTGCCAGCGACTCCTCGGCGCGAGGGCATCTTGCCCTCGCTTCGATAGGCGTGGAGTGTCGGCCCAGCCGATGGTGGTTGTTGGTGGGAACCCGCGGCGGTGCAGCCCAAGAGCGAGGCTGCGGGCCTTCGGCTAAACTAGCCCCATGCCGGATGCCTTCCACCAGCAAGTTGAAGAGTTCGCCGTTCAGGACCTGCTGCATGAGGTGATGAAGGTGTTTGGGGTTTAGCGTGCTCCCCCTCCGCATCTTCATCAGCAGTGCGCAAGGCGAGTTCGCAGGCGAACGGGCGGCTTTGCGGGACTACGTTCACGACGACCCGTTGATCCGCCGGTTCTTCGAGGTGTTTTTGTTCGAAGACGTCCCAGCATCCGACCAACGGCCGGATCAACTCTACTTGGATGAAGTGGAGCGGTGCGACATCTATGTGGGACTGTTCGGCGCGGACTACGGCAGCGAAGACGGTGAAGGCGTATCGCCGACAGAACGTGAGTTCGACCAGGCAACGGCTGTGGGTGCGCATCGCCTGGTTTTTCTGAAGGCTGTGGATGGCGAGCGGCATCCCAAGATGCAAGCACTGGTGCGCAAGGCGGAAGCAGGGTTGATTCGCAAGCGGTTCGCCACGGTGGCCGAGTTGGTGGCAGGTCTGTACGCCGCGCTGGTTGACTATTTGGAGAGCAGGGAACTGATCCGATGGGGACCGTTCGATGCTTCGCCCTGCGCCAAGGCAACGCTCGATGACCTCGACTTCGAGCGCATGGCCCAATTCATACGGACAGCTCGCTCGGTCAGGCAGTTCCCGCTCCCGGAGGGGACGCCGGCTTCTGAACTGCTTGAACACATGAACCTGCTGGACGATGGCCGGTTGACGAATGCGGCAGTGCTGTTGTTTGGAAAGTCGCCCCAACGGTTCCTCATTTCCTCTGAGATCAGGTGCGCTCATTTCCACGGAACGGAAGTCGCCAAGCCAATCCCGTCCTATCAGGTGTACAAGGGCACTGCGTTCGAACTGGTCGATCAGGCTGTGGACTTCGTGCTCAGCAAGATCAACCGCCGCATCGGTGTCCGCGCCGAGAGCGCCCGAGCCCCGAGAAGCTATGAAATCCCAGTGGAGGTCGTAACCGAAGCCATCGTCAACGCCGTCGCTCATCGGGACTACACGGACAACGGCAGCATTCAAGTCATGCTATTCGCCGATCGTCTGGAAGTGCGCAATCCCGGCAGGCTCCCGCCGCCTTTGACCTTGGAGAAGTTGCGCGAAGCCCATCGGTCCGTACCCGGCAATCCGCTGCTCGGCGAGGCGCTGTACCTGACCGAGTACATCGAACGCATGGGAACAGGAACGCTGGACATGATCCGCCGCTGCGTAGAGGCTGGCCTGCCTGAACCCGAGTTCGCCGTTACCGACGGATTCGTTACGACGGTCCGACGCGAGAACGGGACGGACCCTGTACCAGCGCGAATCGACGAACAGGCTGCCGACACAGCCGAACCCGGCGCCGTGCAAGAGGGGATTCCGCCAGGTCGAGAAGGCGATCAGCAAGGGGTGCAAGTAGGGGTGCAAGTAGGGGTGCAAGCTGGGGTGCAAGGTCGGTTGGGAGCCAAGGAAACTGCCATGCTGCACGCTTGTGTTCGAGCAGACGTTCCGAGCAAGGCATTGCAGACCGCCGCAGGCTATGCGGGCAGAACACGCAGCTTCGAACAACGGCTAGGCTACCTGCTGGCCGAAGAACTCCTCGCAATGACCATTCCGGGCAAGCCGACGAGCCCGGTCCAGAGATACCGGCTCACGGCCAAGGGGCGCGCAGCCCTCGAACGGGCTTTGGAGGGCCACGAAGGGAACGATGGGTGAGAGTGGAATGTAGGCCAGGCGATGTTAGTCGGCGTTAGAATCCTGCGGTGGTGCAGCCCAAGAGCGTGGATTCGGGCCTTCGGCTAAACTACGCCGATGCCGGATGCCTTCCACCAGTCCCCCATCCTCAATTCGCCCTATGAAGTCCCGGCGCGGCATTGGGTGTTGGACGAGGGGCGGCAGCCGACGGATACCGTTGGCGAAGGACGACGCAAGGTGTCCTTCATATCGCCGATTCCGACGGCGCGGAAGGCGGGCGGAAAGCAGGCCCAGCTTGCCCTTGACGCCGAAAGTGAAGCCCTTGAGACCGACCAGCAGCAGTACGAACTCATTGCGCTCATCGACAGCCTCCGGCAGGAGCTCGCTAACTGGCGGGCGCTGCCGGAAGCGCAATGGCGGGTGACGCCTGAAACGGCACGGCTGCTGAAGCACTGGCGCCATCATCAGTTCACCGACTTCCGTCCGTTCTTCTGCCAAGTGGAGGCTGTGGAGACGATCATCTGGCTCACCGAGGTCGCCCCCAGCCTCGGCAAGAGAGGCAGTCGCTTCCTGGAAGAGATAGAAGACGCGAGCCAACAGGCCAATCCAGACCTGTCGCGCATGGCCCTCAAGCTGGCCACCGGGGCGGGCAAGACCGCAGTGATGGCTATGCTCATCGCTTGGCAGACGGTCAACGCCGCCCGCCGCCCCAACAGCCCGCGCTTCACCCGCGGCTTCCTGGTGGTTACGCCCGGCATCACCATCCGCGACCGGCTGCGAGTGCTGCAGCCCAACGATCCCGACAGTTACTACGCCAGCCGCGAACTGGTACCCGCCGACATGCTGCGGGAACTGGACAAGGCCAAGATCGTCATCACCAACTACCACGCATTTCAATTGCGGGAGACGCTCGACCTCGCCAAGGGCAACCGCGCCCTGCTCCAAGGCCGGGGCCCGGCCATTGCAAGCCGCGAGACCGAGGGCCAGATGCTGGCCCGCGTGATGCCCGAACTGATGACGATGAAGGGCATCCTCGTGCTCAACGACGAGGCGCACCACTGCTATCGGGAAAAAGCCCTAGAGGAGAGCGATGAGGGCAAGCTGGTCGGCGACGAACTCCAAGAGGCGAAGAGCAACCAAGAAGCGGCCCGGGTGTGGATATCAGGGCTCGAAGCAGTGCAGCGCAAGCTCGGCCTCGGTCGGGTGATCGATCTTTCCGCCACGCCCTTCTTCCTGCGCGGTTCCGGATATGCGGAAGGCACGCTGTTCCCTTGGACGGTGAGCGACTTCTCGCTGATGGACGCCATCGAAAGCGGCATCGTGAAACTGCCGAGGGTGCCGGTGGTGGACAATGTGCCTACCAACGAGATCCCCATGTACCGAATCCTATGGGAGCACATCGGCAAGAAGATGCCGAAGGGGCGGGGTGGCGGTTCACAACTCGATCCACTGTCGCTGCCGGCGGAACTGCAAACCGCCTTGGAGGCGCTTTACGGCCACTACGAGAAGACGTTTCGCCTGTGGGAAGACGCGGGCATCGGCGTGCCACCCTGCTTCATCGTGGTGTGCAATAACATCGCCTCCTCGAAGCTGGTGCGAGATTACATTGCAGGCTTCCGCCGTGACACTGGCGACGGCGACCAGACTTTCCACAACGGGCGCCTGGAACTGTTCCGCAACTTTGACGAAACGGGCAAGCCCCTGTCCTTGCCTCGAACCCTACTCATCAACAGCGAAGAACTGGAGTCCGGCGAAGCCCTCGACAAGAGCTTCCGCGCCGCAGCCGCGGACGAGATCGAGCGCTTCCGCCGCGAAATCAACGAACGTACCGGCGCTGGTCAGCAGGCCGAGCAGATCACCGACCACGACCTGTTGCGCGAAGTGATGAACACCGTCGGTAAGGCGGGCCGTCTCGGCGGCGGCATCCGCTGCGTGGTCTCGGTGGCCATGCTCACCGAGGGTTGGGACGCCAACACCGTCACCCATGTGCTCGGCCTGCGTGCCTTTGGCACCCAACTGCTCTGCGAACAGGTGATCGGCCGCTCCCTCCGCCGGCAATCCTACGCGCTCAACGAAGAGGGCCTGTTCAACGCCGAATACGCCGACGTGTTCGGCATCCCCTTCGACTTCACCGCCAAGCCGGTGGTCGCTCCACCCCAGAAGCCCGCCGAAACCGTTCATGTGAAAGCGCTCTCGCCGGA